>JBPYFQ010000262.1:0-2606 GCA_051985625.1 Solirubrobacteraceae bacterium
TTCACCCTCCGGGACCGGGCCGCCCAGGTCACGGTGATGTGCCCGCAGGCCAAGGTGTCCCGGTGCCGCACCGTGGCCGGTGAGCGGGTCCAGGTCACCGGCGGGCTCAGCTGGGTCAACGAGCGCGGGGAACTGTTGCTCGTCGCGGAAGAGGTATCCCCCGTGGGTGACGGGGCGGTCGCGGCCATGATCGCCGAGGCCCGCCGGCGGCTGGACGCGGACGGCTTGCTGGCGCGGCCCCGGCGCCCCATCCCCCGCCTCCCGGATGCCATCGGGGTCGTATGCGGACACGAAGCGGCCGTCCGCAAGGACATTGAGTCGGTTGTTCAGGTCCGGTTCCCCGGCTACCCCGTTCGGTTCGGTGAGACCAGCGTGTCGGGCCCGGGCGCGGCCGTCGCGATCATGGAGGCTCTGCACGAGCTGGCCGCTGATCCCGAGGTTGGCGTGATCATCCTGGCTCGTGGGGGCGGTGACGCCACCCAGCTTCTGCCGTTCAGCGACGAGGAGCTGTGCCGGGCCATCGCCGGCTCGCCGGTTCCCGTCGTCTCGGCGATCGGGCATGAGAGCGACCGGCCGCTCTGTGACGAGGTGGCCGACCTTCGCTGCGGCACGCCTTCGCTCGCGGCCGCAACAGTCGTTCCCGACCGGCAGACGCTGTACTCCGACCTGGAGCAGGCCCGCAGCGCCGCCCGCTCTGCCGTCGGTGTGGGCGTGGAGGCGAGTGCCAGGCGCCTGGCGGCGGTCGATGCGTACGGCGCGGTGCGGGCCGGCGCGGCCCTGGCCGCCGGCCGCTTGTCTCGTGCGGAGGCCCGGGTTCGCGTCCTTCATCCGAGGCGGCAGCTGACCGAGTCCAGCCGCCGGCTGAGCTGCATCGATTCGCGGGGCCCCGCGGTCCGGGCGGTCCAGCACGCTCGCGGCCACCTCCTTGTCGATTGGCGCCGGCGGGCCAACGACCGCCTCATTCGGTCGGCTGACCGGCTGGCCGCCGATGGCCGCCACCTGGCGGCGCTGTCACCGGCGCGGGTGCTGCACCGTGGATACGCCGTCGTCCGGCTCCAGAGTTCGGTGGTGCGCCGGGCCGGCCAGGTCTCCGCCGGCCAGGCGGTGGACGTGCAGCTGGCCGAGGGCGGGCTGACGGCGCGGGTCGAGGAGGTTCTCGATGGATGAGGGCGCGGCATGGGAGACCATGACCTTTGAGCAACTGGTCGCCGAGCTCGAGCAGCTGACGGAGCGGATGGCGTCCGGCGACATCGGGATCGAGGAGGTGGCCGACCTGTACGAGAAAGCCGAGCGGCTCCACGCCCTAGCGGCGGAGCGGCTGGCCAGGGTCCAGGCCCGAATCGACGCCCTGGCGGCGAGGGACCTGGGCGGGCCGTAACGCTCAAGCCCGCTCGGGCCACACGTGGGTGAAGCACCGCTCCCGCAACGACCCTGGCGACCAGCGGCCCCAGAGGCCGCCGATCGCCCAGTAGGTGCTCTCGGTCCAGCTGATGGCGTTCAGCGCCGCCACCCGCCGTATGACCTGGCGGATCCCGCCCTCGTGGACGGCGTAACCGGCCCACGCTCCGGGATAGTCCTTGGTCGAGCCGACCTCGACCGCGACGAGCGGGCCGTGCCGATGGGTGCGATGCCGGTGGGTGTGGCCGCTCGCCACCATCGTGGCCGGGTTGGCGGCGGCGAGCGCATCCAGCAGCGCGCCCGCCTCGGGGCCCGGTACCCCCGGCGGGTACTGATTGGGCCAGCGCCACCGTTGCGGCTGATGGTGGACGGCAACAAAGGCCGCTGAGGGCGCGTCCCCGGCCAGCGCCACGATCTGGTCCCGCTGGCGGGCGTTCATCCGGCCCCACCGCGAGTCGGCCCGGGCCGTGTGGCCGAGGACGATGCGGATGCCGGGAAAGTCATGGGCCCAGGGCTCCCTCGGCACGTGGATCCCCCATTCGGCCAGCAGCGGCCGGCCGTCGGTTTCCAGGTCGTGGAAG
Source organism: Solirubrobacteraceae bacterium (assembly GCA_051985625.1). Lineage (GTDB taxonomy): Bacteria > Actinomycetota > Thermoleophilia > Solirubrobacterales > Solirubrobacteraceae > Palsa-465. The sequence goes on from JBPYFQ010000262.1 coordinate 1,980, forward strand.
TCGTGGTTGCCGAGCGTCACCTCGACGCCGACCGGCAGCTTGGCCAGCAGTTCTCCCGCTTCATGGAACTCGGCCGGAGCACCGTCCTTGGTGAGGTCGCCTTTGACGACGATGGTGCTGGCTCCCCACTCCATCGCCTCCAGAATCGCGGCCCGAGCGCACCGCACGGTGTAAGGCTGCCAGCCGTCCGGGAGCGGGTAGACGTCCTCGATCGTGTTTCGGTAGCCGAAGGCCGGCTCGCCCAGGTGCAAGTCATTGATGGTCGCGAAGCGGTAGAGCAACCTTCCGGGTGGCGCCGGCAGGGTGGCGACCTGCTGGAGCCGGCGCCTCGGCCGTCCGGACGCTTCGACGGTGAGGTCGTAGACGGTGTCCGGGCACAGCCCGTCAATGGTGATCGCCCCCGGCCCTCCGAACGCGCCAGGCTCCCGCACCAGGGAGGACGGCGGCCTCCCCGTCCGGCGCAAGTAGGCGGGAGGCGTGGCCTCGACGTGAACAGCCAGATCGCCGAGCTTCAGGCAGACCGCCGGGGCCGGAAGGGCACGCCAGACGACCTGTACGGCCGTGTCTTCAACCGCGAAGACAGAGATCAACGGGCGCGCCATGGTGCCAGTCTCGCCGATCCCACTG
>JBPYFQ010000263.1:0-3727 GCA_051985625.1 Solirubrobacteraceae bacterium
GAGCCGATCGGCTGGACGGTCAACAGCATCGACCCGATCGCCGCCGGCAGCCGCGGGAGCGAGGAGCCGATGAGCAGCCAGCCCACCACCTGCGAACTGATGGCCAGCAGCGCCAGCCAGCCGGCGCTCGGCCAGGTGGGGACGAGATGGGCGTCGCCGATCACCAGGCCGGCCGCCACGCACAGCACGGCCGCTACCGCGGTGGCGTCAAACAAGGGGCCCGCGGGCCGTCGGAGGTCGGCGCCGCCGTGGCGGATCAGAAGGATGAATCCGACGTAGGCCACGCCGGTGCCGATCCCGAACAGGGTGCCGCCGGTGGGATCGCGACCGAACGCGCCGTGCTCCACCGCGCCGGAGATGAGCAGTACCCCGAGGCCGGCCAGCGGCAGCGCCACCAGGACCTGGCGGCCGGGGTGCTCGGCCAGCAGCAGCCACGCCACCAACGGAAGCAGCACCACCTGGACGTTGCCCAGCACGGTGGCCAGGCCGGCGCCGACATCGACGATGGAGTGGTTCCACAGGATCATGTCGGCAGCGAAGAAGACGCCTGCGGCCAGCCCGGCGCGGCGCTCGCGCCACCCGCGCCGGCCGAACCGGCGGTCCTCCCGCAGCGCGAGCAGGCCGAGGATGGGGAGCGCGTAGGCACAGCGGAAGATCGCCGCGGTCGACGGCGAGGCCTGGCTGAGGCGCACCAGGATGCTGGAGAAGGCGATGACCAGCGCGCCGGCGAGCGCGAGCGTGCGAGGACCGACCCGCATACCAATGGATCTAGCACGTCGGCGGCGCCGCGACGATGCGCGGATCGGTCAACGCTGACACCGTGCCTACACCACCTTGGTGCACGCCGTGGTTTACCGGCGACCGATGGGTGGCAGCATGCCGACGCTGATGCCAACCGACTCCGAGCGCGACTTGGTCCAGGACCGCTGTGAGGCGGTCCTGCGCCAGAACTGGCGGGAGGGCACCCGCGCCTGCGACGGCATCCCGTACGCCTATACCTGCCCCAGCCCCGGCCGCTATCCGTGGCAGTGGTACTGGGACTCGTGCTTTCACGCCATCGCATGGCGGCGGTTCGACCCCGGGCGAGCCGAGCGCGAACTGCGCTCCCTGCTGGCCGTCCAGCGGCCGGACGGGTTCATCGGTCACACCATCTTCTGGAAGGAGCCGTTGCGCGGGTTGCGGCGGTTGACCTACAACGTGACCTCCGGGCAGCCCGGGATGACCGCCAGCATCCAGCCGCCGCTGCTGGCCTGGGCCTGGCGCATCGCCGTGGGCGACCCGGCGGCGGAGCCTGGGATCCTGCGCCAGATCCAGTGGCTGGCCGACCATCGCGACGTCGACGGTGACGGTCTTCTCTGGATCGTGGCCCCGGACGAGTCCGGCCTCGACGCCTCGCCCCAGTTCGACGCCATCTGGGGCCGACAGGCCCACGGGCTGCCCGGGTATGTCCGGCTCCTCCATCGCAACCGGCGGCTCGGTTTCGACATGCGCCGGATCCTCGCCGCCGGCGGGCCGGTCTGCTGCGAGGTCACCACGAACGTGCTCTACAACGTGTCGCGTCTGGCCCTCGGCCTGCCGTCGCTGACGCCGGCGCTGGTCGACCGCTGCTTTGACGAGCGCAGCGGCCTGTTCCTGCCGGACGCCCGCCCCGCAGCCCGGACGCGCCCGGCGGCGACGATCGCCGCGCTCACCCCGTTGGCCCTGCCCGACCTGCCGGAGGAGATCGGTCGGCGACTGGTGGAGGAGCACCTGCTTGACCCGGCGACGTTCTGGACACCCGTCCCGCCGCCCTCGGTGTCCCCCGCCGAGGCCAGCTTCTCGCTCACCGACACCGGCCGGCTGCATCAGCGCCGCTACTGGCGGGGCCCGACCTGGGTGAACACGGCCTGGCTGTGCTGGCTGGGGCTGGTGCGTCTCGGCTACGAGGACGCCGCGGCGGAGTTGGGGGGCCGCCTGGGCGGCGCGGTGGCGCGGGCCGGGCTGCGCGAGTACTACGACCCGTACACCGGCGCCGGGATGGGGGCGCGTGACTTCGGCTGGTCGACCCTGGTGATGGACATGCTGGAGTGAGCTAACGTCAGCCACATGGATACCGAGCGCCAGATCAACCTGACCGACGAGCAGTGGCGGGCCCGGCTCACCCCCGAGCAGTACGAGGTGCTCCGCCGGCAGGCCACCGAGCGCCCCTTCACCGGCAAGTACGTCGATGTCAAGGCCGACGGCACGTACCGCTGCGCCGGGTGCGGGGCCGAGCTGTTCTCCTCGCAGACCAAATTCGAGTCGGGGAGCGGCTGGCCGAGCTTCTATGAGCCGGCCGTCGCCGACAACGTCGAGCTTCTCGAAGACGTCAGCCACGGGATGCGCCGCACCGAGGTGCGCTGCCGCCAGTGCGGGGGACATCTCGGCCACGTGTTCGACGACGGCCCCCAGCCGACCGGTCAGCGCTACTGCATCAACTCCTGCGCGCTCGACCTCGACGCGGCCGAGAGCTGACTACTCGTCGTCGTCGGGGGACTCCCCGCTGCCCCGGAGCTTGATGTAGACGTAGGCGACGAACGCGAGGCCCAGCCCGATGAACGCGTAGACGCCGAACCGGGAGATGGCACGGGCGGCCGCGCTGCCGGCGAAGTAGCCGACCAGGCCGTACGTCACCCCCCAGGTGATCCCGCCGATCGCGTTCCAGAAGAAGAACTGGCGCCACGGCATGTGGTTGATACCGGCCAGCCATGCGGCGGCGAAGCGGATGAGGGCGATCCAGCGGGCGAAGAACACCGCCTTGGGGCCGTGGCGCTCAAAGAAGCGGTCTCCCACCGTGATGACCTCCGCCCGCCGGCGGTGAAACGGGCCGCGGGCGGTCAGGACCTCCCGCCCGAAGTGACGTCCCAGCAGGTAGCCGATGTTGTCGCCGACGATCGCCGAGGCGACGCCGATCACGATCACCAGCCCGATCTCCAGCTTGCCCTGACTGGCCAGGACGGCGGCCAGGATGAGCGCCGTCTCGCCGGGCGACGGTATCCCCATCGATTCCAGCCCGATGATCGCCGGCAGCAGGTAGCCCAGGCTCGCGGACAGGCTGATGATGGCGGCCGTCGTCACACAGCAGGCGGGCGCCGCAGCAGCGCCAACAGCGAGAGTCCGGCCGGCAGCGAGCGGCCGCCGGCCAGCCATCGGGCCTCCAGGGCGAGCGGCCACTCGAGCACGTCGTTGAGCCAGGCCGGTCCTACATCGAGGTCGCTGGTGTAGCCGTTGCCGGTCCCCAGGCGGCGTTGCGTGAGCCGGACCGCGGCTGCCGGGGCCAGCAGCAGGCTGTTGAAGGCGCTGACCCGCTCGATCCGCCAGCCGGCGGCAGCCGCCGCGCCGCGCAGGCGGGGACGCGAGTACCGCCGGTAGTGGTGGTTGGCCTCGTCGTGTTGGGACCACAGCGCCTGGTAGGCGGGCACGGTAACCAGCAGCCGACCCCCGGGCCGGCAGACGCGGCGCAACTCCTGCAGCGCGGTGATGTCGTCGGGTACGTGCTCGATGACGTCCAGGCAGGTGATGAGATCGAACGTGCCGTCATCCCAGGGCAGCTGCTCCAGCCGGCCGATGACGACCTCGCCGAGGCCGCGGCCGCGGGCCAGCTCGGCGGACTCGGTGTCCAGCTCGATCCCGCTCACCTGGCCGTAGTCGGCGAGCTCCTGAAGCGTCCGTCCGGAGCCGCAGCCGGCGTCAAGGACGCGCGCGCCCG
>JBPYFQ010000264.1:0-12357 GCA_051985625.1 Solirubrobacteraceae bacterium
TGCGGCGAGTGGGATTCGAACCCACACGTCCCGAAGGACAATGGATTTTGAGTCCATCGTGTCTACCGTTCCACCACCGCCGCGCGCCGCCATAGTCTAGGAGACCCCCGCGCCCTCAGCGGGTAACCCCCGGGGAGCTCAGCGGTCGACGATCAGCGCCAGCAGCTCGTCGACCAGCGCCGGGGGCGCCGCCACCACCCCGGCCGGCCCATCTGCGACCGGCTCGAGCGCCCGCACCGAGAGGCCCGCCCGCTCGGCGATCAGCCCTCCGGCCGAGACGTCCCAGGGCTTGACGCCGCGCTCGTAGTAGGCGTCGTAGCGGTTGCACGCGCACCAGGCCAGATCAAGGGCGGCCGCACCGCCGCGGCGAATGTCGCGCACCTGGGGCAGGACCCGGCCGAGCACGGCCGCCTGGACGGCGCGCTGGCCCGGGTCGTAGGCGAACCCGGTGGCGACGAGCGAGGTCGACAGATCGTCCTGGGAGGAGGCGGTGATCGCTGTGCCGTTGAGCGTCGCCCGGCCGGAGCGGGTGGCGGCGAAGGTCTCGTTGCGCACCGGGTCAAGCACGACCCCCACGAGCGGCCCGTCGCCGTCCTCGCAGGCGACGCTGACCGCAAATACCGGCACCCCGAACAGGAAGTTGGTCGTCCCGTCCAGCGGGTCGATCACCCAGCGCAGGTCTCCGTTGCCGCTCGCTCCTCCCTCCTCGCCGAGCACGGCGTCGCCGGGGCGGCGCTCGCTCAGGACGCGGCGGATGGCCGCCTCCGCGGCCAGATCGGCCTCCGAGACCAGGTCGGTGGGCCCGCTTTTGGCCCGCACGCCCTGCTGCCGCCGGCCGAACCGCGCGGTCAACTCGGCCGCCGCCACGCCCGCCGCGCGGTGGGCGACGTCGAGCAACTCGTCCTCGGTCGGGCTCATGGACCGGTTGTACTAGATCGGCGGCGGCGCGCGGCGCGTCGTGATGCCGCCCTTGGGATCATCGAGGCCGATGTCAGCCACCGACACAGCCGCCGGCCTCGCCTCGTTCGCCGGCCGCGGGGCGGGTACCGACGCCGAGCGCCGCGCCGCCCACTGGCTCGTCCAGCAGGTCCGCTCCCCCCGCCGCGGGGTGCGCCTGGAGACGTTCTGGTCCCGTCCCAACTGGGCCCTGGCGCACGTCTGGCACGTCCTGCTGGCCATCGTCGGCAGCCTCCTGATGGTCCATCACGCCACGCTCGGCGGCGCGCTCGTCCTGGTGGCGCTCCTGTCGGTCCTGGCCGACGGGATCACCGGCCGCTCGCCGGGACGCCGCCTGACGCCCGAGCGGGCCAGCCAGAACGTGGTCAGCCCGGCACCGGCCCCCGCGGCTGGTGACGATGCCGCGCCGAGCGCCGGGACGCCGCCGGTCCGCCTGATCGTGACCGCCAACTACGACGCCGGCCGGACCGGGCTGGCCTACCGCGACGCCATCCGCCGGCCGGTCGCCGCGCTCAAGCGGTTCGCCGGGCGGGGCGCGCTGACGCCCGGCTGGCTGGGCTGGCTGTGCATCGAGCTGCTGTGGCTGCTGGGCGTCGCCGCGCTGCGCGCCGACGGGGCGACCGGCACGCCGATCGGCGTGCTCCAGCTCGTGCCCACCGCGGCGCTGGTCATCGAGCTGGCGCTGCTGCTCGACTTGGCGGCAGGGCCGTTTGGCCCGGCGGCCGGCGACAACGCGTCCGGCGCCGCGGTGGCGCTGGCGCTCGTGCGGGCGCTGGACGCGTCCCCGCCCCGCAACGTCGCCGTCGAGCTGGTCCTGCAGGGAGCGGCCGACGGGTCGATGACCGGCCTGCGCCGGCACCTCCGCGGGCGGCGCCGGGAGCTCTCGCCCCGCCACACCGTCGTGCTCGGGATCGGCCCCTGCGGTGCCGGGGACCCGTGCTGGTGGGTCAGCGACGGTCCGCTCGTTCCGCTCCGCTACCTGGCGCGCCTGCGCGGCCTCGCCGCCCGGCTGGCCGCGGAGGGCGGCGGCCTCGCCGTTGCCCATCGCGGTCGCGGCACCTCCCCCGCCTTGCTGGCCCGCGCCCGCGGGCTGCCCGCCCTGACCCTGGGCGCCGTCGATCACCGCGGGCTGGCGCCCCGCTCGCATCAGCGCGACGACGTGCCCGAGGCCCTGGAGTCCGCGGCGCTCGATGCGGTCCTCCAGTTCGCGCTGCTGCTGGTCGACGAGCTCGACTCCGAGCTCAGCCGCTCTAGCGGTAGATCGGACGCAGCCCCAGCAGCTGCGTGACCGTCACGAACCGGTACCCGCGGCGACGCAACGTCGTGATGATGTCCGGCAGCGCCGCCAGCGTCTGCGAGCGGTCGCCGCCGCCGTCGTGCAGCTCGACGATCCCTCCGGGGCGGGCGTTGTCGATCACGTTCGACTCGATCTCGCCCACGCCGGGGCGCGCCCAGTCCCGCGGGTCGATGTCCCACTGGATCGTCGTGAACCCCATGGCGCGGGCCTCGGCGGTCAGGGCCGGGCTGAGGGCGCCGTACGGCGCGCGGAACAGGCACGGCGTAAAGCCGCCCGTCGCCTGGCGAATGGCCGCCGCCGCCTCGTCGATCTGGCGGCGGGCGAACGCGCCCGCGCCGGCGACGTCCGGATGGCTCCAGGTGTGATCGCCAATCATGTCGCCGTCGGCCAGCATCCGCCGGTCGATCCGCTTCTCGTCAAACTCGGAGACCTGCCGGCCGATCTGGAAGAACGTCGCCGGCGCGTGATAGCCCTCCAGGAGGCTCAGGAACGCCCGGGTCTGGTACCACGGGCCGTCGTCGAACGTCAGCGCTATCTCCCGCCCGGCGGCGGGACGGTCATAGACGAGCGCGGGACCGGCGGCGGTGCAGCCCGCCAGTTGCGGCGTGTGCAGCCGGGCCAGAGCCGGCCGGGCCGGGAAGAGGAGCGTGCATCGGGCCGCCCCGCGTCGATGCGGCGCGCACGGGGGCGCGGCCAGCGCGCTCAGCGTCTGCCAGCGCAGCCACCGGTACGCGTTGCCGATGGCGCCCGGCAGAAACGAGGCGGTCAGCTGACGGGCGCCCGTCCGGGTGACCGTGGCGGCGATTGGCTGGGCCGGACCGGGACCCCGCACGGTGACCGTCTGGAACGTCAGCCCCGGCGACCCGCGGCGCCGCGGCGGGGGCACCACGCACACCTGACCGGCGACGCTCCCGTGGTCCGGCCGCTCCACCAGCAGGCACAGCTGGACGCCGTTATGCCGCGACGCCTCCGGCGAGAACGGCGACGCCAGCGTGACGGTCCAGACCAGGTTCTGCCCCTCCTGGGCAAGCGAGGAGGAGACGATCGGCGTCGGCGCCCGAGCAGCCGGCGCGCCCCGCGCGGACGCGGACGCGGCCGCCGTGCCCACGGCCCACACCAGCCCCACCACCACACAACAGACTCTTCGCACCCGGCAACGGACTATAGGCCTCGCCGCCCGCATAGACTGCGGCGCCTAATGGAATCGCAAGTCTGCATCGTCGGAGGGACCGGGGCCCTGGGATTCGGTCTCACCGTGCGGCTCGGCCGAGCCGGTGTCCCCGTGATGATCGGCTCGCGCGATGCCGGCCGGGCCCACGAGGCCGCCGAGCGAGCCCGCCGCAGCGTCCCCGACGGCGAGTTCGCCGGGGCGCAGAATACCGAGGCCGCCCGGGACGCGCCGATCGTGATCCTCAGCGTCCCGTTCCGCTCGCACTCGGAGACCCTGACGAACCTCAGGGAGGTCCTCCGCGAGGGGCAGCTCGTGATCGACGCCACCGTGCCGCTGGCCGCCGCGGTCAGCGGGAAGGCCACCCGGATGCTCGGCGTCTGGCAGGGCTCGGCCGCCCAGCAGGCCCAGGAGATGGTCCCGGACGGGGTTCGCGTCGTATCGGCGTTTCACACCGTCAGCGCCGCGCTGCTGGCCGACCTCGACCATCAGCTCGACGAGGACGTCCTGGTGTGCGGCGACCGCCGCGCCGACAAGGCCCAGGTGGCCGAGCTGGTCGGCCGGATCGACGGCCTGCGCGCGGTTGACTGCGGCCCGCTGGAGATGGCGCGCATCGTCGAGTCGCTGACGCCGCTGATCATCTCGATCAACGTGCGCAACAAGGCCCGCGCCGGGATCAAGATCACCGGCCTCCCGGAGTGAACGAGCGCGGGCCGGTCGTCGTCCTGGCCGGCGGAACCGGTGGCGCGAAGCTGGCGCGCGGGATGCTCGACGTCGTCAGCGGCGATGATCTCGTCGTCGTCGCCAACACCGGAGACGACGTGGAGATCTACGGCGCGTACGTCTGTCCCGATCCCGACCTCGTGACCTTCTGGCTCGCCGATCGGATCGACGAGCGCGGCTGGGGGCTGGCCGGGGACACCTTCGCCGTCATGGACGGGCTGCGTGAGCTGGGCGTCGAGGTCTGGTTCAACCTCGGCGACCGCGACCTGGCCATCGGGTTGGAGCGCGCCCGGCTGCTCGACGGCGGCGCGCGGCTGACCGAGGCCCAGGCCCAGATCAGCCGCGCCCTGGGCGTGAGCGCGGCGGTGCTACCGGCCAGCGACCTGCCGGTCCGCACCCGCATCCTGGCCGCCGGACGCTGGTGGCCGCTGCAGGAGTTCATGATCAAACGCCGGGGCGAGGGGCCGATCGACGACGTCGACTTCCGCCACGCCCGAGCCGCGACGCCGACGCCGGAGGTGCTCGATGCCCTGGCCGGCGCCCGCGCGATCGTGATAGGACCGTCCAATCCGGTCATATCGATCGGTCCCATCCTGGCCGTGGACGGCGTCGTCAAGGCCATTCGGGACAGCCATGCTCCGGTCGTCGCGGTCAGCCCGCTGGTTGGCGGTCGCGTGCTCAAAGGGCCTACCGAGGCCTGCCTGCGGTGGGCCGGCCAGCCGATGTCCAGCGCCGGGGTGGCGGCGATCTACGACGGGCTCATCGATGGGCTGGTAGCCGACGAAGTCGCCTCCGGGGTGGCGACCTTGGAGGCCGACGTGATGATGGGTGACGCGGCGGCTCGGGCCCGGGTGGCCGAGGCGACCCTGGAGTTTGCGCTGACCGGTCTTTAGGTGAGCCGAGCGGAGCATTAGCGTTAGCCCTGATGACGACGATCGCCATCCTCCCCATGAAGCGCCTCGAGGCGGCCAAGCACCGCCTGCGCGACGAGCTTGATCCGGCGCCCCGGCGGGCGCTGGTGGAGGCGATGTTCTCCGACACCCTCGTCGCGCTGCGCCGGGCCACGCTCGTCGACGAGGTCCTGGTCGTCTCCAGCGACCACGGGGTGCAGCGGATCGCGGGTGGCTATGGCGCCATGGTCGCCGACGACGAGGATGCCGGCCACAACCGGGCGGCGCGCAACGGCATCGCCCGGGCCCGCGAGCTTGGGGTCGAACGGGTCCTCATGGTCCCGGGCGACTGCCCGCTGATGGATCCGGCTGAGCTCGACGGGCTGCTGGCCCAGGACGCGCCGTCGCCGTCGGTCCTGATCGTGCCCGATCGCCACGGCACCGGGACGAACGCGCTCGTCCTCACACCGCCCGACGTGCTGGCGCCCTCGTTCGGTCCGGGCAGCCACAAGCGCCACCGGGACGACGCGGCCGCCGCGGGCGTCACCCAGCGCACCGTTGAGGTGCCGACGCTGGCGCTCGACCTCGACACCGCGGACGATCTCGCCGCGATGGAGGCGGCGCTCGAACGGCGCCACGGTGGCGCCGCCCACACCCGCGGGCTGCTGCGCCAGCTGGTGCGCAGCCGGGGCTGACCGCGCCGATGGCGATCACCGCCGCGGCCCTCGCCGGGCTGCCGGAGGCTCACCCCGGCGACGACCCCGCAGCGCTGATCGCGGCGGCCATGCCGGAGGGCGCGCCCCGGCCGGGCGACGTGGTCGTCGTCGCCCATAAGCTCATCTCCAAGGCCGAGGGGCGCCTGCGCACGCTCTCCTCGGTCACGCCGGGGACGCGCGCGCTCCAGCTCGGCGCCGAGCTGGGCAAGGACCCGCGCCACGTCCAGGTCATCCTCGATGAGACCCGCGAGGTGCGACGCGCCGCGCGCGGCGTCCTGATCAGCCTGACCCATCACGGGTTCGTCTGCGCCAACGCGGGCGTCGACGCCTCCAACGCCCCGGGCGACGACACGGTCGTGCTGCTCCCGGCCGATCCGGACGACTCCGCCCGGCGGCTGCGTGCCGGCCTGCGCCGCCGGCTGGGGACGGCGCCGGCCGTCGTCATCACCGATTCGTTCGGACGGGCCTGGCGCCACGGCCAGTCCGACGTCGCCATCGGTTGTGCCGGGCTCCGTCCGCTGGACGACTGGCGCGGCCGGCGCGACGCGCGCGGCCGCGAGTTGAAGGCGACGCTGATCGCCGTCGCCGACGAGCTGGCGGCCGCCGCCGACCTCGCCCGGGCCAAGGACGCCATGCAGGCGGCCGTCCTGGTCAGCGGCGCGGACCGCCATGTCACCGAGGAGGATGGCCCGGGGGTGGCGCCGCTGCTGCGCGGCGAGGCCGAGGACCTGTTCCGCTGATCCGAGACGGATAGGGCGCGCCTCGGCAGCTAACCGGCCTATACGGCCGGTTTCTCGCCGAGGTCCAGGTCTGCCACGCTTCCACACGTGGCGTACACCGTGCTGCCCAGCCAGGACGCCTTCTGGCGCCCCTCCAACCAGATGGGCGTCCCCAACACCGACCTGGCCAAGCAACTCGGCGCCACGACTCTGGGGGCCCGGCTGTGGCGCCTGGCACCCGGCCAGGCCTCGACGCGCCACCGCCACCGTGCTCAGCATGAGCTGTACGTCGTGCTGCAGGGCACGGGCCGGGTCCGCGTCGACGGCGAGTTGCTGACCCTGGAGCCGCTCTCGGCCCTGCTCGTGGAGCCCGACAGCGTCCGTCAGGTGTTCAACGACACCGAGGCCGACGCGCTGTGGCTCGTCGTGGGCGCCCCCGCGGAGGCCGCCAACACGCTCCAGATGACGCCGGAGCTCCTGGCCGAGCTGTACCCGGACGGGCCGAAGGCGCTCCCCCCGGAGCTCGCCGGGAACTAGACGTCGGCGGGCGCGCCGACGGCATGGAATCCGCCGTCGACGTGGACGATCTCGCCGCTGATCCCCTCCGAGTACTCCGACAGCAGCCAGCAGATGGCGCGGGCGACCGGGGCCGGGTCAGCCGTGTCCCAGCCCAGCGGGGCCTGGCGGCGCCACAGGTCGGCGAGCTTCTCGAACCCCGGGATGCCCTGGGCGGCGACGGTGCCGAGCGGACCGGCCGACACCAGGTTGACGCGGATGCCCTGGGGGCCGAGGTCGCGGGCCAGGTAGCGGGCCACCGACTCCAGCGCGGCCTTGGCCACGCCCATCCAGTCGTAGATCGGCCAGGCCACGCTGGCGTCGAAGTCCATGCCGACGATGCTGCCGCCTGAGGACATCAGCGGCTCGACCGCGGCCGACAGCGACTTCAAAGAGAAGGCGCTCGTCTCAAAGGCCGCCTTGGCGCTCTCGGCCGGTGCGGTCATGAACGCGCCTCCGAGGGCGTCCTGGGGGGCGAACGCGATGGCGTGGAGCACGCCGTCAACCTCGCCCCACTGCTCGCGCAGCGACTCGGTCAGGGCCTCCAGGTCCTCGCCCTTGTTGACGTCGAGCTCCAGCACCTCGACCGGCTCGGGCAGCCGCTGGGCGGCCCGCTCGGTCATCCGCCGGGCCCGGCCGAAGCTGGTGAGCAGCACGGTCGCGCCCTCCTGCTGCGCCCGCTCGGCGGCGTGGAAGGCGATCGAGTCCTTGGTGATGACGCCGGTGATGAGCAGGCGCTTGCCCGCCAGGATCACCGCCGACCACCGACCTCGCCGGTGAACGAGCGCAGCGCCCACACCAGGCGATCCCGCGTCTCGGCCGGCTCGACGATCTCATCGACGAATCCCTCGGCGGCGGCCGACTCGGCGTGGAGGTGCTCGGACGCGTAGACGTCGGCCAGGCGGTCGCGCTCGGCCTCCGGGTCGTCGGCGGCCCGCAGCTCGCGCCGGTTGACGATCCCCACGGCGGCGCGGGCGCCCATGATCCCCAGCTCCGCGTCCGGCCAGGCCAGGACGAGGTCGGCGCCGAGGTCACGCGAGTTCATCGTGATGTAGGCCCCGCCGTAGTTCTTGCGCAGGACGACGGTGAACTTCGGCACCCGGGCATGGGCGAACGCCCGCACCAGCGACGCCCCGTGCCGGATCACGCCGGCCCGCTCCTGCTTGGAGCCGGGCATGAACCCGGGCGTGTCGACGACGACCACCAAGGGCACGCCGAAGTCGTTGCAGAAGTTGACGAACCGCGCCGCCTTCTGCGATCCCTCGGCGTCGAGCACCCCGCCCAGGTACCGCGGCTGGTTGGCGATGATCCCGACCGGGTGGCCGTCGAGCCGGGCCAGCGCGGTGACCATGTTGCGCGCCCAGCGCGGGCACAGCTCCAGCATCGAGTCGGCGTCGACGATCGCGCCCAGCGCGGAGCGGATGTCGTAGGCGCTGCGCGGGGCGGCGGGCACGAACGCGCCGGGATCCGGCTCGGCGGGCGCAGCCGGGACGCCGACGGGCAGGCCATCGCCGGCGGCCGACGGAAGGTAGGAGAGCAGGTCGCGCACCCGGGCCGCCGCGGTCGCCTCGTCGCGCTCCACCAGATGGCAGACGCCGTTGTGGTCGTGAACGTGGGGACCGCCCAGTCCCTGGGCGTCGATCTCCTCGCCGAGCGCCTCGCGGACGACGCCGGGGCCGGTCAGGAACATGGCCGCGTCCTCGGTCATCACGATCAGATCGGTGAGCGCCGGCGAGTACGCCCCGCCCCCGGCCGAGGCGCCGGACACCACCGAGATCTGGGGGACGATCCCGTTCAGCGCCACGGTCTCACGGAAGATCCGGCCATAGCCGGCCAGGGCCGCCGTGCCCTCCTGCATCCGCGCGCCGCCGGATTCGACGAAGCCGACGACCGGCATCCGCGCCCGCCCGGCCAGCGACAGGACCCGGACGATGGTGTCAGCGTGGCGCTCGCCGAGCGAGCCGCCGAAGAACCTTCCGTCCTGCGCGTAGCAGGCGATCGGCCGGCCGTTGACGGTCCCGGTCGCGCCCACGACGCCGTCCCCGGCGGCGGCTCGGTCGCCCAGCCGCGCCGAGCGCGCGCGGGAGCGCACGACCCGGACCGAGCCGTCGTCGCACAGTGCCTCGAGCCGTTCCAGCGGGCCCAGCCGGTGCTCGGGAGAATGCCCCGCCCGCCCGGTGACGACGGTGGCGGTCACCGGGCCGCTCCGCGCAGCGCCAGGGTCACGTTGTGCCCGCCGAACGCGAACGAGTTCGACAGCGCCAGCGGCGGCCGGCCGTTGCCGGTGACCAGCGGGCGGGATTCTCCGGGCACGTAGTCGAGGTCGAGGTCCGGGTCGGGAACCTCGTAGCCGAGCGTCGGCGCGATCACGCCGGTGATCAGCGTGCGGAACGTGGCCACGGCCTCCACGGCGCCGGCGGCGCCGAGGGTGTGGCCGATCGACGACTTCGTCGAGGACACCGGGATCCGCGTGGCCTGTTCGCCCAGCGCCCGCTTGATCGCGGAGGTCTCGGCCGCGTCGTTGAGCTGCGTCGACGTGCCGTGGGCGTTGATGTAGTCGATCTGCGACGGCTCAGCGCCGGCGTCGCGGAGCGCCAATTCGATCGCCCGGGCGGCGGGAGTGCCGGTCGGCTCGGGCGCGGTCAGGTGGTGGGCATCGGTCGTGGAACCGTAGCCGGCCACCTCGCCCAGGATCGTGGCGCCGCGGGCGACGGCCGCCTCGGCATCCTCCAGCACGAGCACGCCCGCGCCCTCGCCCATGACGAACCCGTCGCGCCGGGCGTCGAACGGCCGGGAGATGCCGCTCGGGGACAGGGCCTCCATGTTGGTGAACGAGGCGATCGCGAAATCGGTCAGCGTCGCCTCCGAACCGCCGCACACGACGGCGTCGGCGTCGCCGTACTGGATCATGCGCATCGCGCAGCCGATGCCGTGGGCACTCGACGCGCAGGCCGACATGACGCCGAAGCTCTGGCCTTGCAGCTTGAACCTCATCGTCACCGCGGCCGTCGCCGCGTTCGGCATGTACATGGGGATGCCGAGCGGGGACACGCGCCGCGCCCCCTGCTGACGCATGACGTCGAGCTGGGCCTCGACGGTCGACTGGCCGCCGATCCCGCTGGCCATCACGCAGCCGACGCGGAGCGGGTCGTACGGGGGCTCGTCGCCCCAGCCGGCCTGGGCGATGGCCTCGCCCGCGGCCACGACGGCAAACTGCGAGAACCGATCCAGACGCCGGGCCTGTTTGACCGACAGGTGGTCCTTGGGTTCGAATTCGCGGCAGGCGCCCAGGCTGTCGGCGATGCCCACGTCGCCGGCCACCCAGCGGTCGTGCAGCGTTTCGGCGCCGAGGCCGAGCGGCGTGACCGCGCCCAGCCCGGTCACGACGACTCTGCGCTTCTCAGGTGCGGCGCTCACTACTTCGCCCGCTCCACGATCAGATCGACCGCGTCGCCGACGGTCTTCAGCTCCTTCATGTCCTCGCCCTTGAGCACGACTCCGTACTCGTCCTCGACCACCTGGGCGAGTTCGACGAGGTCAAGCGAGTCGATGTCGAGCTCCTCGAACGTCGCCGACCGGGTGATCTGGCTGGCGTCCGGGCCGAAGCTCGCCAGCGTCTCGGTGACGCGGCTCTCGACCTGCTCGGTGGTCACTGACATATGGCTGTTCTCCTTGTTCGGTATCGGTTATGCGGCCAGGCCGCCGTCGACGCTCAGCACCGCGCCGGTGACGTAACTGGCCGCGTCGGAGGCGAGGAAGCGTACGCACGCCGCCACCTCCTCCGGCCTGCCCACGCGGCGCGCGGGAATGTGGGCCACCAACTCCGACGACGCGCCGGCCATCATGTCGGTCTCGATCAGGCCGGGAGCGACGGCGTTGATGGTGATGCCGCGCCGGGCCACCTCCACCGCCGAGGTCTTGGTCAGCGCAATCAGCCCGGCCTTGGCCGCGGCGTAGTTGGCCTGGCCGGGGTTGGCCCGCAGCCCCGAGATCGACGAGATGTTGATGATGCGGCCGGCACGGGCGCGCATCATCGGCTTCAGCGCGCGGCGGGTCAGCCGGAACGCGGCGTTGAGATCGGTTTCGATGACCCCGTTCCAGGCCTCGTCGCGCAGCGAGGGCGTCAGGTCGTCGGCGGTGATCCCGGCGTTGTTGACGAGCACGAGCACGGGGCAGCCGAAGTAGGACTCGATGGAGTCGAACAGGTCGTCGGGGACGTCCGGGTTGGCGACGTCGCCGGGCAGCGCCACAGCGCGGCCGCCGGCGCTCTCGATGTCGTCCACCACCGCCTCGGCCCCCGCCTGGTCGGCCCGGTAGTTGACCCCCACGCCCCAGCCGTCCTCAGCCAGCGCCCGGGCGATCGCGGCCCCGATCCCCCGCGACGCGCC
Source organism: Solirubrobacteraceae bacterium (assembly GCA_051985625.1). GTDB lineage: Bacteria > Actinomycetota > Thermoleophilia > Solirubrobacterales > Solirubrobacteraceae > Palsa-465. The sequence goes on from JBPYFQ010000264.1 coordinate 11,414, forward strand.
GGTGACCAGCGCGCAACCGTCGGTACGGCCCTCAGGCATTGACGAGCTCCACGTCGGACAGGGTCCGCTTGGCCAGGCCGGTCAGCACCCGACCGGGACCCACGTCGATGAACCGCTCGGCGCCCAGGCGGCGCAGCGTGAGCATCGTCTCGCGCCAGCGGACCGGCATCGTCAGCGCGTCGGCCAGCTCCCGGCGCGGATCGGTGAACGGCTCGGCGGTCACGGCCGAGACGACCGTGGCCCGCGGCGTGGTGAAGGTGGTGGCGGCCAGCGCGCGCTCGAACTCGGGCACCGCCGAGGCCATCAGCGGCGAGTGAAAGGCGCCGGTCACGTCGAGCTCGGTCGCCCGCAGCCCGAGCTCCTTGGCGTGGGCGAGCGCGGCGGGCAGCCCGTCCTTGGCTCCGGACAGGACGACCTGCTGGGGCGAGTTGTCGTTGGCGACCACCAGGCCGCTGACCTCGGCGATCTCCGACGCGTGCTCAGACGCCCCGCGGCCCAGCACGGCGACCATCCCGCCATGGCCGGCCTGCATCCCGGCCTCGTGCATCAGCCGTCCCCGCAGCGCGACGAGCTCCAGCCCTTCGCGCTCGTCCAGCGCGCCCGCGGCCACCAGCGCGGCCAGCTCGCCGAGCGAGTGGCCGGCCATGAGCTCGGCGTCGGGCTGGCCGATCACCGCCCAGCCGGCCAGGCTGGCGCAGAAGATCGCGGGTTGGGCGAAGTTGGTGCCCTCGTCGGTGCGAGGGAATGGGTCGAAGCCGACCACCTCGGCGACCTGCTCCAGCAGGTCGGGGCGGACCTCGGCGACGAGGTCACGCATCTCGGCGGTCTGGCTCCCCTGACCAGGAAATACAACGGCTGTGGACGTACTCATCTCGGTTCAACCTACGCGCTGCACCGGTCACGGATACAGGGCCGCGCATGACTTCCCCCCGTTCGGGGGGAGG
>JBPYFQ010000265.1:0-53209 GCA_051985625.1 Solirubrobacteraceae bacterium
TCGCCGCCAGTCGGAAAGTCGGCGGTCTGACGAGCATTCGCCCGGTTCCGCCTGCGGGATTCGATACTCTGGTGCGTACCAGAGAAAGGAGGTGGTCCGAGCTTTGTCTGACAGTTCTTGCGGGACCCTGGAGGTGTCCGGCCGCTAGGTCGGAGGCTGACCCCGCTTAGCGGAGTCCAACCCGCGACACCGCCGCCGATGAGTGCCGGGAGTAGTCCCTCCGGCAGTCTGCTTGCTCATCGCGGTCCCAACAGCCAGAAGTTCTGCGAAGGGCGCCTTTGTCGAGGGCGCCCTTCGCGCGTTTTCGGGCGGCCCGGGGCCCGGGGCGCGGGTGCCCGGAGCCAGGCTGCGCCGGTCGCCGGGATGCACCTCGGCATCTAACGGGACTGTGGGTCCCGTTTCTCGCCGAGGTCCGCGGGCCCACCTCGGCGCCTAACCCACCGTCATCGTGGATTTCTCGCCGAGCTGCGGTGATGGGGCTGTGGCTTCGGTGGTGGCGACTGTGCCGGCCGGTTACGCTGGGCGCATGTGCCGAAACATCAGGACGCTTCACAACTTCGACCCGCCGGCGACCGAGGAGGAGATCCACGCCTCGGCGCTCCAGTACGTGCGCAAGATCAGCGGGTTCACCAAGCCCTCGCGGGCCAACGAGGCGGCGTTCAACGCCGCCATCGAAGCGGTGACCGCCGCTTCGACAACCCTCCTGGCGCAGCTGACGACGAACGCGCCGCCCAAGAACCGTGAGGAGGAGGCGGCGAAGGCGCGGGCACGGTCCGCGGCGCGCTACGCCGCCTGACGGAGGAGTCAGGCCGCCAGGTACGCCCGCCAGGCTGCCGGGATGGTGGGGCTGGCGACCTGGATGAAGACGTTGGGGTTGGGGGTGCGCGGCTGGCGGGTGAGATGCATGCCCACCTGGCGCGGCATGGAGTTGCCCTTGCGCCGGTTGCAGGGTGCGCAGGAGGCGACGATGTTCTCCCAGGTGGAGGGGCCGCCCTTGGAGCGTGGGACGACGTGGTCGACGGTCAGGTTGGACCGCGAGCCGCAGTACTGGCAGGTCCAGTCGTCCCGGGCGAACACCGCGCGGCGGGTGATCTTGCGCCGGTGCGTGTCACGCGGGATGCGGACGTAGGTGACCAGGCGGATGACGACCGGACGGGTCATCGTCGACGTCGCCGAGTGGAGCTCCCACTCGCCGTGCTCGATCACCTCGGCCTTCTCCTTGAGGAGCAGCACGACGGCTCGGCGGACCGTGCAGACGTTGATCGGCTCAAACGTCGCATTGAGTACGAGCACCCGTCCAACCTCCCGCCCGCGCCGCCGGTGCTCCAGATGCGGCGCGGACCCCAGTGGCTCGGTTGGTACACGAGTGGCCATAGGCGTTCGCAGGCGCCAGTGTAGCGGTGAGCCTGGCGGCGCCGCGTTGGCGGACCAGGGCGGGTGGCCCGGCAATCAAGCCGGTCGCCTGGCGGGTGGACGCGGGACGGCTGGCGTAGCCGGAGGCCGCCGTCAGGCCGACGGGAACGTGCCCAGGACGCGCAGCGTCTCGACGTGCGTGCGCACTCCGGCCAGGCCCTCGGCGACGTGGGGATCGTCCTCGCGACCCTCCAGGTCGATGAAGAACATGTACCGGCCGAGGCCCTGCTTGCGGGGCCGGGACTCGATCCGGGTCAGGTTGACCCCGCGCTCGGCGAACTCGGCCAGGCAGGCGACGAGCCATCCGGGCGCCTCCGAGCCGACGCCCCAGAACACGATGGCGGTCTTCCACGGGCCGCTGGGGGCGCCGCCGGCCATCGCCGCGCGGGGGTTGCCGGGGCCGGCGCCGGTGCGGGCCAGCCAGACGAACCGGGTCTCGTTGTCGGCGACATCCTCGACGCCCGCGAGCAGGACGACGCAGTCGTAGCGCTCGGCTGCGATCCGGTTACCGAGGGCGGCCCACGGACCGTCGTGGCGGGCGACCGTGAGCACCGCGTCGGCGGTGGAGCTTCCGGCCAGCACGCGCACGCCCGGCAGCCGGGTGCGGATGAAGCGGGCGCACTGGGCGTTGGCCTGGGGGTGGGAGACGACGGTCTCGATGTCGGACAGCTCGAGCGGGGTCCGGGCGATCAGGCAGTGGCGGATCGGATGGACGACCTCGCCCACGATCATCACGTCATCGGTTTCCATGGCCAGCGCGTCGAGGGTGGCGTTGACCGAGCCCTCCAGCGAGTTCTCGATCGGGACCAGCGCGCGGTCGACCGCGCCCTCGTGCACCGCCATCACGGTGTCGTAGATGGTCGGGAACGGCACCGTGTCCAGCTCCAGCCCGGCGGTGTCGGCGAGCAGCGCCTCCTGCGTGTAGGTCCCCTCGGGACCGAAGTACCCGGCGCGCACCGGCGTCAGTGGGCCGGTGTGGGAGCGCCGAGGCTCCCCGCCGGCGCGGCGGCCCCGCCGCCCGCCAGCGCCGTCTTGACCGCCTCCTCCTCCTCGGGGGAGAGCTCCTGCTCGGGCCGGCCGCCGAGGACCTGCTTGGCGTACACGCGGACCTGCTCCCGGTGGTGGATGGCCGACAGGACGACCCCGGTCTGCGTGGAGTCCAACAGGGCGAGCGAGAGCGACTGACGGCCGGACATCTCGCTGTAGGCGTCGTATCTGATCAGCGAGGTGTAGGCGACCGCTCCGTCCAACCGGTGCTCGGCGGACGTCATCCGCTGCTCCAGCCGCAGCGCGACGTCCTCGATGTACGCATGCAGGGCCTCGAACTGGTTCTGCAGGTTGACGGCATGGGACACGATGTCCTGCCGCCCGTCGCCGAGGACCAGGCGCTGCTCGGATCGGAGCCGCGACAGACGCACCGAGAGCACGATGCAGGTGAGCAGGGCCACGATGGCCACTGCTCCCGCCGCCATCGCGACGATGCCGACGGTGCCGGTCAACTGGTGCACCGCAGGAAGGATAGGCCTCGGGCCGGAGGGCACGCGTCACCGGGATCGCCGCGGGACCGGCCCGGGACCGGCCCGGGACCGGCCCGGGACCGGCGTGCGGCGACCGGACAACTGCTCCGGAATGCGGAGGATGCCTACTGGAAGGTGATCGTGAACTGCTGCTGGTTGCGGATGACGCTCTTCTCGCCCGGGACGCGCTCGATCTGGGCGAGGACGGTCTGCGTGCCGGTGGGGGGAGCGGCGCTGAGCTTGACGTTGCAGGTCGACGTCTGGCCCGGGCTGTCCTCGGGGACGATCGCCTGTCCGCTGACGCTGGTGCCGTTGACGGTCACCTTGCAGACGATGTTGTGTTCCTTGTCGGTCCCCGTGTTGGTGAAGTTCAGCTGGAAGGTGGGTGGCGGGCTGGCCGGCAGGGTGGCGGTGCCGCCGGGTGTCAGCGTGGTGCCGCCGACGCTCACCGAGTTGAGCTTGTGGCCGTGGACGCCGGGCGCCGGCTTCCCGCCCGAGCTGCTGGCTCCGGGCGTGTGGAGCGTGCTGGCGATGAAGCTGGGCTGGGTCCACTGCACGTCGGGGAGGAACTGGCTGGAGTCAAGCGGGCTGAAGCGGACGCCGGCGGCGTTGACGGCACCGGCGATCTCCGGCGCGGCGTACTGCTTGTAGAGGACGTCGGACGCGTAGAAGCGCGCGGTCTGTTCGGCGATCTGGTTGATCTCGCTCTGGGTGGCCGAGGAGCTCAAGGCCGGCTGGATCTCATTGGCGATGTTGGAGATGCCGTCGGCGCGCATTCGCATGGCCAGGACGAACTTCGAGTCGCCGGTCTTGACCTGGTCGGGGACGCTCATGTTCTGCGCCTCGTGGAGCTGCGACTGGGCGTTGTGGAGCTCCTCGTTGACCTGGTTCTGCACCGCCGTGGGGCTGTTGGCGTTGGCGGCGTGGGAGAGGTCGGTGAAGAGCCGGGCGCCGGTCTGCGTGGACCGGTGGTTCAGCGAGGACACCTGGGTGGTGTAGTTCTGCAGCGCGCTGTTCGTGGAGCTGACGTCGCAGCTGTGGATCCCGAGGGCGATCAGCAGGACGATCACCAGCAGGGCGCCGAGCGCCACCGCCCGCCGCACCTGGACCGCCTGCTGGTCGCCCGGCGGCCGGCGGCCGCCTGACCCACGCCGGCCGCGAGAGGCGGGCCGGCGAGCCGAGCGGGCGGGGGGGCGAGTCTCTGTACGAGGCTCTTCGTCGGCCTCGTCGAAGAACGACAAGCGGGATCGCTCCTTGCGGTGCTTTGGGAACGCGATCAGTATGACCGTCGCCACGGCCGGATCGCCTGGTGCGCAATGGTACGTGCCGGTCGGGGGAAGCCTGGGCGCAACCGTGCGTGCAGGCCGGGCGGCCCCGGCGGTTGCGGGGGACCGGGGCGCAGGGACGCCGCGCGTGACGTGGAAATCCGTCCAGTGAGCTCCAGCGAGTCGTCGACCGCCCGCGTGACGCGCAGCAGCCGCACGCGCGTCCAGCAGGACCTCACCACCCGCGGGGCGGGCTCGCCCCCGAAGCCGGACGCGCCCCCGAAGCCGGACGCGCCCCCGAAGCCGGGGACGCCTCCGAAGACGGGCCCGCCTCCGGAGACAGGCCCCGTCGTCCTGGACCGCTACCGCCTGGTCCGCCGCCTCGGCACGGGGGCGTTCGGCACCGTGTGGATGGCCCGCGACGAGCGGCTGGAGCGCAACGTGGCGGTCAAGATCCTCAGCCGGGAGCGGATCGTCGGGGGCCGGTTCGAGCGGGAGGCCCGGGCCGCCGCCCGCCTGTCGCACCCGGCGATCGTGACCCTGTACGAGGCGGCGGTCGACGACGAGGGCGCCTACCTCGTGTCCGAGCTGGTCGCCGGCTCGACGCTTGATGCCCTGCTGGCCGAGGGACGGCTCTCGGACCGGGACATCGTGGCCGTGGGCCTGGCGCTGTGCGACGCGCTGGAGCACGCCCATGGGCAGGGCGTCGTCCACCGGGACGTCAAGCCGTCGAACGTCCTGGTCCCGGACGCGCCACCCAGCGCGGCCCAGGTGGCGAAGCTGACCGATTTCGGGGTCGCCCGGCTGGTCGGATCCGAAACGCTGACCCTGACCGGCGACGTGATCGGCACCCTGGCCTACATGGCGCCTGAGCAGGCCGAGGGCCACGAGGCCGGCCCGGCGGCCGACCTGTACTCGCTGGCGCTCGTCCTCTATGAGGCGCTGACCGGGATCAATCCGGTCGCCCAGGGCGCGACCCAGCGCTCCCGGCGCCTGGGCACCTATCTGCCGGCACTCCGCCGCCAGCGCCGGGATCTCCCGCGTGAGCTCGGACAGGGCATCGACCTGGCCGTGCGGCCACAGGTCCGGGAGCGAGGCTCGATCGCCGAGTTGCGCGCGGCGTTGGCCGCGGCGGCCGAGCAGGTTGGAGATGAGCCGGGCATCGTCGCCGCGCCCGCGACCCCGTGGACGACGATCAGACAGCGGGCCGACGCAGCCGAGGCCGAGGATGACGCGTTCGCGCGGGAGCAGGCCGGCGACGGCGACGGCGCGGAGGACGAGGATCGGGCATTCCGGCTGCATCCCAGCGTGTCCCGCGGCCTGGCTGCTGCCGCCGCCGGCGCCGTGGCGGCCTGGCTGGTCGGCACCGTGCTGGCCGCTCCGCTCCTTCCGCCGGCGGTGGCCGGCCTGGTGGCGGCCGCCGCCGTGCTGCTGGCGCCCCGCCTCGGATGGGCGGCGGTGCTGGTTGCGGTCACCGGGGCCGCCGTCGTCCAGGGCCACCCCGGGACGGCTCTCGTCGTGCTCATCGGCATGCTCCTGCCGGTCGTCCTGCTGCCGCTGCGACCCACCCTGTGGCCTCTGGCCGCCGGCGCGCCGGCGCTCGGCCTCATCGGGGTGGCGGGGCTGGCCGGCGCCTGGCCCGCCGTGGCCGGACGGGCCGCCACGCCCTGGCGGCGCGCGGCGCTGGGGGCACTCGGCTGGTCGTGGCTCCTCCTTGCCGCGCCGCTCGCCGGAACAACCCTGTACCTGCCTCCGGCCACCGCGACGCCGCAATGGACCGGTTCTCTGTCCGAGACGGTGCACCAGGTCCTCCTGTCTCTGCTCCGGTCCGGGGTGCTCGCGCCCGCGCTCGTTTGGGCGGTGGGCGCAGCGGTTCTGCCGTGGCTGGTCCGGGGGCGCCGTCTCGGGGCGGTAGCGGCGACGGCCGTGCTCTGGGCGGCTATCCTCACGGGCGGGATCGGCCTGGCCGTGGCCGCGGTCCACGGCACCGGAGCGGGCGCCCCGCCCGGCGTGGCGGTGGGCGCAGCGGCGGCCGCCGTGGTCGCGCTGGCACCGGTGGCGGTGCGCCGGCCGCGGAGGGCTGTTTAGATCAGGTGGCCTCCGGGCCAGACTCCCGTAGCATGAAATCGCCTTGAAAGGCGTCCCATGAGTGTGCTCAAGAGCCTGGAGAGCAAGATTGCCGGCCTCGTCGAAGGCACGTTTAGCCGTGCCTTCCGGTCCGAGGTGCGCCCGGTCGAGATCGCCCGCAAGCTGGCCCGGGAGATGGAGGAGCACAAGACGTTCTCGCTGTCGCGTACCTACGTTCCCAACGAGTACATCGTGTACCTCTCCCCGCGGGACCGCGAGCGCTTCTCCGAGTACGAGGACGCCCTCGTCTCCGAGCTCACCGGCTACCTGCTGGAACACGCCCGCCGCGAGCGCCTGGTGATGATGTCGCGGCCGAAGGTGGAGTTCGAGACCGACGACCGGCTCGGCCTGGGGGAGTTCGGCATCCAGACGCGCGTCGTGCACCCGGACGAAAGCCCGGCCGGTGAGCCGATGCCGCGGGCGGGCGAGGTCGAGTCGTCGGGCCGGACGATGATCTACAGCACCGCGGGGCGCCATGCCGAGCCGCTGGAGGAGCGGGCCCGGACCCGCCAGCAGACCGCGCTGGTGCTGATGGGCGGCAAGCGACTCGTGGTGGGACCGGCAGGGGTCACGCTCGGCCGCAGCCGCCAGTCCGACGTCATGGTCGACGATCCCAACGTGTCCCGTAGTCACGCCGAGATCCGGCCGCGCGGCGGCTCCTGGGTGGTCAGTGATCTCAATTCCACCAACGGCACCCGGCTCAACGGCCGGCGGCTCCAGGGGCCTGAGGTGCTCAAGCCCGGGGACGAGATCGAACTCGGCACCTCGCTGCTCACCTTCGAGCTCGAGTAGGCCCATGCTGCAGCCCGTCTCGGTCGGCCTGAAGTTCGGCTTCCTCATCGTCTTGTACCTGTTCCTCATGTGGGTGGCCTGGAGCGCGCTGCGCGACCTGCGCCGCGGGCGGAGCGAGACCGCGTCCGCCCAGCGCCTCCCCAACCCGGACGAGACCGGCATGTACGACGCGTCGGCCGGGCTGGGTGAGACCGACGGCTTCGAGCCGCGCCTGTTGGTGGAGCGGGCGCCCGGTCACCAGAACGGGATCGCCTATGACCTGATGGACGGGGCCACCCTCGGCCGAGGTGACGTGGAGATCCGGCTGGAGGACCCGTATGCGTCCTCGCGCCATGCCCGGATCAGCCGCGAGGGCCACGTGCTGGTCATCGAGGACCTCGGTTCGACCAACGGCACCTACCTCAACGAGGAGCCGCTCTCCGGGCCTCAGCCGCTGTACGACGGGGACCGGATCCGGATCGGCGACAGCGAGTTCTCCTACCTCCAGTGATCCGCACGCGCTAGAACCCAACGAGCATGCTTCGGGCAGCCGACACCTTCTGGAAGACCGACACCGGGCGTCAGCGCCGGGACAACGAGGACAACGCGTTCGTGCGCGCCCCGCTGTTCGTGGTCGCCGACGGGATGGGCGGCGCACAGGCCGGAGAGGTGGCCTCCGCCCTGGCCGTGGAGGAGTTCCAGCACGAGCTGCCGGACGAGGGCAGCGTCGAGGAGCGCCTGACCAATCGGATTCGCGACGCCAACCGGCGCATCTACGAGCGCTCACGCAGGGAGCACGAGCACGCCGGAATGGGGACCACGCTGACGGCGGTCTACGTCGACAACGACGACCTGGCCGTGGCGCACGTCGGCGACAGCCGCGCCTACATCTTCCGCGACGGCACCCTGACCCGCCTGACCCAGGACCACTCGCTGGTGGAGGAGCTGGTGCGCCAGGGCAAGCTGACCGAGGAGCAGGCCGCCGAGCATCCGCAACGGTCGATCATCACCCGCGCGCTCGGGATCGAACTCGACGTCGACGTCGACACGTGGACGTATCCGGCCCGGGCGGCCGATGTCGTGCTGCTGTGCAGCGACGGGCTCACCTCGATGATCGGTGAGGACCGGATCGCTGAGATCCTCGGCGCCGAGCCAAACCTGGAGCGCGCCAGCGAGCAGCTGATCTCAGCCGCCAACGATGCGGGTGGCCGGGACAACATCACCGTGGTCCTGTTCCGGCTCGAGGACGTGGGCGAGCAGGCCCCCGACCAGCCCACGGTGGTGGGGATGGCCCCGTCCACCGACGGCGACCGGGGCGACAGCGGCGACAACGGCGAGACCCGGATCGACCGCGGCTCGTCGCAGCCCACCGCCGCCGACCCCGGGAGCGGCGCGATCATGACGGCGCCGCCTCCGGCCATCGAGCAACGGCGAACCCTGCCGCGGCTGGCTCGCACCCAGGGCCGCCCGCCGGAGTCGACGGGCCGGCGCCGCCGTCGCTCGGAGCGATTCATCAAGACCGCGTCGGCGCTGATCGCCGTGGTCATCGTTCTGTTCCTGGTCGGTGGCGGGGCCTACCTGGCCAGCCGCCAGTACTTCTTCGTCGGCACCAACTCCCAGGGAATCCTCACCGTCTACCGGGGCTTCCCGTACGACCTGCCGCTGGGGGTGCACATGTATGAGCAGTGGTACGTCTCCGGCGTGCCGGTCGGCGCGATCCCGGCCGACCGCCGCTCGCAGCTGCTCAACCACCAGCTGCGCTCGCAGAACAACGCCGTCAGCCTGATCCAGTCGGCTGAGCTCGGCCAGCTCTCCAGATGAGCGCACGCAACCGAGAGCTGTTCGGCCTGATCCCGGCCGCCCTATTGGTCACCGCCGGGTTCGCCGGCGTGTTCATCCAGCGCCAGAACGTCCTGTCGAACGTGTCGCTGACCTACGGCGCCATCTTCCTCGGCCTGTGCCTGGTGGCCCACATCTGCATCCGCTTCACGCTGCCCAACGCCGACCCGTATCTGTTCCCGCTGGTCGCCCTGCTGGCCAGCTTCGGGATCGTCATGGTCTACCGGCTGGACTCCACGCTGGCCCGCCAGCAGGCCCAGTGGTTCGTGGTCGGCCTGGTCTTGTTCGTGGCCACGATCATCATCTTCCGGGACTATCGCAAGCTCGAGCAGTACCGCTACATCATCGTGGCGGTCTCGCTCGTCCTGCTCCTCCTGCCCCGGCTGCCGGGGATCGGCGCGCAGGTCAACGGCGCCTACCTGGAGATCCGGGTGCCCGGCGGCCTCAGCTTCCAGCCGACGGAGTTCTCCAAGATCGGCCTGGTCATCTTCCTGGCCAGCTACCTGCGGGACACCCGGCAGGCGATGGTGCTGGGCGCCCGGCGGGTCCTCGGCGTCACTCTGCCGCCGCTCAAGCACTTCGGCCCCGTGCTGGTCATCTGGGGCGTGGCGATGCTGGCCCTGGTGCTGCTGTCGGATATCGGCTCGTCGCTCATGTTCTACGGCGCCCTGCTGTCGATGCTCTACGTCGCCACCGGCCGGCTCTCGTTCGTGGTCATCGGCCTGCTGGCGTTCGTGCTCGGCGCCTGGTTTTTGGGGACTCACATCAGCCACGTCCACGCCCGCTTCGAGGATTGGCAGCATCCGTTCGACCACCACCTGTACTACGCCGTGGGCGGGAGCTTCCAGGTGGCCAACGGGATCTTCGCCCAGGCGGCCGGCGGCCTGTTCGGGCAGGGCTTCGGCGAATCGATCCCGTCGCTCATCCCGTTTGCGGATACAGACATGATCTACGCGGTCATCACCAACGAATTGGGTCTGTTCGGCGCCACCGCCGTCCTGCTCGCCTACCTGCTGTTCGTCTTCCGGGGGTTCAAGGCGGCGACGCTGTCCCGGGACTCGTTCTCGACGCTGCTGGCGACTGGTCTCACTGCGGTGTTCGCGCTCCAGGTGTTCGTGATCGTCGGCGGGGTGACGCGGGTCATCCCGCTCACCGGCGTCACGCTGCCGTTCATCTCGTACGGGGGCGCCTCGATCGTCGCCAACTTCGTGCTGCTGGCGCTGTTGCTGCTGGTGTCCGACCGGGCACGGAGGCCGACGGGGCGATGAATTCCCAGATCACCAAGCTGTTCGGCTTCGTGGTCGTTCTGTTCGCGCTGCTGATCGTCTGGACGACGCGGTGGACGGTCATCGATGCCACCGCCCTGAACCACAACCCGCTCAACAGCCGGACGATCATCACCCAACTGCGGATCAAGCGGGGGCGGATCCTGGCCGCTGACGGCGGGGTCCTGGCCAAGTCGTTCCCCAAGCCCAACAAGGAGTGGGGCCGCACGTATCCGCAGGGGCCGCTCTACGCCCAGAGCGTCGGCTACTGGACCGGCGAGGCCGGCAACGCCGCCGGGCTGGAGGTGTCGGCCAACAAGTACCTGACCCCCACGCAGACCGGCCTGAACTCGGTGTTCGGCCCGCTGGGCGGGAACCAGACCATCGGCAACGACGTCTACACCACATTGGACCCCAAGGCCCAGCAGGCGGCCGAGCAGGGGCTGGCCGGCCGCGTCGGCTCGGTGGTGGCGCTCAACCCGCGGACCGGGGCGGTCCTGGCCATGTACTCCAATCCGACCTATAACCCCAACAAGCCGAACGCTCCCTGCGGCCAGATCGCCTGCCAGCTCAACCGGGCGACCCAGGGCCAGTACCCGCCCGGCTCGACGTTCAAGGTCGTCACGACGACGGCGGCCATCAACAGTGGGAAATACACCCCGAACTCGACCATCAACGGAGACTCCCCGAAGATCATCTCCGGGGTGCCGCTGCAGAACGACTACAACCAGAGCTTCGGCCCGGTCACCTTGACCAAGGCGCTGACCGACTCCATCAACACCGTGTACGCCCAGGTGGCCGAGAACGTGGGCCGGCGCACGATGACCGACTACATGAAGCGCTTCGGCTTCTACGCCCGGCCGTCGCTCGACCTGCCGCACGGCGAGCTCAGCCCCAGCGTCGTCCTCGACTCGTCCGGCCATCCTCTCCCGCCCGGCAGCCCCAGGGAGGACATCGGGCGCATCGGCATCGGCCAGGGCGGCCTGGCGGTCACCCCGCTGCAGATGGCGATGGTGGCCTCGGCGGTGGCCAACGGCGGCAAGCTGATGACCCCGCACCTTGTGGCCCGGGTCGTCGACCAGACCGGACGCACGGTCAACACCATCCAGCCGACCGTCGAGAGCAACGTCATGACCCCGCAGACCGCGTCGGAGGTCACGCAGATGATGCGCGACGTCGTCGATGAGGGCACCGGCACGCCGGCCCAGCTGGGCAACAACATCCCGTTTGCCGGCAAGACCGGCACCGCCTCGATCGGTCCGACCGGCGCCAACGAGACCCAGCCATGGTTCATCGGCTTTGCCCCGGCCAACGACCCCAAGGTGGCGGTCGCGGTCACCATTGAGAAGACGATCGGCCAGTTCGGCGGCCAGGTGGCCGCGCCGATCGCCAAGAACGTGGTCCAGACGCTGCTCTCGGAGGGCAAGTAGCCGTGGCCGAGCTGAAGCCGGACACCCTGGTTGACGGCCGGTACCGGCTTCTGTCACGCCTGGGGACCGGCGGGATGGCCGAGGTGTACCTGGCCGAGGACCAGCAGCTGGGGCGCAAGATCGCGCTCAAGCTCCTGCACCGCCGGTTCGCCGAGGACCCGGACTTCGTCGAGCGCTTCCGGCGCGAGGCCCGGTCCGCGGCCGGGCTGCAACACCCCAACGTCGTCAGCGTCTACGACCGCGGCACGTACGACGACACGTACTACATCGCGATGGAGTACCTCCCGGGTCGCTCGCTCAAGCAGCTGATCCGGGACGAGGCGCCGCTCGATCCGTTGCGCGCCATCGACATCACCCTCCAGATCCTCAAGGCGGCCCGCTTCGCCCACGCCCACGGGGTGATCCACCGAGACCTCAAGCCCCACAACGTGATCGTCGACGACTCCGGCCAGGCGAAGGTGACCGACTTCGGGATCGCCCGGGCCGGCGCCTCGGACATGACCGAGACTGGGTCGATCATGGGCACCGCCCAATACCTGTCGCCTGAGCAGGCGCAGGGACATGCGGTCAACGTGCAGTCCGACCTGTACTCGATCGGCGTGATCCTGTACGAGATGCTGACCGGCCGGGTGCCGTTCGACGCCGAGTCGCCGGTCACGATCGCGCTCAAGCACGTCTCCGAGGCGCCGACCCCGCCGCGGGCGATCAATCCCAACGTGCCCCCGGAGCTCGAGCAGACCGTGCTCTGGGTCCTCAACAAGGATCCCGCCGACCGGCCGGTCGACGCCGACCAGCTGATGACGGTCCTGGAGCACTGTCGGCAGGCCATCACGTCCGCCGGCGCGGGCCAGCACACCGCCCGCATGGCCGCGGTGGCCGCCGCGGGCGCGGCCGCTGGCGCCGATGCGGCTATCACCGACCGGGCGATGCGCGCCTACCGCGCCACCAACGGGACCGGCACGGGCCAGATGGCCGCGGTGGCCGAGCCGGAGGACGAACGGTCCCGACGTCGCCGTCGCTGGGGCTGGGTGGCGCTCGTCCTTCTCCTGATCGCCGCCGCAGCGGCCGCCGCCTACCTGGTGTCCCGGCCCCGGCAGGTGACCGTGCCCGATGTGAGGGGCGATTCCCTGCCGGTGGCCCAGCGCGTGCTGGCGGGATCGCACTTCGACGTGGGCCACGCCTCGCAGACCAGCTCCAGGCCGGTGGGGACGGTGATCGGCCAGGATCCCTCCGGCGGCAGCCGGGCCGACAAGGGCTCCACCGTGTTCCTGACCGTGTCCAGCGGCCCAGGGAAGGCGTTCATCCCATCGGTGGAGGGCGAGTCGGTGGCGGCCGCCACCAGGGCGCTCAGACACGCCCACCTGAGGGTCAGCCACACCGTCTCTCAGAGCTCCACCCGGTTCCCCAGCGGGCAGGTGGTAGGCACCGACCCCGGCTCCGGCCGTTCGGTGCCGGTGGGGACGCCGGTGACCCTGCTGGTCTCCTCGGGACAGCCGACCCGGAGCATCCCCTCGGTCGTGGGGGAGACCCAGTCAGGGGCGAATACGGACCTGACCAAGGCCGGCTTCAACGTCAACACCACCCAGCGCCCGTCGAACTCCGTGCCGGTGGGCGCGGTCATCAGCCAGAGCCCAAGCGCCGGTACGACGGCGCCCGTCGGATCGACGGTCTCGATCGTGATCGCCACGGCGCCGCCCACGCAGACGGTGCCGCCGGTGACCACCGACCCGGTGGCCGGGGCGGTGAACGCCCTGAAGGCGGCCGGCTTCAAGGTGGCCCAGCGCACCAGGAAGGTCACCAGCCCCACCCAGAACGGCATCGTCGTCGACCAGAGCCCCGCCGGGAACTCCAAGGCCAACAAGGGCAGCACCGTGACCATCGTCGTCGGCAAGTACACGGCGCCCGGCGGGGTTCCGCCCACGACCACGAGCCCCACCACCCCGACCACGACGACGTCGGCGACGACGACGTCGCCGACCACCACCACGACCGGGCCGGCCGGATGAGCCCACGCCGCATCGCGGTGCTCGCCGGAGGCCGCTCCTCCGAGCACGACGTCTCGCTCAACTCGGGCGCCTCGGTGGCCGGCGGGCTGCGCTCGGCCGGGCACACCGTGACCGAGATCCAGATCGGGCGCGACGGCGTATGGCGGCGTGACGGCCGGCCGGTCTCCGTTACGTTGGGCGAGCCATTGGCGGACATCGACGTGGTGTTTCCCGTGCTGCACGGGCCGTTCGGCGAGGACGGCACCGTGCAGGGGCTGTTGGAGTGCCTCGACGTCCCGTACGTCGGGGCCGGCGTGCTGGCCTCGGCGCTGTGCATGAACAAGGTGGTGTTCAAGCAGCTGATGGCGCGCGAGGGCATCCCGCAAGTCGACTACCGCGCGCTGCACGAGTCCCACCACCGCGACGACCCGGCCGCGGTGGCCCGGACCGCGGCGGAGCTGGGCTTTCCGCTGTTCGTCAAGCCGGCTCGGCTCGGCTCCTCGGTGGGCATCGCCCGCGTCGCCGGGCCCCAGGAGCTCGACGGCGCGCTGCGGACGGCGTTCGCCCACGACTCGCTGGTGATCGCCGAGGCGTTCGCCGCCGGGCGCGAGGTCGAGTGCTCGGTGATGGGCAACGGCGATCCGCTCGCCTCCGAGCCGGGGGAGATTCTGCTGGCCGCCGGCGAAAACGGCTGGTACGACTACGAGGCCAAGTACAGCCCGGGCGGGATGGAGCTGATCGTCCCGGCCCGCATCGACGCGGCCCTGCGGGAGCGGGTGCGTCAGCTGGCGGTCGAGGCATTTCTCAAGACCGGGTGCAGCGGCCTGGCCCGCGCCGACTTCTTCGTGGTCGGCGACGAGGTCCTGGTCAACGAGCTCAACACGATGCCGGGCTTCACCCAGACGAGCGTGTTCGGGTCTCTGTTCGCGGCCAGCGGGATCGAGTACCCGGACCTGCTGGACCGGCTGGTCGCTCTGGCCCTCGAGCGCCACCAGGCCGAGCGGGCCCACCAGTACTGAACGGGGCGCTTACGGCGTGTACAGGCGGATCTCGTTGATCGCGACCTGGTTGCGGCCGCCGAGGCTGGTGATCCAGACCAGGTAGTAGCGGTAGGCGGCGCTGCCGGTGAGGTGGATCGACTGGTGCCCCTGGACGTCAGCCACGGAACCGACCTTGACCCAGCCGCCGGAACCGACGTCGAAGGTGTTCGGATTGGGCGCCGAGACGCGGCCGTAGATGGTCGCCGCGTAGCCCGGGGTCTGGGTGGTGAGGCTCATGGTGCCGGCCACCACCGACTTGCCCGCGTCGACGTAGAGGCCGACCCCCGGCTTGCCGAGAGTGTTCTGGTAGTAGATCTCGGTCATCCAGGCGGTGCCCGGGTCGCCGTCGACGGCATAGCCGACCAGGTTGGGGTTCTGGTTCTTGGCCCCCGAGATCGCGTCCGGGTTGTAGTCGTGGGCGCATGCCTGGCAGAGCGTGATCTCATGCGGCGGACTGGCCTGGGTGGCCCGCACCGACGCCGGAGGCGCCGTGTGGTGGGAGCGCGTCGCCAGGTACACGATGCCGCCGACGATGACGACGATCGCCACGAGCACCGCCACCGCGGCCAGCGCCGGGCGCCGCTGGCGCAGCGGGAGGCGCTGGCGCGACTGCGGCGGCAGCGTCCGCAGCACGCTTGTGACCTCGCCGGTCACCGCCCCGGTCCGGGTGGTCTCCAGGGCGAGGACGTCCTCGAGATCGGCGATCAACTCCGCGTCGTCGGCGTAGCGCTCGTCGAGCCGCTTGGCGGTGGCCGTCTCGACGACCGCGGCCAGGGCGGCCGACACCTCGGGGCGTTTGAGCTGGACGTCGGGGATCTGCTCCCGGACGTGCTTCATGGCCACCGCCACCTGGCTGTCCCCGCGGAACGGCACCTCGCCGGTCAGCATCTCGTAGAGGACCACGCCGAGCGAGTACAGGTCCGACTGACCGGTGACCTGCTGGCCGAGCGCCTGCTCGGGCGAGACGTAGTCGGTGGTGCCGAGCACCCGTCCGTCGGCGGTCAGACCCTCCTCCTCGAGTGTCCGGGCGATTCCGAAATCGGTGACCTTGGCCGAGCCCTCGGGGTCGATGAGGACGTTCTGGGGCTTGACGTCGCGGTGGACGATGTGCCGGGCGTGGGCGGCTCCAAGGGCGCGGGCGATCTCGATGGCGTAGGCCACGGCCTCGGTGATCGGCAGGCGGCCCAGCCGGCGGATGCGCTCCTTGAGCGTCTCGCCCTCGACGTACTCGAACACGATGTAGGGGCGGCCGTCGTCCTCGCCGGCGTCGATCACGCCGACGATGTGGGGGTGCGACAGCTGGGCCACCGCGCGGGCCTCCCGGCGAAAGCGCTCCAGCTGGTCGGAGTCCGAGGCGACCTCGCGGTTCATCAGCTTGACCGCCACCTGGCGCTCCAGCGTCTCGTCGAGGGCGCGGTACACCGTCGACATGCCGCCGGAGGCGATCCGCGCCTCCAGCCGGTAGCGGCCGTTGAGACTGGTGCCGACGAGAGTGCTCATCTAGCGATGGAGGGGGTCGGTGCTGGCCACCACGTCCTATTGTGCGGCACCCGTCCGCACTCCGGGCGGACCGGCATGAGATTTTTCTTCGCCCCGGGCCCGCGTCTCACGCCGATCGCATCTGTCCCGATTCGCCCTCGATGCCCAGCCCCGGCACGCTGACCACACCGGCCCGGTCGGTGCACCGCCCAATCACGGCCGTCCCGGGATGGTGCTCGTCGAGCAACGCGACGGCCCTCGCCGCGTCGCCCTCCGGGACGACGACGCAGAAGCCGCAGCCCATGTTGAACACCTCCCACATCTCCGCCGGGCCGATGTCGCCGAGCTGGGCGATCGCCTGAAAGACGGGGGTCACGGGCAACGGATCGGTGATCTCGAAGCCGACGCCGCGGCCGAGGCGCAGCAGGTTGAGCAGCCCGCCGCCGGTGATGTGGGCCATCCCGTGGACGGCCAGGTCCGAGCCCAGGAGGTCCATGACGGCGCGCACGTAGATGACCGTCGGCTCCAAGAGGACATCGGCGACGCTCTGGCCCCCGAGCAGCTCCGGGCGGGCGTCGAGCGCAAGCCCCGCCTGGTCGAGCAGGACGCGCCGGGCCAGGGTCAGGCCGTTGGAGTGCACCCCCGAGGCCGGCAGGCCGATCAGCGCGTCGCCCGGGGTGCAGGCAGTGCCGTCGACGATCGCGTCCAGGGCGACCGTGCCGAAGGCCGATCCGACCAGGTCGAAGCCGTACGGCGACGGGTGGCCGCGGATCACCTCCGGGATCTGACACACCTCGCCGCCCGGAATCTCGATGCCCGCCGCCTCGGCCCCGGCCTTCAGGCCGACGGCGAGGTCGGCCAGCAGGTCCGGGTCGGCCTGCTCGACGGCCACGTAGTCCAGCAGGGCCACCGGCTCGGCCCCGACGCAGATCAGGTCGTTGACGTTCATCGCCACGCAGTCGATGCCGATCGTGGTGAAGCGCCGCGCCTGCTCGGCGACCATCACCTTCGAGCCGACGCTGTCGGTGGCCAGCGCGATCCCCAGTCCGGGGGCGATCTGCACGACGCTGGCGTAATGGCCGGGCAACGGGATCGTCCGCCGGTCGCGTCCGGTCTGGATGGTGCTGAGGACTCCGACCAGGGCGGCCACCCCGGCGTCGGCTTGCCGCGTGTCGACCCCTGCGGCTGCATAGGCATCGGTCACGTTGCCATTGTCGTACATGGGCCGGGCGGGATCGTCGGCTAACGCGCCGCCCGCCGTCCGGCGGCTCGGCGGGCGGCCGGCCTCAGGCGGCGCAGGACGAGCCCGGCCAGTCCGAGCCGGTAGGCGGCGTAGGGCAGGAGCGAGCGGTCACGCTCCACCTGGTGGATGAGCCAGGTGGAGCCGAGGGTGGAGGCAAACGACGCGGTGGCGCCGACGGCAAACGGGACCGCGCTCTTCGGCGGCAGCCCGCGGCGGGCCAGGCGGACGGTCTTGAGCAGGGTCGCCCCGGCGATGACCGGCAGCGCGACGTGCCGGGACAACCGGTTGGCGTCCTCGCGCGTGAACTCACGCATCCGGGCCGCCGCCAGTGTCGCCCCGTTGCGCGACACCCCGGGCACGAGCGCGCATGCCTGGGCCACCCCCAGCAGGAGCGCGTCCACGGCGTTGGCGTCGGACGCGGTGCGCCGCTGCGGCGAGCGGTCCGACCAGGCCATGGCGGCCGAGCCGACGACGAGGCCGGCGGCGATCGTGGCCGGCGTGCCGAGATGACGCTCGATCGGCCGCTCCAGTGTGTAGCCGACGACCGCGGGCGGCGCGAAGGAGAGGCCGAGCGACCACACCAGACGAGGGCTGATCCCCCGGACGGCCTCCTCGACCTCGTGGCGGAGCGTGATCAGCAGGGCGGCCGCCGTTCCCGCATGGAGGGCCACCTCGAACGCCTTGCGGAGCTCGGGGTCGATGTCGGCGTAGTCCCAGCGGAGCAGCCAGGGGACGACGGCGACGTGCCCGGAGGAGGAGATCGGCAGCAGTTCGGCCGGGCCGTGCATGACGCCCAGGATGAGGGCCCGGCCGACGCTCAGGTCGCGGCTCGGGGCTGCGGGCGACCCAACGGGCGGCGCGACCGAGCCGCTCGTTGCCGCCGGTTCCGGGGATGGGGTGTCCGCGCCGGTGAGGGTATCCGCGCCGGTGAGCGGCTCAGTCCGGGACGACATCGGCTGCCGGCTCGGCGTCGCGATCCCCGGGACGCTTGGCAGGCGGCCCGCCGGATCGCATCCAGCGCACGACCAGGTACACGACCGCTGCGACCACCACCACGGCGCCGACGTAGTCCACGTACTCCAGGTGGTGGCGCCAGCTCTGCCATTCGGCGCCGACCTCGTAGCCGAGGATGCCCAATGCCCCGATCCAGATCAGCGATCCCAGCGCCACCAGCGGGAGGAAGCGCCAGAACGGCATCTCGGCCACGCCGGCGGCATACGGGAACGCCGCCCGCACGAACGGGAGGAGGCGGCTGAAGAAGATGGCCGGGGCTCCCCACCGCTCGAACCAGCGATGGGCGCGGTCCAGGCCGCTCCCGCTGACGTGGAGCTTGGAGCCCTGGCGCTCGAGCAGCTCGCGCCGGCCGTAGTACCCGATGGCGTACGCGATGCAGGCGCCGGCGACGTCGCCGATCGTCCCGGCGATGATGATGCCGGGCAGGGTGAGATGACCGCGGAAGGCGTCAAACCCGGCGAACAGCATCGTCGGCTCGGTGCCGGGGATGCCGATCACGCCGGTGATCATCGTCAGCAGGCCAACGCCGAACAGCCCGAGGCTGTCGATCAGGTTCGTGGCAAATGTGACCAGCGGCCCGGTGATGGAGGCCAGGAGGAGAGGAGGCACAGCCGTCAAGCCTAGCGGCGACTTCCTGAGTCGATACCCGTGCGATTGATGAGAAACCTCATATCCGGACCCGTGGGTTGCCCCTGCGGGGCGGGACCACTCACCGACGGGAGAGCAGCCAGACCACTAGGGTGCGCGGGGATGGCCGTCCCGCTGTTCGACACCGACACGCCCCTGGCGCCGCTCAAGCCGGCGATCATGGAGCGCATCGGCGAGGTGGTCGCCGCCGGCCAGTTCGTGCTCGGGCCCGAGGTGGAGGCGTTTGAGCGGGAGTTCGCCGCCTTTCTGGGGGTGCGCCATGTGGTGGGGGTCGGCAATGGGACCGACGCCATCACGATTGCCCTCCGGGCCCTGGGCGTGGGCCCCGGCGACGAGGTGGTGGTTCCCTCGTTCACCTTCTACGCCACCGCCGAGGCGGTCGCCGAGTTCGGCGCTACGCCGGTGTTCTGCGACGTCGACCCGGACACCCGCAACGTCACCGCCGACACGGTCCGGGCCGTGCTCACCCCCCGCACCCGCGCCGTGGTGGCGGTCGACCTGTTCGGCCTGCCCGCTCCAGTGGCCGACCTGCGCGAGTTCGGCGTCCCGGTGCTGGAGGACGCCGCGCAGGCGGCCGGGGCCCGGTCGGGCGGCCGGATGGCGGGAGCGCTGGGCGACGCCGCCACCTTCTCCTTCTATCCGTCCAAGAACCTGGGCGCGTTCGGGGACGGGGGCGCCATCGCCACCGATGACGACCGGATCGCCGAGCTGTGCCGGTCCCTGCGCTTCCACGGCTCCCGGGACAAGCAGACGTTCGACCACGTGGGCTACAACTCGCGCCTGGACGCGGTGCAGGCGGCGGTCCTGCGGGTTCTCCTGACCCAGCTCGACGCGTGGTGCGACGGGCGCCGCGCCGGCGCCCGCGCGTACCGCGAGGCCGGCCTGGGCGAGCACGTCGCCCTGCCCGTGGTCCCGGAGGGCATCGACCCGGCCTGGCATCTGTACGTGGTCACGCACCCGCGGGCCGACGAGCTGCTGGCCGCCCTGGGGGCGGCGGGCGTGGGGGCCCGGGGCTACTACCGGTGCCCGCTGCACCGCCAGCCGGCGATGGCCCCGTACGCGCCGGGCGCGGATGCGCTGCCGGTGACCGACGAGTTGGCGGCGACGAACATCGCGCTGCCGATCAGCCCGGTGTTCGGCGCGGCGCAGGCCGGTGAGGTCGTGTCCGCGCTGGCCCCCGCGGCGTAGCCGGTCGCCGGCGTGCGCGTCTGGATCGACCTGACCAACTCGCCGCACGTGCTCGTGATGCGCCCGGTGATCGAGCGCCTGCGGGCCGAGGGCCACGAGGTGGAGGTGACCGCCCGCGACTTCGCCCAGACGCTGGCGTTGTGCCAGCGCTTCGGCATCGAGCACGTGGCCATCGGCCGCCACCGGGGCGCCGGCCTGGTCGACAAGGCGCGGGGACTGGCGGCGCGCTCGGCGGAGCTGACGCGGTGGGCCCGGCGCCGCCGTTTCGACCTGGCCCTTGGGCACGGCTCCAACGACGTGACCGTGGCGGCGGCGCTGCTGCGGATCCCGAGCTCAACCATGTTCGACTACGAGTGGGCCACCGTCCAGCACACCGTCAACTGCCGGCTGGCGCGGGCCGTGGTCGTGCCGGAGGCGATCCCGCCGGAGCGGCTGTACCGGTACGGTGCGCGCGGGAAGCTGGGGCGCTACGCGGGCCTCAAGGAGGAGTACTACCTGGCCGATTTCGAGGCCGACCGGGGCGTTCTGGACGAGTTGGGCCTCGATCCGACGCAGCCGATCGCCGTCATCCGCACGCCGCCGGCCGTCTCGTTGTACCACCGGTTCGAGAACGATCTGTTCGGCGCGGTGCTGGAACGGCTCCGCGGGGCTCAGGCGGTCGTCCTGCCGCGCACGCCCGAGCAGCGTGAGGAGCTACGGCGGGCCGGGGGATGGGTGGTCCCGGAGCGGGCCATCGATGCTCAGTCGCTGATCAGCTTCGCCGACCTGGTCGTGTCCGCCGGGGGCACGATGAACCGAGAGGCGGTGGCGCTGGGCACGCCGGTGTTCAGCGTGTTCGAGGGCCGGCTAGGCGCCGTCGACGAGCGCCTGATCGCCGAGGGGCGCCTGCTGCGCCTGGAGCGGCCCGACCAGGTGTCGCTGGTGAAACGGATCCCCGCCCACCCCTCCGCGACGGGGGGTGAGGGGCGGGTCCGGCGTGACCCGGGCGTGCTCACCGACCTGTTGTGCGCGCCGGTGATGCGTTAAATCTCATGTAAGCCCGCTCATCGCACGTAAACGATCGCGTAACCAGGGGCTGGTACCGTCACTCCCGCCTCGTGTCCGACACCACGCTACAGACGCCGGATGCCCTCGGCCCAGAGGGCCGACAGCCCGCGCAACCCGCCGCGCCCGCCGGCGCCCGCCAGCCGTTCTGGCAGCGCTACGTGTGGTGGCTGGTGGCGCTGGCGGTCGTCGTCGCCGCCGAGATCCTCCTGCGCTGGGCCAACACTCGCCCGGGGTATGACCCGTACGGCTGGCTGATCTGGGGCTACCAGACCCTGCACGGCAGCCTCAACCTGGGGGGCGCGCCGTCCTGGAAGCCGTTCACCTACGTCTTCACCGTCCCGTATTCGCTGTTCGGCCACACCGCGCTGCACCTGTGGGAGCTCACGGCGGTGTCCATGTCGCTGGCCGGGGCGGTGTTCGGCGGGCGGATCGCGTACCGGCTGAGCGCCGTCGAGGGTGGGCGCCGCTGGGCCCAGATCGTGGCCGCCATCGTCGGCGGCGCCAGCGTGCTCGGCATCCAGCAGTACTTCCACTACGTGCTCAGCTCGCAGTCGGACCCGATGCTGGTGGCCGTCTGCCTGGCGGCGATCGACATGTGGCTGTGCCGACGGCTGGCCTGGGCCTGGTGGTTCGGGGTCCTGGCCGGGCTGGGACGGCCGGAGCTGTGGGCGTTCACCGTCCCGTACGGCGTGTGGATCCTGTGGAAGCGCCCGTCGATGCGCTGGATGGTGCTCGCCGGAGGTGTCATCACCGCCTTCCTGTGGTTCGGCGTGCCGACGATCACCAACGGCAAGCCCGACGTCGCCGGCCAACTGGCGCTCAAATCCCCACGTGAGCTCCACAACAACAAGATCGTCGGCACCATCGACCGGTTCTTCGCGCTGCAGTACCTGCCCACCTGGATCGCGGCGCTGATAGCGGTGGGGCTGGCCGCGCTGCGGCGTAATTGGGAGGTGCTCGCCCTGGCCGGGATGGCGGCCTTCTGGGTGATCGTCGAGATCGCCTTCGTGCTGCACGGGTTCCCCGGCGTGCCGCGGTACCTGTTCGAGCCCGGGGCTGTGTGCGGCGTCCTGGCCGGCGTGGCCGTCGGCTGGCTGCTGCAGGACGCGCGGGCCATTCACCGCGCCATCCCCGCCTGGGCCGGCATCCCGCTGGCGGCGATCATCGTCCTGGCCCTACTGCCGGACGCGCGTGCCGACGGGCGGACCGAGCACAAGGACATCCTCCACGAGCGGATGCGAACCCAGCGGATCCTCCAGCTCGGCTCCTACATCGACGCCCTCGGCGGGCCGAACCGGATCGAGGCCTGTGGCGGCGCCCTGCTCAACGTCGAGTACGTCAGCATCATGGGCTGGTACCTGCACCGGAACACCGGCCAGGTCGCCTACCAGCCCCTGAAGGTGCTCAAGCGGAGCAATCCGGTCATCTACTTCATCCTGCTCCCCAACGGCTGGATGACCCAGCCGCTGCGGCCCCAGCGGGCCCACGCCCGCGGCTGCGCGTCGCTGAAGTCGCTGTACGTGCCGACGGCACGTCACCCGCAGGGCGTGCTGATCCCCAAGTAGCGCGCGGGGCGATTAGCAAAATCCACACACATCGTCACTAGAATCCGGCCGCGCATGCGCCGACGGATCAGATCCGCGGCCTTTCCCGTCCACCGCCACGCGCTTCCACAGTTGCTGGTGGACGGCATTCTGGTCGCTCTCGCCTACTTCCTGGCCTTCTGGCTCCGCTTCGCCGGCGGGTTCGGCACGGACGCCCAGCGCTACGAGAGCCTGCTGAAGACGACCATCGGCGGGGTCGTCGTCGTGACGCTCATCTCGCTGGCCGCGTTTGGCCAGTATCAGCGGCTCTGGCGGTTCATCGGCCGGCGGGACTACGAGGCCGTCATCAAGGCCGTGTTCGTGTCCACGGTGGTCAGTGTCGGCCTCATCGCGCTTCTGCATCCGGTCGTGGCCCCGGGGGTTCGGCAGATCCAGGATCACAGGTCCGGGACCGTCCTCGCCATCCCGGGCCCCCGTTCCGGGGTGCTGCCGCCGGTCAGCGTGGTGATGCTGTTCTTCCTGCTATCGCTGGCCCTCCTCGTCGGCACCAGGTTCGCCGTGCAACTGCTCGGCGAGGGCCGGATCCGGAGCCTGACCGCCAACAAGAGCGGCCGTGAGGTCCTGGTCGTCGGCGGCGGCGAGGGCGGCCGGCTCGTCGTGCGTGAGCTCATGCGCAACCCCGCGCTGGGGCTGCGCCCGGTCGGCTTCCTCGACGACGACCCCCGGCTGCTCGGCGTCAAGGACGAGCACGGTCTCAAGGTGCTGGGCACGACGTCCCGGGCCGATCTGGCGCGGGTGCTCGACGAGGTGGAGCCGGACGAGGTCGTGATCGCCATTCCCTCGGCTCCCGGCACCCTGCGGGCGCGCGTCGTCACGGCCTGCCGGGAGCGCGGGATCCCGGTGCGGACCATGCCGACCGTGTTTGAGCTGCTCCGCGACGGCTCCGGGCAGCTCCGGGTCACCCGCCAGCTGCGCGAGGTCCGCGTGGAGGACATGCTCGGCCGCGAGCCGGTCCGCGAGGAGCTCCAGCGGGTCGGCGCCTACCTGGCCGGGCAGGTCGTCCTGGTCACCGGAGCGGGCGGTTCGATCGGCGCCGAGCTGTGCCGGCAGATCGCCCGGGTCGGCCCGCGCCAGCTCGTGCTCGTCGACCACGCCGAGGACAACCTGTTCGAGATCCGCCGCGAGCTCGAGGACGAGCGCCACATTCGGACCGCTGTCCCCGTCCTGGCCGACTGCAAGGAGGAGGAGCGGATGCGGGAGGTGTTCGCCGACTATCGGCCGAGCGTCGTCTTCCACGCCGCCGCCTACAAGCACGTGGCGATGATGGAGGCCAATCCCGTCGAGGCCATCCGCAACAACGGCCTGGCCACGCGGCTGGTGGCCAAGATCGCCGGTCAGATGGGCGTCGGCACGTTCGTCCTGGTCTCCACCGACAAGGCGGTCAAGCCGGCGACGGTGATGGGCGCCTCCAAGGCGCTGGCCGAATGGGCCGTCGAGGCCGAGTCCGCCCGCCATCCCGGCACCCGGTACGCGACCGTCCGCTTCGGCAACGTGCTGGGGTCCTCCGGGTCGGTGGTGCCGATCTTCCGCCGCCAGATCGCCGCCGGCGGCCCGGTAACGGTGACCGACGAGCGCATGACCCGGTATTTCATGACCATCCCGGAGGCCGTCCAGCTGATCATCCGGGCCGGTTCGCTCACCGAGCCGAGCGGCGAGGTGTTCGTTCTGGAGATGGGCGAGCCGGTCAAGATCCTCGATCTGGCCGACACGATGATCCGGCTGTCCGGGCTGGATCCGGACCGGGACATCGCCATCGAGATCGTGGGCGCCCGGCCGGGGGAGAAGTTCCACGAGGAGCTGTTCGACGCCCACGAGCATCCGCAGCCGACCGCGGCCCAGCGGATCCAGCGCGCCAGCCACGATAGGCTGGACCCGGCGTGGGTGGAGAAGACGTTCGCGGAGATAAACCTGCTCGTCCTCGAAGGTGACGCGGCCGTGTTGGCGAAGACCGTGTCCGAGCTCTCCGGAGCTCGCGTCACGCTTCCCGCGAGCGATGGCGCCACCCTGGCCCCTTAGACTGCGCGCGTGACTATGGCGACGATCCCGTTTGCCCTTTCCATAAGCCACCTTGTCTCCTCGGCCGGCGCCGACGTCGGCTTCGCCGCGATCCTCGGATTGGCGATCATGGTGCTGCTCTTCTTCTCCCAGGCGCGGGAGACGAATACGCTGCGCCGCCGCGCTGACGAGGCCGAGGACCAGCTCCGCCAGCTGGCCGCCTACGTCGAGCAGCTGGCTCGCCGCCCCTCCGGGCAGTCGACCCACGCGCCCGGAACCGTCGCGCCGGTGCCCCCGCCCGCGTCCGCCCGCGTGGCCGCGCGTCAGGCCGCCTTCCCCGCCGCCTCGCGTCCCGCCCCCGGTCCGGCCGGCTCAGCTGCCGCCGGCGCCGCAGGTGCAGGCGTGGCGAGCGCCATGGCGACGATTCCGGCCGCCCCGGCCGGGGTGGGCGCGCCCGCTCTGAGCTCCGCCACCCGCTTGATCCCGCTGACCGAGCCGGCGGGCGCGATGTCGATCCGGGCGTTGCGCAACGGGGACGGCGAGGCCGTCCACGAGCCGGAGGCCGTGCCCGTCGGAGTCGTTGCGGCGCCCGCGGACACGTCCGCCACTGCCGACGCGCCCGCCGCCGCGCCCATGGGTCCCCCGCCGTCGACGGCCGCCGGCGGCGCCAACGGCTCAAGCCACCCCGCGACGCCCGCGCCGGTCCCGCCCACCGCGTCCGAGCCGCCGGCGCCGCGTCCCGCCGACGACGTCCCGCCGCCCGATCGGCCCATCGGTCCGCCCGTGTTCAACGATCCGGTTCCGCCGAGCCACCCGCGGGTCAGCCGTCTGGCCCTGGTGGCCGCGTCGGTCGTTGCCGTGATCGTCGTGATCGTCGCCGTACTGGTGCTGGTCAACCGCGGTGGGAGCGGCGCCGCCGCCCAGGGTAATGCCGCCTCGGCTGGGTCGAAGGCAAGCTCCACCGCGGCGGCCCGGCGCGCGCGCCATCACGCTGTCGTCACGGTCAACCCGGCGTCGGTCAACGTCGCCGTGCTCAACGGAACCTCCACCAGCCACCTGGCCGCCGACGTGATGGCCAAGCTCACCTCGGCCGGCTACAAGCCCGGAGCGAAGACGAACGCCCCGGAGCAGAACGTGACGTCGACGATCGTCGGCTACACCCAGCCGAGCTACCGGGCCGACGCGCTGGCGGTCGCCAGGTCGCTCAAGCTGGGCCCGGCGTCGGTCCAGGGCGTCTCCCAGGGGGACCGCGCCGCCGCCTGTCCCGGCGCCGGCACCGGCTGCCCGTCCCAGGTCGTCGTCACCCTCGGCTCCGACCTGGCCTCGGCGGCGACGACGTCGACCACTCCCTGACCGTCCCGCTCCGACGGGTCGCGCGTCGCCCTCTCGGCCCGCGCCGCTAGTCTGCTGCTCCACCGATGACCGCCATGAACGATCTGCTCGACCTGCCCCAGCGCGCGCCCAAGCCCCGTGAGCAGGGCCTCACCCACGTCCTGGACCGCGGCCTGTCCGTGGCCCAGATCGACGGCCTGGTGGAGGTGGCCGGCGACTACGTCGACTTCGTCAAGCTGGGATGGGGGACCGCCATCGCCACGGGGAACCTGGAGGCCAAGCTCTCCCGCTACCGCGAGCACGGGATCGTGGTCATGCTCGGCGGGACGCTGACCGAGCTGGCCATCGCCCAGAATCGCCTGGACCGGCTCGTGGCCTGGCTGCACGAGCTCGGCCTGGAGCACATCGAGGTTTCCGACGGCACGATCAACCTCGAGCACGACCGCAAGCTGGAGCTCATCAGCCGGCTGGCCCAGGAGTTCACTGTCCTGTCCGAGGTCGGCTCCAAGGACGACACCCGAATCATGGCTCCGTACCGCTGGGTGGAGCAGATCCAGTCCGAGCTGGAGGCCGGTGCCTGGAAGGTGATCGCCGAAGCGCGTGAGAGCGGCCGGGTCGGAATCTTCCGCCACGACGGCGAGGTCCGGATGGGGCTCATCGACGAGATCGTCCACGCCGTCGAGCCTGACCGGATCCTGTTCGAGGCGCCGCTCAAGGACCAGCAGGTGTGGTTCGTCCGTCGCCTGGGGCCGGACGTCAATCTCGGCAACGTCACCCCGGAGGACGTGCTCTCGCTGGAGACGGTGCGCGTCGGGCTGCGCTCGGACACCGCCGTCGCCGATCTTCATGACTGAGCGGGTGCCCGCCTGGTCCGCCGGTTAGGCGATGGACCTCGGCGGGATCCTCCTGGCTCGCCACGGCGAGACGAACGACAACCTGGAGCCGTTTCGCTTCCAGGGCTGGACCGACACCCCGCTCAACGACACCGGGCGGCGCCAAGCCCATGAGCTGGCCGAGAAGGTGGCGGGCGACGGGATCGCGTCGCTGTGGTCCTCGGATCTGAGCCGGGCGCGCGAGACGGCGGAGATCGTCGGCGCCCGGATCGGCCTGGAGCCGGCGCTCGACGCCCGGCTGCGGGAGGGGTGCCGGGGGCGCTGGGAGGGCCACCTGATGCGCGACATCGAGCGTCAGGAGCCTGAGCTCTACGCCGCCTGGCGCCGGGGGGGCGCGCAGTTCCGATTCCCCGAGGGCGAATCTCTGCTGGAGCACCAGCAGCGGGTGCAGGCGGCCCTGGCCGACATCCACGCTGCCGGTTCACTTCCCGCCCTCGTGGTGTGTCACGGTGGCAGCATCCGGGTCATGCTCTGCGCCCGCGACCCGCGGGGGCTGGACGCCTTCCATGATTTCGACGTCCCCAATGTGGCGGTGATCCCGCTGTGACCCGCCTGCCGGTGGCGACCTTCGTCGCGCTGGGCGTGGCCACCGTGGGGGCGTTCTTCCTCACGCAGCATCTGAAGGTCACGACGCCGCTGATCAACGGGCTGCCCGCGCCGGTCCCGAGCACGATCAACCCCGCCCACGGCGGCACGTGCCAGCTGCGCAACCCGAAGGGGCAGCGGGTGCCGGTCAGCTTCAAGCGGATGAAGCTGTCGTTCTACCTGCAGAACCGCGGCGACGTCGTCTATGTCTACATCGTCAACCAGGAGCATCGGGTCATCCGCACGCTGCCCGGCTCCGGCCGCTACATGAGGACGCTCAAGCGCCGGACGTTCATCTGGAACGGGCGCCAGGACGACGGCACGATCGCCCCGGACGGCGTGTACGACATCCGCGTATCGCTCGCCCAGCAGGGCCGCACGCTGTTCATCGCCAAGGCGACCGGGGCGCTGGAGCCGGTGACCGTCCAGACCCATCCGCCGCGGTTGGAGGTGACCAGCGTGGCGCCGCGGGTGGTCACGGCGCCCACCGCGTCCGCGGCGGCCGGCCGGTCGGTCGCCACGATCCGCTACTCCGGCAACCAGGGCCTGCGGCCGCGGATCCTGATCCTGCGGGTCGCCGGCGGATCCCGGCCGCAGCTGGTCAAGAGCTATGCGGCGACGAGCAAGAACGGCACCAGTGAGTGGAACGGGACGCTGACCGGCGGCATGCCCGCCCCGCCCGGCACGTACCTGATCGGGCTGCGGCTGTCGCCGGACCGGACCTGCAACACCGTCCAGTCGGCGCTGACCCCGGCCGCCGCGCCGCAGGCGGTCATCACCGTGAGGTAGCCGGGCGGCCCGGCTGCTCGTACCGTTCCTGTCGTTGTGGCCGCCTATCTGAAGCGCCTGGTCTCGTCCCTGGCCGCCTACCAGGTGGCCGACGTCGTCTCCAAGTTCATCGCCGTGCTCTTGCTCCCGGTGTACACGCGCTACATCGCGCCGAGCGGCTACGGCGTCGTGGAGCTGCTCGCCAACGGGGTCATCCTGGTCAGCATCGTCGTGCGCTTCGGGATGATCGAGGCGTTCCTGCGCTACTACTTCGTCGACGAGGATCCGGAGCGGCGCGACGCCCTGGTCCGCCGGGCGGCCGCCTTCCTGCTCATCGCCACGACGGTCGTGTCGCTGGTCCTGGCGGTGTTCGCGGCGCCCCTGAGCCGGGTGGTGCTCGGCTACCGGGATCCGACGACCTTCCGGGTGGCGGTGCTGGGGCTGTGGGCGTTCACCAACCTGGAGCTGGCCTACGGGATCCTGCGCGTCGACGAGCGCTTGCGCGCGTACGCCATCGCCTCGCTGTGCAACGTGCTCCTGACCGTCGCGGCCTCGGTCGTCCTGGTGGTGGCGCTGGGGAAGGGGGCGCGCGGACTGCTCCTGGGCAACTACGGCGCGTCGACGATCATCCTGCTCGCGGTCTGGTTCTCGCTGCGCCACCGGCTGCGCCCGCGCCGGGCCCAGGCGTCTCAGATGGCCAGCCTGCTCCGGTTCGGCTTGCCCACGGTGCCGGCCGAGGCCTCTGTCTACGCGCTGAGCATCGTCGACCGCTATTACATCTTCCACCACCGCAGCCCGGCGATGGCCGGCCTGTACTCGATAGCGGTCAAGCTCGCTGGAGCGGTGGCGTTCATCGTGCGCGCATTCCAGTACGCGTGGCCGCCGCTGGCCTACTCCGTCTCCGACGACGCCGAGGCGGCGAGGTTGTACGGACTGGTGACCACCTACTACGTGCTGGTCAGCGGCTGGGTGGTGGCCGGGCTGGCCCTGGAGGGGCGCTGGGTCCTGCGCCTGCTGGCCGCACCCGCCTACTTCGGCGCCTACCAGGCGCTGCCCTGGGTGGCGCTCGGCTGGGCCATGTATGGACTGTGGGTGGTGTTTCTGGTCGTCGCCGGGCGGGCCCAGGTGACCACGCGCAACTTTCCGGCGGCGATCGCCGGGCTGGCCGTTAACGTCGTGCTGCTGGTGGTGCTGGTGCCGGCATGGGGCCTGGCCGGAGCCGGCATCGCGCTCTGCGGCGCCTACATCGTGATGCTGACCATCATGCACGTGCTCACCCGCCACGCTTTCCCCGTGGAGTTCGAGTGGCTCCGCCTGGCGCACCTGGTCGCCGTCATGGGCGGGATGGCCGCGGCCGGCGAGCTGCTCCTGCCAACCTCCGGTGCGGTGGGCTTCGTCTCCCGCGGGGCGGTGTTCGTCGCCATCGTCCCGGTCCTGCTGGCCACCGGCTTCGCCCACGCCGCCGAGCTCCGCCAGGCCCGCGACCTGCTGGCCCGGGCCCGCCGGGCCGTCCCCCGACCGGTGCGCAACGAGGCATGAGCACGGGAGAGCGAAGCGGCCGGCCGGCCGTCAGCGTCGTGATGCCGTTCGCCGGCACTCGGGGTGAGGCCCAAGTTGCGCTCGCCGCGCTCGGCGCGTTGAACCTGGGGCCAGAGGACGAGCGACTCCTCGTCGACAACACGGGCACCGCGCCGCCCGCGGCGGTCGTGCGCGTCGTTCGGGCCACGGGGGAGCAGTCGCCGGCCCATGCCCGCAACGTCGGTGCCGCGCATGCTCACGGCGAGTGGATCCTGTTCCTCGACGCCGACTGCCGCGCCCCGGCCGACCTGCTCGACCGCTACCTGGCCGAGTCGGTGGCCGACGACGTCGGCGCGCTGGCGGGGGCGGTGGTGCCGGCGCCGGGCGGCGCCACGTTCGCCGCCCGATACGGAGCGGCGCGCAGCTTCCTGGACCAGGACGCCCACCTCGCCCACGGCTACATGCCGCGGGCGGTGGCGGCCAACCTGCTCGTGCGCCGGACGGCGTTCGAGGCGATCGGCGGCTTCTACGAGGGGGTGCGCGCCGCCGAGGACACCGACTTCAGCTGGCGGCTGCAGCGCGCCGGCTGGCAGTTGGCCTCGTGCCCGGAGGCGCGGGTGGAGCACAGCTACCGGACCTCGGTGCGGGCGCTCCGCCGCCAGTGGCGGGGCTATGCGGCCGGTCGGGCATGGCTGGCCCGGCGCTATGACGGCTTCGACCCCGAGCCGGCGGTGGCGCGGGCGGCCGGACGGCTCGTCCATCGACGCCGGCGGAGCGGGTCGGCCGCGGGGGGGCGCGCCTCCGCCGCGCCCCCGCCGCGCCTGGAGCGCGGCGGCTTCCTGGCCCTCGACGCGCTGCTAGGGGTCGAGGAGCTGGCCGGGTTTGCCCTGTCGAACCGGCCCCGGCGCTCGGGTCGGCCGACCGGCCCGGTCATGGTGGTGCTGGTGGCCGATCGGTTCCCGGCCAAGGGGGACCCTCTGGCCGACCTGCCCCTCACCCTGGCCGGCGCCCGGGTCGAGGCCGGGTCTCGGCCGGACGTGGTGGAGGAGCGCGCGGCCCGCGAGCTGCGGGTCGACTACCGCGAGGACGACGGGTCCGCTGCGCGGCTCATCGCCCTCCTGCGCCTTGTGGTCCGTCACCCGCTGCGCTCGACCTGGGATGGCCTGTTGCATCGGCGTGGGACCGGACCCGGACTGGCGGCGATCGCTCCCGCGGTGAGGCGGCTGGCGCGTGACGGCGACGCGCGGGTGCTGGCGCTGGGCGGGGCCGAGGCCCACGCCATCGCGGCCCGTCTCGCCCGCCTGGCCGGACGGCCGCTGGACTCCTGATGCGCGTTCAGGTCGTCGACCCTTCGGCGTACACGCCGCCGTATGACCGCGCGCTGTGTGCCGCCCTGGCTCGGGCCGGGGCGACGGTGGAGCTTGTCACCTCACGGTTCGCCTACGGGGAGGTGCCTCCGGCTGACGGCTACGTCGTCGAGGAGCTCTTCTACCGCCATGCGCGGGGCGCGCCGGGGTCCCGGGGACGGCGGCTGAGCAAGCTGGCCGAGCACGTTCCGGACATGCTCCGCTTCCGGCGGTCGGCGGCGCGGGCCGACGTCGTCCACCTCCAATGGCTGACCGCGCCGGTCATCGACCTCCACCTGTTGCCGGACCGACCGCTGGTCCTGACCGCCCACGACGTGCTCCCGCGCGAGCCCCGTCCCGGGCAGCTGCGCGCTCAGCGCCGCCTGTTTGATCGGGTGGACGCGATCATCGTGCACTCCCGGTACGGCCGCGGGCAGCTGGTGGAGCGCCTGGGCGTGGCGGCCGACCGCGTGCATGTCATCCACCATGGAGCGTTTGAGCACGTGGCGACCGGTTCGCGGGCGCCGCTGCCTGTGGAGGTCGCATCGGCGGCGGGGGACGGGCCGGTGGTGCTGTTCCTCGGCCTGCTGCGTCCCTACAAGGGCCTGGACACCCTCCTGCGCGCCTGGCGGCAGGTGCCCGATGCCCAGCTGTGGATCGCGGGGCGGCCGATGATGGATCTGGAGCCGCTGCGCGCGCTGGGCTCGCCGGGCGTCCACTGGGTGCCGCGGTACGTCAGCGAGGGCGAGATGGCGGCTCTGCTGGAGCGGGCCGCCGTCGTGGTGGTGCCGTACGGCCGGACCGAGCGCTTCGATCAGTCCGGCGTGCTGGCCAGCGCGCTGGCGTTCGGCAAGCCGGCCGTCGTCAGCGACATCGGCGGGTTCTCGGAGGTGGCCGAGACGGGGGCCGCGCGGCTGGTGGCCCCGGGAGACGCGGATGCGCTGGGCGCCGCGCTGGCTTCGCTGCTCGGCGATGCGAATGCGCGGGGGCGGATGGCACAGGCGGCCCGGGCGGCCGCCCAGGGGCCGTACTCCTGGGACGAGTCGGCCCGGCGCACCCTGGCGCTGTACGAGACGCTCAGACGGCGGTAGCGGGCTCGGCCACGCCCCCGCCCACCCGGCGTTCGACCTCGGCGCGGACCGCGGGCGCGACCACGGTGCCGAACAGCTCGATGGAGCGCATCACGTCCCGGTGGGCGACGGCGCCGACGCTCATCTGGCCGACGTAGCGCTGGTTGGCGAACAGCTCGTGCTCGAACAGGATCTTCTCGGTCACCTGCTCCGGGGACCCGGCGGCGACCGCGCCGCGCGGCGAGCGTAGCGCCTCGTACTCCGGCTTGCCCGCCGGCGGCCAGCCCCGCTCGCGCCCGATGCGGTTCATCATCGCCAGGTACGGCTGGGCGAAGGCCGCGTCGGCCGCCTGAGGGGTCTCGCCGACGAACGCGTGGCTGTTGATGGCGACGGGGAGGCGGTCGGCGTCGTGTCCGGCCTGGGTCGCCGCGCGACGGTAGAGGTCGATCAGCGGCGCGAACCGCTCCGGCTGGCCGCCGATGATGGCCAGCGTCAGGGGCAGGCCGAGCGCGCCGGCCCGGATCACCGACTCCGGCGTGCCGCCGACCGCCACCCAGATCGGCAGGGGATCCTGGATCGGGCGCGGGTAGACGCCGACGTCGTTGATGGGCGCGCGCAGCCGGCCGGACCACGTGACCTTTTCGTCATTCCGGATGCGCAGCAGCAGGTCGAGCTTCTCGGCGAACAGCTCGTCGTAGTCGTCCAGGTCGTAGCCGAACAGCGGGAACGACTCGATGAACGACCCGCGGCCGGCCATGATCTCGGCCCGGCCGTTGGAGATCAGATCCAGCTCGGAGAACTCCTGGAAGACCCGCACCGGGTCGGCCGAGCTGAGCACGGTGACCGCGCTGGACAGCCGGATCCGCTCCGTCCGCGCGGCGATCGCTGCCAGCGGGACGGCGGGCGAGGAGATCAGGAAATCCGGCCGGTGATGCTCGCCGATGGCGAACACATCGAGGCCCACCTGCTCGGCGAGCTCGGCCTCCTCCAGCAATTCCCGCATCCGCTGCTGCGGGCTGACCCCGGAGGACAGGTCGGCGAAGGTGGCAAGTCCAAGTTCCATGTCGGTTGAGGATAGCAGGGTGCTTGTGGGCTCAACTAATGGTGAGCTCGTTTGCCCGACTCGGCCGTTTCGGTGTCTTCCGTGCGGCGCGCACTCGGCGCCCGGGCCGAACGGCATTGCCATGAAGATGGGCAGGGCCGAGCGCCGCAACCTCCGAGCGTCGCCGGCTTTGTCACGATGTGATAACGCCGGGTGGCCCTGATCCGAGGGGGCTTTGGGATGTTTCCGTGCTGTAGGGGGGTGAAAGTCCCCAGAGCCCCCACGCTCGACCCCTCGGCGGCGACCCCTGGGCCGCCAAATGGCAATGATCGACGGCTGACAGGACCTGAAACGCCCCCAGAACGCCCCGCGGCTTATCACAATTTGATAACCAGCGCCCTGGTCGCCTGATAACCAGCGCCCCGGTCGCCCGCCGAACCCGGTGCGCCGTCCCGCTCTATCCGCTCTTCAATGCCAAAGCCGTTCCACCCCGGGCCCAACATCCCACCAACCACCCACCCGCCGCGGGACGTCGAGTCGGATCGCACCCGCCGCCGGGAGGTCGAGTCGGATCGCACCCGCCGCCGGGAGATGGCCAGCACCCGCCGCGGGCGGGGCCGGACGGCGCCCGCCCGCGGGCGATCAGGTCGGGCGCTGCACGCAGGGGGCGGGCAGGGCGAGCCCCCGGTACGCCAGAATGCCGCCGTGCTCAAAGCGATCTTCTGGACCTCGGCCGGGCTGCTGGCGTACACGCATGTCGGCTACGGCCTGACGCTGGCCGCGCTCGCCCGGGGGCGGCGGGCGGCGTCGGCGCCGGAGCCCAGGCCCGCTGAGCCGGAGGAGCTTCCGTCGGTGTCGGTGATCGTGGCCGCATACGCCGAAGAGGAAGTGATCGCCGACCGCGTGGCCAACCTGCGGGCGCTCGACTACCCCGCCGACCGGGTGGAGGTGATCGTCGCCTGCGACGGGTCGCCGGACGACACGCCGGCGCGGGCCCGGGCGGCGGGCGCCGACGTGGTGCTGGAGCTGGACCGCCGGGGGAAGGTGCGGACCCAGGACGTCGGGGTGGAGCGGGCGCGGCATGAGATCGTCGCCTTCTCGGATGCCAACGTCCGCTGGGAGCCGGAAGCGCTGCGCGAGCTGGTGCGGCCGTTCGCCGACCCGCGGGTCGGCTACGCGTGCGGCGACGTCCGGTTCGTCAACTCCCAGGGGACCAACCAGGAGGGCCTCTATTGGCGATACGAGATGGCCCTGCGGCGGCTGGAGTCGCAGGTCCGCTCGGTGACCGGGGGCAACGGCGCCATCTATGCCACGCGCCGGACGGCCTACATCGTGGTCGACGCGATCATGGGCCACGACCTCTCGTTCCCGTTCAACATGGTCAAGCGCGGCTGGCGCGCCGTCTACGTGCCCGCGGCCCGGGCCAGCGAGAAGATGGTGCCGAGCATCGAGGGCGAGTTTCATCGCAAGCGGCGGATGATGAGCCACGGCTGGCCGATCATGCTCCGCGGCGGGATGCTCTCGCCGCGGGGGTATGACCCGCTGTACGCGTTCATGATCGTCTCCCACCGCGTGCTGCGCTACATCTCGCCGTTCCTCCACCTGGCTGCGCTGGCCACCAGCATCGCCCTGATCGGTCATGGGGAGATCTACGCCGCGGCGGTCGCCGCCCAGGTCGTGCTGCTCGCAGCCGCGCTGGCGGCCAGCCGGGTGGGCGGAGGACGGGTGCGTCCGTTGCTGATCGCCCGCTACTACGTCCTCACCACCGCCTCGCTCGCCGCAGGGCTGTGGGACTGGCTGGCCCACGGCACCCACGCGGGCTGGGAGCCCGCCGAGGGCACGCGGTGACGACCCGCGGCGACAGTCGCCTGGTGACGAACCGGAGCGACGCATGATCAAGCGCGCCCTGGACATCGCGATCGCGCTCCCCGCGGCGATCCTCACCGCCCCGCTGGTGGCCCTGCTGGCCGTGATGATCCGGCTCGAGTCCCCTGGCGATCCCATCTACCGGCAGGTCCGCGTCGGCCAGGACGGGCGTGCCTTTGAGATCTTCAAGCTGCGAACGATGGTCTCCGGCGCCGAGTTCACCGGCGCCGGGCTGGCCATCAACGACGGCGATACGCGGATCACGCGGGTGGGCCGGCTGCTGCGCCGCTACTCGCTTGACGAGTTGCCCAACCTGTGGAACGTGCTCCGGGGCGAGATGTCGATCGTGGGGCCCCGGCCCACCCTGCGCCACCAGGTCGACCACTACACGCCCCGCCAGCGCGGGCGGCTCGCCGTCAAGCCGGGCATCACCGGATGGGCCCAGGTCAACGGCCGCGCGTCGCTGCCCTGGCCGGAGCGGATCGAGCTTGACCTGTGGTACGTCGAGCATCAGTCGCTCGCCCTGGACCTGCGGATCCTGGCCCGCACGCTGGGGCACGTCGTGCGCGGCAGCGGCCTCTACAAGGGAGCGACGGGCGGGTGGCAGCCTCCGACTCAGACGTAGCCGTCCTGCTCACCGGCGTGGGCAAGCGCTACACGCTCGTCTCCGCCTTCTCGCAGCTGGCCCCGACGATCGCCGCCGACCCCAATCCGCTGGCGCCGGCTCAATACGCGGCCACCCACCGGCGGGCCGTCCCGCGCTTTGACGAGCCGGGCTACGTTCCGGCGCTCCAGGAGCTGTGCGGCCAGTTCAACGTCGGCGCCGTCGTGCCGCTGACCGACCTTGATCTGGAGATCCTCGGCCATGCCCGCCAGGACGGCTCCCTGCCGGCGTTCGTTCCGGACGGCGAGGTGGCGCGGGCCACGTTCGACAAGTACGAGACGCATCTCCTGCTGGAGCGCCTGGGGCTGCCCTCGCCGCCGACGGTGCTGCCGGGCGATCCGGTTCCCGCCTACCCGGTCATGGTCAAGCCGCGCTGGGGCTCCGGGGCGCGGTCGATCTTCCGCGCCGAGGACGAGCGCGAGGCCGAGTTCCTGGCCGGCTACATCCGCGAGCCGGCGATGGTCCAGCGGGCGATGCAGGGCCCGGAGTTCTCGATCGACACGCTGTCGGACCTGGACGGCCGCTGTCTGAACGCCATCCCCCGGACCATGCTGGAGTCGCGCGGTGGGGAGTCGATCAAGGGCACGGTCATCGCCGACGAGGAGCTCATGGACCTCGGCCGGCGTGTCGTCGAGGCGCTCGGATGCCGGGGGCCGTGCACCGTCCAGGTGTTCCGCGACCGCGAGATCGGCCTGGGCATCACCGACGTCAACACCCGCTTCGGCGGCGCCTGTCCCGCGCATCTGTACGCGGCGCGGCCCGGGCAGAGCTATCCGGAGCTGATCGTCCGCATGGCGCGCGGCGAGCGGATAGAGCCGCACGTCGGCGACTTCACGGCGGGCGTCACGTTCACCCGGTACTTCTGGCAGCTGGAGCTCGACGCCGACCTGCGCCCCACCGGGCGCGACATCCGCCAGCCCCCCGGACCCCCCATCCCGCAGAAACCGGCCTCCGCCACCGGCTAAAGTTGTCAGCGCAATGATCGACTCCGGGGTCGTGAATGCCACGCAGGACACGGCGATCACCTGGCTGGGCGAGGAGCGCCGATTCGTGCAGGCGCTTCTGGTCGAGGTGGAGGGATCCGCGCCGCTGCCCGTGGGCGCGATGATGGTCGTCGACGACCAGGGCAACATCGAGGGCTCCATCACCGGCGGATGCGTCGAGGGCGCGGTGGTCGGAGAGGCCGAGGAGATGATGGGCAACGGCTCCCCGCCTCAGGCCAAGTTTCTGACTTACGGGATCTCCGACGAGCTGGCCGGGACGGTGGGCCTGATGTGCGGCGGCATCGTCCACATCCTCGTCCACGAGCTGAGCGGCGAGACCGGCGCGGTGGAGCGGGCCGCCCTCGAGGAGCATGCGGCCGGCCGCCCGGTGGCCGTGGCCACGCTGCTCGACGGGCCGACCGCCGGCCGGCGGCTGGCCGTCGTCGACGACCGGATCATCGGCTCCCTGGGGGACACCGAGCTGCTCGACCGCAACGTCGGCCGCGAGGCGCAGGGGCTGCTGGAGGAGGGCAAGACGACCGTGCGCCGGTTCGGGGCCGACGGGGCCACGCTGGGCGACGATCTGCGCGTCCACATCCGCTCGTACGCGACGCCGCCGCAGATGTTCATCTTCGGCGCCATCGACTTCTCCGCCGCGCTGGCCCCGTTCGCCTCGCAGATCGGCTACCAGGTCACGATCTGCGACGCGCGCAGCCGGTTCGTGCGCTCCGGTCGCTTCTCGGAGTCGGCCACGGTCAGCGTCGCCTGGCCGCAGGACGCGCTGCGCGACGTCGAGCTGGGCCCGCGGGACACCGTGCTCGTCTTCACCCACGACCCCAAGTTCGACGAGCCGGCGCTGATCGCGGCGCTTCAGACGAACGCCGGGTACATCGGCGCGCTGGGATCCCGCCAGACGACCGCCGACCGCGAGCGGCGCCTGCGCGACGCCGGTGCCACCGACGCTGACATCGAGCGGATCCACGCTCCGTGCGGGCTGGACATCGGCAGCCGCACGGCTGAGGAGACGGCGGTGTCGGTCCTGGCCGAGATCATCGCGGTTCGAGCTCGGCGCGCGGGGACGCCGCTGCGTCGGACCAGCGGACCGATTCACGGGCGCGACCGGGGCGCCTGAGCAGCGCCGCTCCGGCCACGGCCGCCAGCAGCGCGGTGGCGGCGATCACCGTCCAGCCGCGGTCGAACGCCGCCAGCTCCGCGCTCACCGAGCGGGGGGTGCCCAGCACGGCGACGAGGATCGCGACGCCGACCGCCAGGCCGACCTGGCGCAGCATGTTGATCACCGCCGACCCGGTGGCGAACGCCTGCGGCGGAAGCGCGGACGCTCCGGTGCTCATGAACGTCGGCAGGGTGAGCCCGACGCCGATGCCGGTCATCAGCATCCCGGGGAGCATCTGGCCCGCGTAGTCCGGCGTCGCCCCCGCGCGCAGCGCCCACGATGCCACGCCAGCGGCGTAGATGGTGGCTCCCGCGGCGATCACCCGCCCGGGACCGAACCGGGCGATCAGCCGGCCGGCGACCAGGAACGAGAACAAGGGCACCATCAGCGGCCCCGGGGCGACTCCCAGGCCGGTCTGGAGCGCCGACCAGTGCCAGACGTTCTCGGCGAACAGGACGACCGACAGCAGCATCGCCCCGAACGCGATGGAGAACACGATCGCTACCACCGAGGACCCCGTGAACGCGCGGACGCGGAACAGCGCGGCCTCGATCAGCGGGTTGGGGTGGCGCGCGGTGTGCAGCGCGAAGCCGCCCAGCGCCAGCACGGCGACCGCCAGTGAGACCACGGTGGCCGGCGCGCCCCAGCCCCAGTCGTTGCCCTTGACCAGTCCGAGCGTCAACGCGGCCACGCCGCCGGTGACCAGCAGCGCTGCCAGCGGGTCGGGGCGGCGCACCGGGTGGCCGGGCACGGGAGGCAGCCGCCGCCAGCCGACGATCAGGGCGGCGATCCCGATCGGGACGTTGACGTAGAACACCCAGCGCCAGCTGGCGGCCACCAGCAGGCCGCCCACGACCGGGCCGAGCGCCGCGGCCAGCCCGCCCAATGCCGTCCAGGCGCGCACCGAGCTCTGCCGCTTCTCCGCCGGGCTGGTGGCCAGCACCAGGCTCAGCGAGCTGGGGGTGAGCAGCGCCGCGCCGGCCGCCTGGACGACCCGGAAGGCGACCAGCAAGGTCAGGCTGCCGGCGGCGCCGCACGCGGCCGAGGCCGCGGTGAAGATGGCCGCTCCCAGCAGGAAGCTGTTGTCCCGCCGCCGGCCCTCGGTCAGCCGCCCCAGGAGCACCAGCAGCGCGGCGTAGACGATGGCGTACGCGTTGAGCACCCAGGAGAGGTCGCCGAGGCTGGTCTCGTGCAGGTCGCGCGCGATCTGGGGCAGCGCCACGTTGACCACGAACAGGTCGAGGCTGGCGAGCACCACGCCGGCGCAGACGATCGTCAGCACCAGCCTCGGGGAGGCGTCGGCGCGTCGCTTGGAGAGCTGGCTTAGGAGGTTCATAGCCAGGCACCGTATCACACTGGCTAAGTAATCACTAAGTCAGCTACAATCCCCAAGCTATGAGCACAACGATTCAGATGACCGGCGCGCTCGATCCCCGGGACGGCTGGGTGGCCGAGAACTGCCCGATGGCAGCGGCGCTCGACCTCGTCCGCAACCGGTCGGCGTTCCTGATCCTGCGTGAGGCGTTCTACGGCGCCACCCGGTTCGAGGAGTTCGCCGAGCGGACGCAGCTGAGCGAGCCCGTCACCTCCGCGCGGCTGCATGAGCTGGCCGACGAGGGCCTCCTGGAGCGCGAGCCGTATCGCGAACCGGGGCAGCGCACCCGGCAGGCCTATCGGCTGACCGATAAGGGCGCCGACCTGCTCCCGGTCGTGGTTGCCCTCATGCAGTGGGGGGACCGCTGGGCTCAGTCCGGGCCCACCCGCTCACGGGTGGAGATCCGCCACCGGGACTGCGGCGCCGCGGTGACCGCCCAGCTGCGGTGCGCGCACGATCATCCCGTCAGCGGCGACGAGCTGGAACTGGCGACCCGCCGCCGCGCGGGCGACTAGCCTTCCCCGGCGCGCGGCCCGGTGGGGGCCGGCCCCGACCAGCCACAGGAGAGACGATGCGGGCCGCGACAGCGATGGTGATGGCGACTCTGGCTGTGCTGCTGCCCGCGGCGGCCCAGGCCAGGGTGGATGGCTGGGCCGGCGCCGGGATCCTGCGCGCGCCCGGCGGCCGGTACATGATCGACGCGCAGGGACGCCGGCTCCAGCTGCACGGGGCCAACCTCGTGGCCAAGTGCGGCGGCGGGGCGGTCGACACCACGGTGCCCGGCACGCCGTGCGCTGGCCCGGCCAGTGGGCCGCGGCTGGCCTATGTTCTGTCTCCCGCCGCCCGCGATCCCGGCCGCCGGTTCACCGCCGCCGACGCGCGGACCCTGGCCTCCCTGGGACTCAACGTCGTCCGGCTGGGGATCCTCTGGGAGGGACTGGAGCCGGGCCCGCGGGGCTCCGTGCCCAACGAGCCCCGCTACTGCGCGCCGCATCGCCGCGGAACACGCTTTCCGCGGCTCGGGCGCGCGGAGCCGTACAACCCTCGCACCGTCGCCGCCTACCTGCGCCGGACCGACGTGATCGTTCGGCTGCTCGCCCGCGCCGGGCTGCGCGTGATCCTCGACATGCACTCCGACGTGTACGGCTCCGCGTTCGGATACCCCGGCCCCGTGGGCCCGTGGAACGGGGAGGGCGCGCCGGCGTGGGCAACGTGCACTGGGACCGCGTCCTTCGTCCCGGAGCCCGGCTGGGGTTCCGGCTACGCGTCGCCGGCGGTGCACGCGGCGATCCACAACTTCTTCGCCAACGACGTCCGCGGCGATCTGCAGTGGCAGTACGCGCACGTGTGGCAGGCGGTCGCCGCTCACTATCGCGGCGACCCCAACATCGTCGGCTACGAGATGTACAACGAACCCGACGACTTCGGCGTTCGCAACTTCGACGCCGAGCTTCAATGCGACTACGGCGGGGCCCGGCTGGAGCCGCGTTCGTGCGCCGCCGCGCACGTCCAGCCGCTCCACAAGGGCCTCATCGGCGTCATCCGCGCCACGGATCCCGGGCACGCCGTGTTCTATGAGCCAAGTGGCGCCGCCAACTTCGGCGTGCCGGAGTCGATCGGGATCGGCGAGCCACTGCGCTTCGCCGATCTGGTGCTGGGGTTCCACGTCTACGGCAACCCTCCGGTGCAGCTGCGCCAGACGCTGGCCGAGCGCGACCGGACACGAACGCGTCAGCCGGGAGGTCCGGCCTGGGTGATGGACGAGTTCGGAGCGTCCAACTCCCCCGGATTCGACGCGGCCCCCGTCGACGCCGCCCAGCCGCTCAACCTGTCCTGGGTCTACTGGTCGGCGATGCAGCTCAACGATCCGACGCCGGGCAACGCCGCCGAGGGGCTGATCGATCAGCAGACCCGCCGCCCGATCCCGCCGCTGGCCACGGCGGTGGCGGTCCCGTTTCCGTGGGCGACCTCCGGCACCCCCGGCGCGCAGTCCTACGACCGCGCGCTGCGGATCTTCGGCTACCGCTACCGCGTCGACCGGGCGCTGGCGGCGCCGACGTTGATCGAGGTGCCGCCCTACACCTACCGGTCCGGCTACGTCGCCCAGGTCAGCGGCGGCCGCGTCATCTCCCGGCGCAACGCGCCGCTGCTGGAGGTGCGCGCGCGGCCGCGCGCCACCCGGGTCAGCGTCAGCATCCGCCCGCGCGGTTAGCCGCCGGAACCGGTCACTCCAGCCCGGAGAGCTCGATCTCGCTCAAGCGCTGAGCACCGGCCAGCACGTCGATCTCGACGACCCGGCCGTCCGTGACCGTGAACGCCATGACCGCAAACGGGCGGCCCTCCGGGACCACCACCGCTCCAGCCGCTCCGTTCACCAGCGCGGGCCGCACGTACGGTGCGAGCCGGGCGAAGCTGAACGCCCGCTCCGCCACCGCCTGGGCGCCGCGAATCACGACCGGCTCACCGGGACGCTGGGTGCCGTCGTCCTCGCGCAGCACGATGTCCGGATCGAGCACAGCCACGAGCGCGTCGAAGTCGCCGTTCCGCGAGGCGGCGAAGAACGCGTCGACGACGCGGCGCTGGTCGGCCAGATCGGCATCCGGGACCGGGGCCTCGCCCTGCACGCGGTGCCGGGCGCGGCTGGCCAGCTTGCGGGCGGCCGCCGGAGAGCGGCCGGTGATCGAGGCGATCTCGTCGAATGACACCGCGAACATGTCGTGCAGCACAAAGGCGAGGCGCTCGGCTGGCGTCAGCGTCTCCAGCACCACCAGCATGGCCAGCCCGACCGAGTCGGCGATCAGCGCCTCGTGCTCGGGATCCGTCCCGTTGGCCGGGCTGACGACGGGATCGGGCAGCCGAGCCTCCAGGGACTCCTCCCGCTTGGATCTGCGCGCGCGCAACATGTTCAGCGACACGCGCGCCACGACCGTCGTGAGCCATGCGCCCAGGTTCTCGATCTCGTCGGCGTCGCTGCGGCTGAGCCGCAACCACGCTTCCTGGACCGCGTCGTCGGCTTCGCTGAGCGACCCCAGCATCCGGTAGGCGACGGCCCGCAGATGGGGCCGCTGCTCCTGGAAGCGCTCGGCCAGCCAGTCGTCGTCGGCCATGGTCACATTCTCGCTCCGCCGCGTGTCATAGAAGCATGACCCGGTACATACGCGTGATGTGACACAGCCGATCACCACAGGAGGACCAGATGCTCAACGATGCCACCGCAACGCTCCCCGGGCTCACGCCCGCCACCTGGCGCGTGGATCCGCAATCAGGTCATGTCGAGTTTCGCGTCCG
Source organism: Solirubrobacteraceae bacterium (assembly GCA_051985625.1). Taxonomy (GTDB): domain Bacteria; phylum Actinomycetota; class Thermoleophilia; order Solirubrobacterales; family Solirubrobacteraceae; genus Palsa-465. Next base: position 42,775 of record JBPYFQ010000265.1, read on the forward strand.
CTCGATGTGGGGCCTCACCGACGTCAAGGGCGTGTTCTCCACGTACCGCGGATCGTTGACGGGCCCCACCGGCGAGCTCGTCGTCGACACCGCCAGCCTCGACACCGGGAAGCCGAAGCGGGACAAGCACCTGCGCTCCGCGGACTTCTTCGACAGCCAGGTCAATCCCGAGACGAGGTTCGCCGTGACGGATGTCAGGCCGGGGGCGAGCGATCAGCTCATGGTCTCGGGTGACCTGGTCGTCGGTGCCAAGCGCGTCCGGCTGGAGCTGCCCGTCGCGGTCGAGCCGGCCGGCGACGGCACGGTCACCGTGCGCGCCAGCACCAGCGTTCCGCGTCAGGACCTGGGTCTGGACTGGAACTGGCTGGGCGCGATCAGAGGCGACGCGCGGCTCGACATCGAGCTGCGCCTGACCGGCTCATCCTGAGTTGGGTCGCCGAACCAGCTCGGCGACACACTCGATGTGCGGCGTCTGCGGGAACATGTCGACCGGCCGCACCCGGCGCAGCTCGTAGCCGGCCTCGACGAGCTGCGCGGCGTTCGGCGCCAGCGTCGTGGGGTTGCACGACACGTACACGATGCGCGACGGCGACGCTTCGATGATGCGTCGCACCACCTTCTGCGACAGGCCGGCCCGGGGCGGATCGACGACAAGGACGTCCGGGCGGCCCGCGCGCTCAACGAGCTCACGCAGGGCCAGGCGCACGTCGCCGGCGAAGAACTGCGCGTTGTCGACCTCGTTGGCGCGGGCGTTGGCGATGGCGGCCGCGATCGCCTCGGGCACGATCTCCAGGCCCCACACCTCGGCCACGCGAGGCGACATGAGCAGGCCGATCGTGCCGATCCCGCAGTACAGGTCATACAGCCGCTCAAAGCCGCCGAGCTGCGCGAACTCGGTCGCCACGCCGTAGAGCCGTTCGGCCATCTCGGTGTTCGTCTGGAAGAACGCCTCGGCCGAAATCTGAAAGCGCATCCCGCCGAGCTCCTCGTCGAAGCGGTCGGTGCCGGCCAGCAACTCGGTGACTCCGCCCTGCGTCGTCTCGGCAACGCTCGGCTGACGGGTCCACAGCACGCCATCGAGGCCATCGCCGGCCCGGGCCAGCGAGTCCGCGTCCAACGGGGTGTCGCTGGTGACCAGCCGGACCTGCACCGTGCCGGTGCGCCGCCCTTCGCGCACGACGAGGTTGCGCAGCACCCCCTCGCCGCTGCGGCGGTCATAGGCGCTCAGCCCCTGTTCGCGGCACCAGCGCACGATCTGCTCCCGCGCGGCGTTGGCGCGCTCGGAGGCGAGCAGGCAGTCATCGACGGCCACGATCTCGTCCCAGCGCCCGGGGGCATGGAAGCCGCACACCAGCGCGCCCGCGGCGTCGGTCCCGAACGAGTACTCCAGCTTGTTGCGGTAACGCCACTCGGCGACGGCGGGAACGATCGGCTCCAGCGCAAAGCCGTCGAGCTTGCCGATCCGCCGCAGCGCGTCCTCCACCTGTGACTGCTTGACCTCCAGCTGGCGGTCGTAGGACAGCACCTGCCAGGGCGCGCCGGGATGGTCGGCCACCGGCGCGATGCGATCCGGGCTCGGCTGCAGGACCTCCAGCGTGCGCGCCTCGCCATACGCCCGCTTGCGCTTGGTGACGACGGCGCGCACGCGGTCGCCGGGCAGCGCGCCCGTCACGAACACCACGTAGCCGTCGGCGCGCGCCACCCCGGCGCCGCCGAACGCCAGAGCGTCGATTGTCAACTCGAGTTCGTCGCCGCGCTGGGGACGTGTCTGGGCACTGGGAACGCTGGCCATGAGACGACTACAACTAGCAGGCCCGCGGGCGATATGACGTGGCCGGCCGGCCGGCGGGCGGCCGCGGCGGGATCCGACCGCGGCGCAATGCGACCGCGGCGCAGACGTCAGGCCAGCGACTTCTCCAGCGCGCCGACGACCGACTTGCGGTTGGCGTGCTTGCGCTCGTAGGTGAGGACCTTGCGACGCTCGGGCTTGCTCAGCTCCTTGACGCGGCTCTGCACCTGGCGGGCGTTAAGCTCGTCGTAGCCGAGGATCGGGAAGTTGGGACCGACGCCGACGCGGCGGCGGGCGCGGTCAGCGCCGCGCACGACGCGGTCGCCTGGCTCCGTGTGGCGCGCCTTGCGACTGGCGGTCTGCAGCTGCCCGCGCCCCTGCTTGACCAGCGTGTCCAACTCGCCCCGCAGGTCGTCGCGCTCGGCGCGCCCGCGGCGCACCAGTTCGGCCACCAGGTCATTGGCGTCCTTCCGCGTCACTCGCCCGCGCGCGGCGGCGTCATCCAGCGCCTCCTGGATGCGATCGCGGGTCAGCATCACCAGATCACGGGGGCTGATGGTGCCGTGCCTCAGTTGATCGGCGACCGATGCTTTGCTGTCCGCGCCGCTGGCTCGACGCGTCCGGGTCGTCGCCGCCTTGGCCGAGGACTTGGCGTTCTTGGCGCCGCTGGTGGCCGCGGTGGCGGTTCCCTTCGCGCCCGAGCGCGCCGCCTTGGCGGTGCCGGTCGCGGCCGACGCGGCGTTCTTGGCGGTTGACTTCGCCGCGGCGCGCGTGGCGCGTCCCGACTGCGCGGTCTTGGCCGCGCCGGACTTTGCGGTGGTCCGCGTGCGCGTGGCGCCGGACTTGGCCTGCGTGGTGGTGCGTCCCGCCGCCTTGCGCGTGCTGGTGGCGGTCGACTTGGCGCCGGTGCGCGCCGCGGCCGAAGTGCGCTTCGCGCCGGAGCCGGCGTTGGACGAGCTCGTCCGCTTGGCGGTGGACCTCGACGACGAGGAACGTGACGAGGTTGACGGTGAGCGTTTGGCGGGTGGCATGGTGAGAGGCTCCTGATTGACTGGGCGCGTGGCGCGAGGTTATCCGAACGGCGCACGCCGTGCGCGCGGTGCACTGATATATGCGCGTCAGCCGACGAGAAGTTCCAACAGCGCCTTCTGCGCGTGGCGACGGTTCTCCGCCTGATCCCAGATGCGCTGGCGCTCGCCGTAGAGCACGTCGGCGGTGATCTCGTCACCGGGGTGAGCCGGCAGGCAGTGCAGTGCGATGGCGTGCGGCGCGGCCCGATCGAGCAGAGCGTCGTCGATGCGATACGCCGCCAACGCGCGACGGCGCGCCTCAGCCGACGCTGGGTCGTCGCTCATGCTCACCCACACGTCGGTGTACACGGCGTCGGCGCCGTCGACCGCCTCGGCCGGGTCGTCGGTGAGCACAGCGTCGGGCAACGCCTCCAGCTGGTAGCCCTCCGGCGACGCGATGCGCACGTTGACGCCGGCCAGGCGGCCGACGATCGCCAGTGACCGCGCGACGTTGTTGCCATCACCGACGTAGGCGAGTGTCAGCCCGCGCACCGACCCGAATGTCTCGTGCAGTGTCATCAGGTCGGCCAGTGCCTGACACGGATGATGTCCCGCGGTCAGCATGTTGATGACCGGGACGCTGGCGTAGCGCGCGAACTCGGCGACCTCCTCGTCCGGTCCGGTGCGGATGCCGATCGCCGCCGCATGGCGCGAGAGCACGTATGCGGTGTCACGGACCGACTCGCCTCGACTGATTTGGAGCTCGTCGGTGCGGAGCACCATGGGGTGTCCGCCGAGCTCGGCGATGCCGGTCTCGAACGACGTGCGCGTGCGCGTCGACGCGGCGCGAAAGATGAGCGCCACGGATCGCCGGCGCAGCGCATCCGAGCCAAGCGGATCCGCCTTGAGGGCGATCGCGCGGTCGAGCAGCCGCTGCAGCTCCTCGGCGCTGAGCTCTTCACCGGTGAGGAAGTGGCGAGGCAAGCGCCGCAGTGTACGTCGACCGCCGGGGCCGGGAGGACGATCCCACTCGAGACGTATGATGTGGACTGAGACAACGTCGTCTGGAGGCTCGTATGTCGCGATTGATTCGTCTCGACCAGACCGGACACACCGTCCTGGCGGAGTGGGACGTCCACGATCCCGCCGGGGCCGAGGCGGCGCGGGCCGCTCTGTCCGCCGAGTTGGAGCGTGGCTACCTGGCCGTGGCCAGCGGGGGGGCGAGCGAGGCGACCGCCGTGCGCGAGCTGCCCGCCGACGCCGACCTCGTCATCCTGCGCCGGCCGATTGCGGGAGGTTGACCGGCGTCGTGTCCGCGGACGGCGGCGAGGCGTCGCTGCCGCTCACCGGTGAGCTTCCCGAGCTCGCCGCGGTTCCCTGGCGGGCGCGGGTCGACGAGCACACGCTGCGCCGGGCCGACCGTCTGTGGACGAAGACCACGGTGGCGCAGACGGTCCCGTTCCTGCTCACGGCGGCCGTGCTCCCGGCGCTGAGCGCGATCATGATCCCGATGGCGGTGGTGGCCCTTGCCTTCGCCTGGGCCATCGCCGAGCTGTACGCCGCGCGCGGCGCCGGCGTGCTGCGCGAGCCGCGGGTAGCGGCGTCCGGCGCGGACGCGCATGCCGAACACCGGGCCCTCGGCCTGCTCGCCGACCTCGTGGCGCACGACGCGCGCGCCCTGCTGACGCGAACCGGCCTGGCGCTGGAGCCCGGCCGCCTCGGGGTGTGGCTGGTCGGCCCGGCCGGCGCGCTGCTCCTCAGGCCCGGCGGCCGGCGCGTGGAGTGCTATTGCGTGCGGGCCACCGGGGATGAGCTGCCGCGGTCAGACCGCGTGGCGCACCTGCTGCTGGCGTTGCGGGCCGACGAGCGCGGGTTTGCCACCGTGGCCAACCTGACGTTCTCCGGAGCGCGGTGGCGGCTGCGCCGGCGCCTGGCGCCGGCAGCGCGCGAGGGACTGGCCGCGGCCGCCGCCGCGGCGCGATGAGTCACGGGTTGCGCGTGGCGCGCAGCCCAAAGCCGCGGAGCATGAGCAGCGCCTTCTCGCCGAGCGTGCCCCGGCCGGGCAGGATGCCGAGCTGCGTCGCGGCGTCGTAGACGTCGAAGAACGCTCGGACGCGCAGCAGCAGCTCGTGCTGCAGCTCGCAGTAGAAGACGCAGTGCACGACGACGAACCGGTTGGTCGCCGGCAGGCCCTCCAGCGCCGCGCGATGCGTCCCGAGCGCCTTGCAGGGGGCGGCGACGAAGTGATCGTCGTGCAGCCGCTCGCCGGTCCGCTCCAGCCGCGCGTCCGGAAATCCCGCCCACAGGCGCCCGGCGTGCGCGGCCAGCGCCGAGATGCCGTTGAGCGGCTCGCCGGTGAGCGGGTCCTCGTACTGGACCCCGGTGGCGCACACGTCGGCAAAGCCGCCGGGATCTTTGGCCGTCCAGGCCGCCTGCCAGCCGTCGATCAGCTCGTCGACGTTCACCGGGCGACGCCCTGGGCGCCGAACACGGCGATTCCCTCCTGCGGCGTCGACGCCTCGGCATAGCGGCGGCGGGGAATCCGGCCGGCGCGATGCGCCAGCCGCCCGGCCTCGACGCCGAGCCGGACCGCCCGGGCCATGCCCGCCGGGTCGTGGGCCCGGGAGATGGCCGAGGCGCACAGCACCGCATCGCACCCCAGCTCCATCGCCAGCGCCGCGTCGGAGCCTGTGCCGACGCCGGCGTCGAGGATGACCGGGACCCCGGCGCGCTCGACGATGATCGACAGGTTGTAGGGATTGCAGATACCCATGCCGCTGCCGATCGGCGAGCCCAGCGGCATGACCGCCGCGCAGCCCAGGTCCTCCAATCGGCGGGCCAGCACCGGATCGTCGGTCGTGTACGGGAGCACGGTGAAGCCGTCGTCGACGAGCTCCTCGGCGGCCGCGACGAGCTCGACTGCATCCGGCAGCAGCGTGCGGTCGTCGCCGATGACCTCCAGCTTGATCCAGTTGGTCTCAAACGCCTCGCGGGCCAGCTGGGCGGTGGTGACCGCGTCGCGGGCGGTGAAGCAGCCCGCCGTGTTGGGCAGGACGTCGACGCCCTCGGCCGTCAGCACGTCCAGGATCGAGCCACGGACGCTCGGATCCAGCCGGCGCAGGGCGACGGTGCACATCTCCGTCTCGGCCTCGCGGCAGGCCTCGGCCAGCAGCTCGTGGTTGGCAAAGCCGCCTGTTCCGAGGATCAGGCGGGAGCTCAGCTCGCGGTCGGCGATGCGCAGCGGGTCGGACATGGGGGTCATCCTCCCTGAATGGCGGCGAGGACCTCCACCGTGGAGCCCTCGCGTAGTTCGGTCTTGGTCCAGCGGGACCGCGCGATGACCTCGCCGTCGACGGCGACGGCCACGCCCCGGGCGCCGGGGGCGACGTCGAGCAACTCAACCACGCTGGCGACGGTAGCGCCGGCGGGCAGCTCACGGGCCGCGCCGTTCACGGTCACCGTCACGGCCGGCTCCCGGCGGGGTGGGCACGCGTCGACGCGGCGGCGAACCGCCCGGGGGCGAAGGCCTCCGCGGCGAGGGCGGGCGAGGGCGGGCTCTCGCCGAGGAGTCCGCTCACAATCAGCTCGGCGGTGACCGGCGACAGCAGGATCCCCCCGCGACGGTGGCCGACAGCCCAGTGCAGCCCTTCCAGCTCGCCGGCCCCGATCGCCGGGAGATTGTCCGGGGTGCCGGGCCGCAGGCCGGCCGCGAACTCGTCCAACACCCATTCCGAGACGCCGGGGACCAGCTCAGAGGCGTCCCGCAACAGCTCGAACGCCGCCCCGGCGGTCACCGTCGTGTCGAAGCCCCGCTCCTCGGACGTCGCGCCGAGGACGTAGCGCCCGTCGCCCCGGGGGGTGATGTACGCGCTGCCCATCCGGATGACGCGCTCCAGCAGGCCGGGCCCGGCGGGATCGTGGAGGCGCATGATCTGGCCCTTGACCGGCCGCAGCGGGACGGGGTCCGCGGGGCCGGTCTGCAGCCCGCGGATCTCCGCCGACCACACGCCGGCGGCGATCACCACCGCGCCGGCGCTCACCCGCGAGCCGTCGGCCAGCTCCACGCCGGTCACCCGCTCGCCGCTGCGCGTGACGGCGGCCACGGGGGCGTTCTCACGCAGCTCGCCGCCACAGGCGCGCAGCGCGCGGGCCAGCGCGGGCAGCAGCGCCCGCGGGTCGACCGCGTGGTCGGACGGCACGTCGAGCGCCAGGCGCAGCGCGGGCGCCAGCCCCGGCTCGCGGCGGCGCGCTTCGCTGGGGCGCAGGCGCTCGACCTCCAGGCCGAAACGCTGGCGGAGGACGAGCTCGCGTTCCAGCGCCTCGGCCTCGTCGCCGTCGCGGGCGACCAGCAGGGTGCCGGCGGTCGTGTAGCCAACGGTGTCGACGCCGGCCGCCGCCACCAGATCGGCGACGAACTGCGGATACAGGCGGGCGCTGTGCAGGCCGAGCTCCAGCAAGGGCTCCTCGCCGGGGGTGACCTCGGCGACCGGCGCCAGCATCCCGGCGGCGAAGCGCGAGGTGCCCTCACCGGCTCGTCCGCGCTCGAACGCCACGACGCTCAGTCCACGGGCAGCCGCTCGCCAGGCGATCGAGAGCCCGATCGCGCCGCCGCCGACGACGGCCACATCTGCTGCTGCTGTCTGCTCGGTCAATGAACCTCCCTGCTCCGGCATTACCCGGTCAGGTTCTGACGGTCGGCGGATCGGCGTCCGCCCTCTCAGCCCAGCGGTGGGGCTCCCGTAACAGGCATCCTAGCGCGCCACTCCTGCAAGACTCTGGACCGTGAACGATCCCCGGCAGGCTCTCCGCGACGCCCGTCTATACCTGGTGTGCGACGCGCTCGACGATGATTTCCTGGCCCAGGCGATCCGCGGCGGGGTGGACATCGTCCAGCTGCGGTGCAAGGCGGCGACCGATGACGAGATCCTGGCCGTCGCCCGCCGCTACGGGGCGGTATGCGCGGAACATGGCGCGGTGTTCATCCTCAACGACCGTCCGGATCTGGTGGAGGCGGCGGCCGCCGACGGGGTCCATGTCGGCCAGGACGACGTCCCGCCGGCCGAGGCGCGGCGCCTGGTCGGCGAGGCCCGGATCGTCGGCCTGTCCACCCACTCGCCGGACCAGATCGACGCGGCAGCGCGCCAGCCGGCCGTCGATTACATCGGTGTCGGCCCGGTGCACGCCACGCCGACCAAGCCCGGCCGCCCCGCGGTGGGGCTGGACCTGGTCCGCTACGCGGCCGCTCACGCCGCCACCCCGTTCTTCGCCATCGGCGGGATCAACGGCTCCAACATCGCCGCCGTTCGGGGGGCGGGCGCGCGCCGGGTGGCGGTGGTACGGGCGCTGACCGACTCGGATGACCCGGGCCGGGCCGCCCGGGCGCTGCGGTCGGCCGTGGAAAGGGGGGAGAGCGTTGGCTCAGCGCGTTAGCCGCAAGCGCGGGCGCCGAGGCGGGCCGCGGCCGGCCAAGGCATCCGCAGCTGGGCGGCCGGCTAAGGCGTCCGCGGCGCCGGCGGCGGCGCCACCCCGCGAGGGGTCGGCCCACCCGCACCGCGGCCAGGAACGCTCCCAGTGGTTCGCGCCGACGCACGAGGAGCTGAGCCGCTCCCAGCGCCGCGACGCCGAGGCGCGCGCCGCGCTGACGCCGCTGGCGCCGGGCGAGCGCCCCCGGGTGATTGTCGTTTCTGCGCTCGTTGCCGCGGGCCTGGCGCTGGCCAATCTCATCGCCTACCTGGCCGGCGACCGGATCGGCGGGAGCCGTCCCGCCGCCAGCGGGATCATCGTCTTCTCCGCGGTCATGCTCTCCTGCGCGGTCGGCCTGTGGCGCATGTGGCACGGGGCCGTGCTCGGCTTCATGGCGCTGCTGGCGATCATCGTGACGATCTTCGCCCTGCTGCTGATCGAGGCGAGCAGCCTGCTCGGCGTGGTGGTGGCGCTCGTGATCATCGCGGTGGCGGGCTACCTGTTCTTCAAGCTCGTCCGGGTCCTCAGCCGGATCCAGCTGCCCCGGCGCCCCGGCACGTAACGGCCCCGCGGCCCGTCACGAGCGGCGAACGGGAGACCCGCGGCGCCCGTCACCGCGGCGAACGCTAGGCTCATCCACCGATGGCTGACACCACCTATGACTGCATCATCATCGGCTCTGGCCCGGGGGGCTACGTCGCGGCGATCCGCGCCGCTCAGTTGGGCCTGAAGACCGCGGTGGTGGAGAAGGACCAGGTGGTGGGTGGCCGGTGCCTGAACTACGCGTGCATTCCGGCCAAGGCCGTGCTGCGTGTGGCCGACGTGCTCACCGAGATCCGCGAGGCCGACGAGTTCGGCATCAAGGTCTCCGACCCGGAGGTCGATTACTCGGGAGTGTCGGAGCGGCGCCGGAAGGTGATCTCCACGCTGACCGGTGGCGTGGCCGGCCTGTTCAAGAAGAACAAGATTGAGCTGATCGAGGGCGAGGCGTCGCTGGCCGGCCCGGGCACGGTCACGGTGGGCGGACAGGAGCTGTCGGCCAAGACGATCGTGCTGGCCACCGGATCGGTCAAGCGGCCGATCCCGGGCGCCGAGTTCGGCGGCCGCGTGATCGGCACCGAGGAGGCCTGGGCCCTCGACGAGCTGCCGAAGTCGATGGCCGTGGTCGGCGCCGGCGCGTCCGGGTCCGAGATCGCCTCGGCGTACGCTCGCCTCGGCGTCGAGGTAACGCTGCTGGAGGCGCTGGACCGCGTCCTGCCGACCGAGGACGCCGACATCTCCCGGGTGGCCGAGCGCGGCCTCAAGCGCCAGGGGATCGCCGTCCACACCGGCACGCTGGTCAAGGACATCGCGTCCACCGACACGGGCGTGACGTTCAGCTTCGGCGACGAGAAGGGCGAGGCGGAGTGGCTGGTCATCGCGGCCGGCCGCGGCCCCGACGTGGAGGCTCTGGGGCTGGAGGCCGTCGGGGTCCGGCTGGGCGACGGCGGCCTGATCGCGGTCGACGGCGCCATGCGCACCAGCGTTCCCGGCATCTATGCCATCGGCGACCTCGTCCCCGGGCCCGCGCTGGCCCACAAGGCGTCCGACGAGGGCGTCATCGCCGTCGAGCACGCCGCCGGGCTCACCACGCACCCGCTCGAGTACGTCGACATCCCGCGCGCGACGTTCTGCACGCCCAACGTCGCCTCCTTCGGGCTGACCGAGGAGCAGGCGCGCGAGCAGGGCTACGACGTCGTCGTCGGCCGCGTCCAGTACGGCGCCGTCGGCGCCGGCACGGTGTACGGCGACCGCACCGGCGTCATCAAGGTCATCGGCGAGAAGAAGTACGGCGAGCTGATCGGCGGCCACATCGTCGGCGCGAAGGCGACCGAGCTCATCCAGGAGCTCGTCAACGTCCGGGCGCTCGAGGGCGGGTACGCCGAGGTCGCGCGGATCGTGCACGGCCATCCCACGCTCGCCGAGGGCGTGATGGAGGCCGCACGCGCGGCCGACGGCTGGCTGATTCACGGCTAGCCGCTAGCTACCGGAAGCTATATCCCGCTCCGCGGCGGCCATCTCGCGGTCGATCTGTTCCTGCTGCCTGCGTCCGGCTGCCCGCTCGCGTGCGACGCAGCCGTTGCGACGTTCTAGGCGGTCCCGTTCACGCTGCTCGGATGTGCCCTCGCGCTCG
>JBPYFQ010000266.1:0-18767 GCA_051985625.1 Solirubrobacteraceae bacterium
GGTGCCGGCGCCTCCATGTGGAGCTGCCACATCCGACGCGCAGGATGGAGAACGCCACGAGAATCGCTGCCATCGCGATAACCGACGGGACCTTCCGGCGACTGCCTGCGAGTCACACCGCGCGACATCGCCCAACGCATCGTCCTCATGGCGAGAGCGGGCTGTCTTTAGCTCACCGCTTAGCGCAACAGCAACCGTCGGGTCTGGAGCCTTCGCCTCCCCGTCTCGCGGTCAGGACGCACCCGGTGGGCCGCCGAGAACAGTGGCGGAGACGAGTAGGTATCCGGCAACGACGACCACGAGGGCAGCGAACGCCTGCGCGAGCTGGCGTTGGGGTACCCGGCCGGCGAGGCGCACGCCGGCCAGGGCACCGCCGACGCAGGCGCTCGTCATCGCCAAGGTCAACCCGACGTCGACCGTCCGCCCGCTGGCCAGATGCGCGACGAGCGCCATGAGCGAGGTGGCAGTAATGATGGCCAGCGACGTGCCCACGGCCATCCGCATCGAGAGGGCAAGCCCGATCGTGAGCGTCGGCACGATCAGGAAGCCGCCACCAACGCCAAAGAAACCGGTCAACGCGCCGATGGCCAAGCCAGTCGCGACGACGGCCGCGAGACGCAACGGCGGGCACGTCGCTCGCGGTCGGTCAGGCGCATGCTCTGTGTCCTGCTGGGCCTTTCGCCAGGTGGCGCCGGCGGCGGCAAGCATGACGACTGCGAAGGCAGCGATGAGAGCGTTTCCGCTGATGGCCTGGCCCAAGGCGGTGCCCGCTATGACGCCGGGGAGCGCCGCCGCGGTGAACGCAACCGCGTGGCGCCAGCACACTCGTCCCTCGCGAGCGTGACTGAGACCTCCGACAACGGCTCCTACGGTGACGACCACGAGCGAGGCCGTGGTTGCCTGATGGACCGTCTGACCGAGGAGGTAGACCAGCACGGGGACCGCGAGCACAGATCCTCCGCCTCCAAGCATTCCGAGACTCAGGCCGATGCCGAGCCCGAACGGTATGGCGGCCAGTGCCATGGTCCTAGCCGGCCGCTGCGCGCCGTCCGGGCTGCTCGATTGGCCAGCCGCGCTCGCGCCAGGTCCCGACGCCGCCCTCGGCGACGTGGATCGTGTGGGCAGCGCCGGCACGGGCCAGCAGCGAAGCGGCGACCGCGCTGCGCTGTCCAGAGGAGCAGATGACCGCGATCGCTCGCGCCGGATCGAGCCCGCGCGGGATCCCGTCGAGGTCGTGGTAGGGCACGTGGACCGAGCCGGGGAGATGCCCCTGTTCCCACTCATCCCGTTCGCGGACGTCCAGCACCTGGAGTTCATCGATGCGTGCGTGAAGGCCGGGGATGTCGAGACGTTCGATGGATTGGGTCGGCCGCTTCTCCTCACGCCAGCTCGTCATTCCCCCGCCGAGGTATCCGCCGAAGTTGCTGATCCCGACGGCGGCTGCGAGGTGCGCGGCGTGGATCGCGTCCTCGTCGTCACGCCCGACAAGAACGACAGGTTGGTCGCGGTTGGCGATCCAGGCCAGCTTCGTGCCGAAGCCGGCGCGGATCGCGGGATTGCAGACCGCGCCCGCGATGTGGGCGTCGTCGAACTGCAGATCCGTGCGGACATCGACGACCAGCGCCCCTTCCGCGTGCCGGAGCGCGACCTGGCGCGCGGTCAGCCGCTCCACGTTGACGTGGCCGCTGCGCAGCGGGCCGCGGTTGATCGCGACGATCGCCTGGAAGTTCGGCGGTTGGGGGGCGAGCGAGCCGATCGCCCGCGTCACGAACTCGTCCTCGTCGGTCTCGGCGAGCAGGTCGTTATGAGCGCGCTCGTAGGCGATCGTCGATGAGACCTTCATGTCCATGCCGGGACCGCCGCACAGCGAGCCGCCGAGATGCGCCGGCCAGACCTCGCACTCGCCGGGCAGCGTCAGCAGCTTCCGGTGCAGCGACGCGAACATCCCGCGCGCGCCCTCTTCTTTGTCGACGGCCAGGTCCGGCCGGGCGATATCCCCCACGAACAGCGTGTCTCCCGTCAGCACCGCCCATGGCTCCGGTCCCCGCGCGGTGTCAATCAGCGCGAACGCGGTGTGCTCGGGGCGATGTCCTGGCGTGTGCAGCGCCCGGACGCGGACGGCCCCGAGCTCGAGCTCCCAGCCATCGTCGAATGGCTCATGCTCATAGTCGGGCGCAGCATTACGGTGGATGTGGATCACCGCTCCGGTTGCCGCGGTGAGCCGTCCGTGGCCGGACACGTGGTCGGCGTGGTTGTGGGTCTCGAGGATGTGCTCGATCCGGACGCCCATATAGCGAGCGAGCGCGAGATACTCGTGGATGTCGAACTTCGGATCGACGACCGCGGCGATTCCGGCGTGCTCGTCACCGATCAGGTAGGACGCGCAGCCCAGGTCGTCATGGGTGATCTGGCGGAAGATCATCTCTGCTCCCTCCTGGGGGTCAGCGGCAGGCTGGCCCGCGACCACGCGAGCATGCCACCCTGGACGTTGAAGGCGTCAACACCGGCCTTCGCGGCGAGCCGGGCGGCGCGAGCGCTACGGGCGCCGGAACGGCACAGAAACGCAACCGGACGCTCCGCATCCAGCTCACTAACCCGAGCGCCGAGCTGCAGCAGAGGAATGTGCACCGCGCCGGGCACGCAGCCTTCGTGCAGTTCGGACGATTCGCGCACGTCGACGAGCGTGATGTCGCCCGCGGCCAGCCGCGCCGCCGCCTGCTCGGCGCTGATCGACGGGGTGCGCCTAACCAGCATCGTGTCGCTCCCCGCGAGCTGCCCGCTCGATCACCGTCGCCAGACGATGACGCACCTCCGACGCGGTCTCGGTGAGATCGTCGTTTCCGACGATCGAGAGCATCCGCTCGGCGTCGACGGCCGCGATGCGGGTGTGTCCCTGCCGCTGGTATACGACGACGTTGCATGGGAGCAGCGCGCCGAGCTCGGGCTCTGCTTCGAGTGCGGCGTGAGCGAGCGTCGGGTTGCATGCGCCGAGGATCAGGTAGGGCTCGCGCTCGACGCCGAGCTTTTGCTTGAGCGTCGCCTGAACGTCGATCTCGCACAGCACACCGAATCCCTCGCGAGAGAGTTCCTCGCGGACGCGAGCGGCGGCGTCGGCGTGCGAGAGCTCAGTCGATGTAGTGAGTGTGTAGCTAGTGGCGATTTGGGACATAGTCGGTCTCTCTTTCTTGTCTCATGAGTGTCCGAAGGTGACGTTGGGCAGAAGCCGCTGTGCCCATCGGGGCAGGTACCAGGCCCAGCGGCCCATCAGTCGCAGTAGGACCGGCAACAGCAGCAGCCGGATCAGCGCTGCGTCGAGCAGCACTGCGACGCCGAGGATGATCCCCATCTCCTTCGGGGGGAGCGGCCCGGACAGAGCGAAGGTGAAGAACACGGCGACCATCACCGCGCCGGCGGCGAAGATGACGCGGCCGGAGTGCGCGACACCACCCACCATCGCAGCCCGCGCGTCGTGGGTGTGGTCCCAGTGCTCCTTGGCTGCCGAGAGCAGGAACATGGTGTAGTCCATCGAGATCGCGAAGATCATCGCGAAGAAGATCACGGGTCCCCAGGCGTCGAGGAAGCCCTGGGACTGGAACCCGAGCAGCGAGTGAAGGGCACCGTCCTGGAAGATCCACTTGGCGACCCCGAAGGCGGCGCCGGTGGCGAGCAGGTTCGTGAGCACTCCGACGGCGGCGAGCAGCGGTGCCTGCAACGCGGTCAGGAGCAGCACCAACCCGAGCGCCAGCACGACACCGATGACCAGCGGGGTCTTCGCCGACAGTGCGGCCTGGAGGTCGTGGTTCTCCGCGACGGCGCCGCCGATCAGCGACCCGGCGGGCAGCTCGGCTCGGAGGCGATCGATCGTATGGCCGACGGCCGGGTTGGACGGATCCTGCTTCGGGATCGCGGTGATCAGCGCGTATCCGCCGCTGGTCTGCATCGGCATCAGCCCCGCCACACCGCGGTCCCCTGCCCGATCTTTGCCACGGCCGCGGCATCAGCGGTCGGGGTGACGATCTGCAGCGCCCCGGTGGCGCCGGGGCCGAAGGCGGCCTGGACCTGCTGGTAGCCGATGCGGGAGGCGTCGGAGCTCGGGACGACCTTGATCGACGGCATCGAGGTCTTCAGCTGGGTGACCGGCAGCGCCAGCCCGATCAGGATCGTTAGCGCGACCACGCCGTAGCGAACCGGCTGGCGCCACAGCCGCTCGCCCCACCGCTCGAATCGCGGCGAGTGGTGCTCTCGCGAGTGCGCCCACGGCAGCGCAAGCTTGTCCACCCGGGGCCCGAGCTTGGCCAGCACGGCGGGCAGCAGGGTGAGCGTCGCCGCGAGCACGAAGATGACCGCGAACATGATCCCGAGGCTCATCGACCGAAACGCCGGCGAGGAGACGAGCATCACCGCGGACAGCGAGATCAGCACGGTGATCCCCGAGAAGAGCACGGCCTTGCCGGCGGTGTCCATCGTGACCGCGGTCGCATCGATCGCGGAGAGCTTGTGCCCGAAGAACGCGCCGCGGAAGCGGTGCACCACGAACAGCGCGTAGTCGATCCCGAGGGCGAGCGCGAACATCAGCGCGAAGTTCATCGCCCAGATCGAGATCGGCATCACCAGCGTGCCGAGAAAGAGCAGCCCGGCCGCAGATGCCAGCCCGATCATCGTCAGCATCAGCGGCAGCCCCGCGGCGACCAGCGAGCCGAACGCCAGCAGCAGGATCCCGAGCGTGACCGGCCAGGAGATGACCTCGGACTTCATCATGGCGCTGCGATTGGCGGCGTTGAAGTCAGACCACATCCCGGACGCACCGGTCAGATGGACCTGCACCCCGTGGCCGGACAGCCCCGCCAGCGTGATCTTGAGCGAGTCAGCGGCCCTGACCATCCCGTTCGAGCCCTGGGCAGCGCCTGCCTGGACGATGGCGGTGTGCCCGTCACGGGAGATCGAGACGCCGGGGGCCGGCGGGACGACGGTCCGGACGGCGTCGTTGGCGCGCAGCGTGGCCTCGACCCGGGCGACGGCGGTTTTGAAGCCGGGCTGGTCGATTGTCTGGGTCGGCGAGTGGATGACCGTCATCAGCGCGTAGCTGGACAGGCCGTGGAAGTGCTGGCCGATCACCTGCCTGGCCTGGACCGATGGCGACCCGCTGGTCTCCCAGCCGGCACCCGACAGCGCGGTCTCGACCCGCGGGGCCAAGAAGCCGAGTCCGAGCGCGACCACGAGCCAGCCGGCGAGCACGACGCGGAAGTGGGTGGCCGTGAACCGGCCCAGGCGGCCGACCGGCCCCACCTTGACGGTGTGCGGGCGCTCGTCCGCCGGCCGGCTGATTCCGAGTCTGCGCTCGGGCTCGACCACGCTCATCGGACCGTCGCCTCCTGGTGACTCGCGGCCTGATCCTCAGGGTCCGGCTGGGAGGCCGGGGCGGCCTCGTCGCCTGGGTACGGTGCGTTCGCGATGCGGTCGAGCGCGCCGACCAACTGGTCAGCGGGGATCACGCCCGCCTGTGCGGCCGCCGGCTCGCCATCGCGGAAAACCAGGAGCGTGGGGATCGACCGGATCCCATACCGGCCGGCGATCGCCGGTTCGGCGTCCACGTCGACCTTGGCAAACCGGTACTCCGGGCGCAGCGCCGCGGCGCGCTCGAACTGGGGCGCCATCGCTCGGCAGGGCCCACACCAGCCGGCCCAGAAATCGATCACGGTGATCCCCGGCCGGCCCAGCGCCGACCCGAGGGTCTCTTCGGTCAGATGCTCGATCGCGTCCATCGCAATATCACTTGCTCCTCTGTCGGTAGACATCTCGACAACTACACAGTTGTATGCGAATGCAGGATAGCGCACGCCGCCGAGTTCGTCAACTGCACCACCGTAGAGTTGTGATACAGTCCTCGGCCATGCCCTCCCCCACGCCCGTTCCGCATCCACTGCCAGAGCCGCTGATTGAGCTCGTCGCCCAGCGCTTCCGCGTGCTCGGCGAGCCGATGCGGATCAAGCTGCTTGACCGCCTTCGGGACGGTGACGCGACCGTCGGGGAGCTTCAGGACGCGCTCGGCGCCTCGCAGCAGAACATCTCAAAACACCTCGGGATACTGCTCGCCGCCGGGATGGTCGCCCGCACCAAGGAGGGCAACCACTCCCGCTACGCCATCAGCGACCCGAGCGTGTTCGACCTCTGCGACCAGGTCTGCGGCGGCGTCCGACGGCAGCTCCAGGACCTCGAGGCGATCCTGCAGCCGAGCTGAGCTGAGCGATCTCAGTCGGTGTCCGTGAGCCGCTCCGCGGCGGCCCGGCCGCGGAGTGCAGCCGCGCGCGCCCGCCGCGCGTTCTCGAGCTCGATGTCCACCAGTTGCATTCGCCCGGCGTTTCGGCAGCGCTGGGCGTGCCGGTCGGCCAGCTGGGCGGATTGCTCCAGCGTCTCGGCGACCCGGCGATACAGGCCGGCCAGGTCGGATTTGAGCGCAGACAACTCCCCGTCGCTCAAGCCGGGGGGCGGCGTGTCCATCAAGCTCATGCGGCTGGGTTACCCCGCGCCGAACGGCGGGATGTTGCGAAACACACTGGGGCGCGGATCCGGCGGCTCGTTCGGCTTCGGCTTGGTCTCGATGCTGGCGTGGAGCTCGCCGTGGGAGGGCATGCCGGGCGCCGTCACGGCGACGACCTCGTACTCCCCGGGCTCCGTCTGGCGCACGAACCAGTGTCGGCCGAGTGTCTCCTGCCGGTTGAGCTCGCCGGCGCGCCGCGTGGCGGCGTCATGGGTCATGCGCCGAGTGTGTCACACCCGGCCGCACCCGCCAGGTATCGTGGGGGGCGAGTGGCGGTCTCTGGGAGAGGGTGAGGGCGTGACGGGAGCATCGGATGCCGAGGCGCGCGAGTTCGCATCGGCCTACAGGTCGTTCCTGGACTGGGTGCACTCCGAACAGACCGACCGGAACGAGGTCGTCGCTCTCGTCACGGAGTACCTGGGCGAGGGTGCGGCGGATCTCTCGGTGGTCAGCCGGTCCCTGCCGGTGTTTGAGCACGTCAACCTGCAGACCGCGCTGGACGCGTGGTCCCGGGAGCCGGGGCGCACGGTCGAGGTCCAGGGATTTGTCATCCCGCCCCACCACGGCTCGGTGACGCTGCAGCAGATCATCAGCGGTGAGGGGATCCCGCCGCTGCGACTGACCGCCCCGCCCCTGATCGATCTGCCCAACGGGCCGGGCTCGACGCTGGCCTGCCTGGTGCTCGCCGTGCTGCTGGTGGCCGACGCCGCCGGCCGGTACGTCGTGATGGTGAGCGGTCCGATCGAGCACGACCCGTCACTGGGGGTGGAGATCGCCGGACTGTCCGTGGAGGCGGCACAACGCGTCCACGCCGACCTGGCAGCGCTGCGCCGGCGCCTCAACGTATACCGGGGTCATCTCCTGGACGTCCAGATGACCCCGATGGGGGGCGTGATCCTGGAGTTCGGCGAGGTTCCGCGGCTGACCCGCGACGACGTCGTCCTCCCCGACGCCGTCCTGAGCCGCGTCGAGCGCCACGCCCTCGCCGTGGCCCGCTATCGCGACGCGCTGCTGGCGGCCGGACAGCATCTGAAGCGGGGTCTGCTGCTCTACGGTCCCCCGGGAACCGGAAAGACGCACACGATGCGATACCTGGTCGGTCAGATGACCGACTACACGCGCCTGGTGCTGACCGGCCGCTCGCTACACGCCATCGGCTCGGTAACCGAGTTGGCCCGTGAGCTTCAGCCCTCGGTCATCGTGCTCGAGGACGTCGATCTGGTCGCCGAGGATCGCAGCTTCGGACCGGTCTCCAGCCCCGTCCTGTTCGACCTCCTGGATGCGATGGACGGGGCGGCGCCGGATGCCGACCTCCTGTTCGTGCTGACGACCAACCGGGCCGACCTGCTGGAGCCGGCCCTGGCCGCACGTCCCGGGCGGGTGGACGTGGCGATCGAGATCGACCTGCCGGACGCCGCCGCCCGTGAGCGACTGCTCCGGCTTTATGCCCGCGCCCTCCCCTTGCGCCTGACCCGGCCCGAGACGGACGAGATCATCACGCGCACCGACGGGGTCACCGCCTCCTTTCTGAAGGAACTGCTTCGGCGGGCGGTGCTGGAGGCGCTCCACGACGGCGCTCCATCGTCACCGGTGACCGCCGGACACATGTCACGCGCGCTCGACGACCTGCTCGACAGCGGCCAGCAACTCACGCGCAGCCTCCTCGGTGTGGGCAACGATCCGCAGAGCTTGCCACCGGGCGGCGGGGTGGGGTCGCTCCCGCCCTCGCGCCTCCGCCGATGGCCCGGGCGCTATCCGCCCTCCGCGCACGCCGGGGGATGAGATCCGGCCGCCGCGCCGGTCTAAGTATCGATGTCGACGCCGCTGCTGCTCCGGGTTCAGGCGCCGCTGCGCCGCTCCGACCTCCCGGAGCTGTATGCGCGCGCCTGCGCCGGGCTGGCCCTCACCGGCGGTTCGATGCTGGAGCTGGAGGTGTCCGGGGTGAGCGCCGACGCGGTGGCCCTCGACGCCCTGGCCCGGCTGGCGCTGGCGGCGCGCCGTCACGGCTCCCGGGTCCGCCTCCGGGGTGCGAGCCCCGCCATGTGGGGATTGATCGACCTGGGCGGCCTGCGGGACGTGTTCGGCGGCTAGCGCCCGGTCAGGGCGTGGGCGGCAGGCCGAACAGCGGGAACAGCCGCTCGGTGTCCAGGAAGAAGGTCAGCTCGGCCACGCCCCCGTCGCCCAGCTCCAGCACCTGCAGGGCCCACGGCTCATAGCCGCCGCCCTCGGCCGGCTTGTACTGGCCGAACGCGACGGTGCCGTTGGCGGCCGGAGCGGGCAGGACCCGCGAGCCGCGGCAACCGATGCCCGGCCCCAGCCACCAGGTGAAGATGTCGTCGCGGCCGGACAGCCACATATCGAACGGGGGCATCGACTGGATCGCGTCCTCCCGGATGAGCGCGGTCAGGGCGTCCATGTCGTAGGCCTCGAACGCGGCCACATAGCGCGCCAGCAGCTCGCGCTGCCCGGCGTCCACCGCGTCGCTCTGCTCGGTGGCCCGCATCTGCAGCTGATCGAGGCTGGCCCGTGCCCGCTGGAGCGCGCTGTTGACCGAGGCGACGCTCGTCTCCAGCAGTTCGGCCACCTCGGCCGCCTTCCACCGGAACACCTCGCACAGGATCAGCACGGCGCGCTGGCGCGGCGGGAGGTGCTGCAGGGCGGCGATGAAGGCCAACCGGAGCGTCTCGCGCCCCATCGCCTGCTCGGCCGGATCCGCGGCCGCCACCATGCTGTCGGGTATCGGCTCGATCCACGTGACCTCGGAGGGCACGTTGAGGTTGTCGGCCACCGGCTCGCGGGCGGGCCCCAGGTCCATCGGCCGTGCCCGGCGATTGCGCGCCGACAGCGCGTCGAGGCACACGTTGGTGGCGATGCGATAGAGCCAGGAGCGCAGGGCGGCACGCCGGTCGAATCGGTCCACGCCCCGCCACGCCCGGATCAACGTCTCCTGGACGGCGTCCTCGGCGTCGAACGGCGAGCCCAGCATCCGGTAGCAGTAGCCGAGCAGCTCCTGCCGATGCTGCCCCAGATCCCGCTCCAGCTCAGCCGCACTCGTGATCGCCGCCACTGCGCTCATCGTAACTGCTGGCGCGGCTCGGTCAAGCTGCCTCGAGGCGAAACTCATTGGTCGCGGCCGGGCTTCCGGTGGGCCGTTCGAGCGTTCCACCCCGCGGCGGTCAGCCGCCACATCTGCTCGCCGAACACGTCGTCCCACCCGGCCGGCTCCAGCCAGCCGGCGGCGATCGCCGCGGCCCACGGCGCGCTCACGTCCGGTTCGGTGACATACAGCTCCCAGGCCACCAGGCCGGGGCTGGCACCGCCGAGGGGGTCGAACTCAGCGACGACATCGAGCAATCCTTGCTCCGTGATCTTCTTCATATCGGGGCGCCGCCCGGCATCCGCGGGCATCCGTGCGCTCCCCAGAAACGCTGGGCGGGGCGACCGTCTTGTGCGTCGGCCGCCGCACGTCAGGTGGCGGTCAGCGCCCTGACCGCCCTACCCGCCCGCCGGCGGCCGCGCCTGCCCGCTGTACTCCTCGTTGGGCAGCATGTTGGTCGCCATCGCCATGCGGTTGGTCAGGTTGTACATGGCGGCGATCTCGGCCACGTCCCACGCCTCCTCCAGCGTCAGACCGGCGTCGAGCAGCGTCTGCAGGTCGTCTCGGGTCATCTCCCGCGGGCGCAGCGTCAGCTTCTCGGCGTACGCGCAGATCGCGGTGCGGCGAGCGTCCAGACCGGCGCGGCGCCAGTCGTAGGAGATCCGCTCGCCCAGGACGGGGTCGCCTAACTCCTCCCGGAGAGCGGCCCCGTGAGCGACCAGGCAGTACAGGCACCCGTTGGCGGCGCTGACCACCACCGCAATCATCTCCCGGTCGGCGGCGGTCAGGCCCTCGGTGGGCCGGTGCAACTGCCGGAAGTGGGCGAACCAGGCGCTCAAGCGCTCCGGGCGGAACGCGTAGACCGCGAATACGTTGGGCACGAATCCCAGGCGTTCGCGGGCCTTGGCGAACAGTCCCTGAAGATCGGAGGGCAGATCCGCCTCGTCGGGGACCGGAAACCAGGATCCGGTCGCCGCGGGGCGGTTGGTCGAGGGGGCGGTGTCGGTCATCGGCCGATTGTGGCGCGCTGGCGCTCCCGCCGGCGAGCCGGCCGCGCACGTCATGCCGGGCGGGATCGCGTCTACCAGCGGCACCGCCCGTAGTACCGTTTCAGTGTGACCTCTGTCGCCGGCACGGAGTACCGCCACCTCCTGGTCACCGCGGGCCCGGTGGCGCGCGTCGTGCTCAACCGCCCGGACAAGCGCAATGCGCTGTCACTGGACCTCATGGAGGAGATGACGGCCGCCCTGCGCGACGTGTCCGAGCAGGCCGGGACGCGCGTCATCGTGGTGGAGGGCGCCGGGCCGGCGTTCTCGGCCGGCCACGACCTCTCGGAGATGATCGGGCGCGACGAGGCGTTCCTCCGTCACCTGTTCGACGTCTGCACGGTGATGATGGAGACGATTCACGAGCTGCCCCAGCCGGTCATCGCCAAGGTGCACGGGATCGCGACGGCCGCCGGCTGCCAGCTGGTCGCCGCCTGCGACCTCGCCATCGCCGCCGACGGCACCCTGTTTGCCACCCCCGGGGTGAAGATCGGGCTGTTCTGCTCGACGCCGATGGTGCCGGTGTCACGCGCCGTCGGGCGCAAGCGGGCGATGCAGATGCTCCTGACCGGCGAGCCGATCGACGCCGTGACGGCCCTGGATTGGGGCCTGATCAACCACGTCGTGCCCCCGGAGGAGCTGGAGCCGGCCGTGCTGGCCCTGACCGAGGCGATCATCGCCTCCAGCTCGTACACGATCGCCACCGGCAAGCAGGCGTTCTACGACCAGATCGACCGCTCCGAGCCGGACGCGTACGAGCACACCAAGGCGGTCATGACCGAGAACGCCCGGGCCCACGATGCCCAAGAGGGCATGACGGCGTTTCTGGAGAAGCGCCCGCCCGCCTGGCAGGGGGATTAGGCCAGCTCGTCGGCGGGCAGGTCGGCGGGTAGCGGGAGGTCGGCCGGCGATACGCCGGCCTCGTCCTCCCAGGCGGCGAACGCCTCGCCGTCGCGGCCCTGATGCTCGCCGTCGCCGCCCAGCGCGAGCAGGACGAGGCGCCCGGGACCACGGTTGACCAGCTGCCGGCGCAGGCCGGGCGCGACCCGGATGACCTCGCCCACGCCGAGGGCTGACTCCTCGCCCTCGACGACGAGGGCCAGCCGCCCCTCCAGGACCAGGTAGACCTCCTCCTGGCGGTGATGGCGGTGGATCCGACCGCGCTGCCCGGGCGCCAGGACGATCTGGTTCATCCCGAACGACGTCACGCCCAGTCGCCGACGGAGCGGCACGAACCGCTCCTCGGAGTCCGGCTCCAGCCGAGTCCGTGCCGTGCCCTCTTCCATGCCGTGGATCTTCTCACGCCGCGCCGCGCCGCCGTGGGAAGATCAGGCTCCACTCATCACAGCCAAGGAGGAGAACGTGTCCCGGACTCCGCAGGAAGTGTTTCAGCACCACGCCGAAGCGCTGGGGGCTGAGGACGTCGATGGGATCGTCAGCGACTACGCCGATGACGCCCTGTTCATCACCCCGGACGGCGTTCGCCACGGCAAGGCCGGGGTCCGGGAGGGGTTCGTCAAGCTGATCGGCGATCTGCCGGGCGCGCAGTGGGAGCTGCCCACGATGATCTTCGAGGACGACATCATGCTGCTGGAGTGGAAGGCCGAGTCCGACGCGGTCAAGGCGGACGACGGGATCGACACGTTCGTGTTCCGCGACGGGCTGATCCGGGTCCAGACCGTCCGCTACACGCTGACCCCCAAGTAGGGAGACGACCCCGCCCGCCCCGGCGGCCACGGCGGGGCGCCATCGGCCGGCCAGAAGGCGCCCGCCGTCCCGGGCGGACGCCACCGGTCAGGCGGTCGTGGCCACGAACCGTCCCTGGCAGATCTTGCCGTCGTGCGCCAGCTCCTGGACGAAGGTCATCTCCCCGCCGAGCCCCTGCATGAGCTCCATGTCGAAGCCGATGACCTTCAGCGCGTCGTAGGTGAGCTGCTTGGTGAGCATCTCCAGGTACAGGTCGACGTGCGGCGGGAACTCCTCCGTGTCCTCCGCCTCCGTCACGGTGCACCCAGCCTGGGTCAACAGGTCGCGGTAGTCGTCGATGGAGAGCACGTTGGGGAACTTCATGAAGCGCAGGTAGCGCTCGGACTCCTGATCGCTCATCGGCCGGTCACCGAGCACCCAGTCGGTGAACGCGATCGTGCCCCCGGGACGCGCGATCCGGACCGCCTCGCCGATCAGCCGGGCCTTGTCCTCCACATAGCACCAGGCATCCTCGCCCCACACGAAGTCCGCCGAGTCGCCCGGCACCTCGTTGTCCGAGGCGTCGCCGACGATGAACTCGACCCGGTCCGACAGCCCCTCCTCGGCGGTTCGCCGCCGCCCCCGGTCGACCACGCGTTCGGTGGCGTCGACGCCGGTCATGTGCGCCACGTCGCGGAAGCGCACCAGGAAGCGCATCCCGGCGCCGTTGCAGCAGCAGAGGTCAACGCCCCGGCTGCCCGCGGTGATGCCCGCCCGGTCAGCCAGGCTCATCGACGAGGCCAATCCGCCGATGTGGATCTGCTCCCCCATGACGAGCTCCCACAGATCCCCTTCCGCTCCGTCGTAGACGGCCTGCACGTCGGACAGGCCGATGCCGGTCAGCGTCTGCATCCCCGACCCCCTTCTATTGCCCACGGTCCGCCTGCCATGCTCCTCCGCCCCGCGACCGATGTCAACGGCGTCGCCGGCGAGCGGAGACTCCATCAGCTGGTAATATAACTCTGTGAGGGAGTTGGAGAGGGTCCCGCCGCGGAGCCGGCGGCTGGACGAGATCGCCGAAGGTCTGCCCCAGCGCGCCGCAGCGCTGTCACGGCTGTTCCTGACCCGGACCACGATTGAGGTCTCCCGCACCGAGGTCGGCGTCATGCGGGCGGTTTCGCTGCGGCCGCGGCGGATCACCGAGTTGGCCGCGGGAGAGGGCGTGACCCAGCCGGCGATCACCCGCGTCGTCAATCGCCTGGGCGAGCGGGGCTGGGTGACGCGGGAGAGCGATCCGCGGGACGGGCGCGTGGTGATCGTGCGGCTCACGTCGGCCGGACGGACCGTGTTCGAGCGCCTCCGCGGGGAGTACCGGGCACTGGTGCACGAGGAGATGGCGACGCTCGACGACGAGGACGTGGAGACGCTGGCCCGGGCCGTGGATGTGCTCGACGAGCTGATCGAGCGGCTGGAGGACCGAGAGCTGTGAGCGCCCACCAGGTACTTGGCGTTCTGGAGGACGACGAGCGGCGCCTGTGGGCGACGCTGGAACAGGCGATCGCCGTCGCCGAGGCCGAGCATGCCCGCCTGACGCTGGCCAAGACGACCGACCCCGGCTGGCTGATGCGGTGGTTCGCGCCGGCCGCCCTCAATGCCATGTGCGTCGCCTCCGGCGAGCTTGACTTCCGCACCACGGCCAGCCACAAGCTGGCCCGGGCGGCCGAGTTCGTGCCGGGCTGCGTGCCCGTCACCACCGTGCTGCTGGGCGAGAGCACCGGGGCCGCGCTGACCGAGCTCATCGGCCGCGGCCAGCACGACGTCGTGGTCATGAGCGACGCCATGCACGGCCACTGCCGCAAGCTCCGGTGCGCGCTCAAGGCGCACGGCGTCCGGACCATCCTGGTCCCGGCCCTGCCGACCCCGGACGGCGGGGCGGGCGGGACTGATTCCTCACCCTGCCAGGAGCCGGACGCGACGCCGCAGGACTCGCTGGCCCCCACCCGGAGAGGCCGGAGCACGTGACTTGAACGCGACGTTTGCCACCGTGAAGGGACGGCTGCACCACCATCGCGCCAACCCCGAGCACTACAAGTGGATTGCGCTGTCGAACACGACGCTCGGCATCCTGATGGCGACGATCAACCAGTCGATCGTGATCATCGCGCTCCCCGCGATCTTCCGCGGGATCCACCTCAATCCGCTGGTTCCGGCCAACACCAGCTACCTGCTCTGGATGCTGCTCGGGTTCATGGTCGTGATGGGAGTACTCGTGGTCAGCCTCGGGCGGATCGGCGACATGTTCGGGCGCGTCCGGATGTACAACCTCGGCTTCGCGGTGTTCACCGCCGGGTCCATCCTGCTCTCAGTGACCTGGATGACGGGCAGCGCGGCCGCCATGTGGCTGATCGTCATGCGGATCGTTCAGGGCATCGGGGCGGCCTGCCTGTTTGCCAACTCGTCGGCGATCCTGACCGACGCGTTCCCGGCCGACGAGCGGGGCCTGGCCCTCGGCATCAACATGGTGGCCGCCATCGCCGGCGGGTTCATCGGCCTCGTGCTCGGCGGCGTGCTCGCCCCGGTGGCGTGGCGGCTGGTGTTCCTGGTGTCCGTGCCGTTCGGCGTGTTCGGCACCGTCTGGGCCTACTACATGCTGGAGGAGCGCGGGGTGCGCGTGAAGGCCAGGATCGACTGGCTCGGCAACCTGACGTTCGCGGTCGGGCTCATCGCCTTGCTCGTCGGCATCACCTACGGGATCCTCCCCTACGGCGGCCACACGATGGGCTGGACCGCCCCCGGCGTCATCGCTGCCATCGTCGGCGGCCTGCTCATGCTGGCCGTGTTCGTCGTCATCGAGTCCCGGGTCAGCCAGCCGATGTTCCGGCTGCCGCTGTTCCGGATCCGCGCCTTCTCCGGCGGCAGCGTGGCCACCTTCCTGTCGGCGCTATCCCGCGGCGGGCTGATGTTCATGCTCATCCTCTGGCTCCAGGGCATCTGGCTGCCCGAGCACGGCTACAGCTTCTCCGACACCCCACTGTGGGCGGGGATCTTCATGGTGCCGCTGTCCGTCGGGTTCCTCGTCGCCGGACCGGTCTCCGGGCGGCTGGCCGACCACTACGGCGCCCGGCCGTTCACCACCGGCGGGATGATCGTCTCCGCCATCGGCCTGCTCCTGCTCGTCGTCCTGCCGGTCAACTTCACCTACTGGATGTTCGGCCTGGTCATCTTCGTGATCGGCCTGGCCATGGGCCTGTTCGCCGCTCCCAACCAGACCGGGATCATGAACAGCCTGCCGCCGGATCAGCGCGGCGCCGGCGCCGGCATGACCGCCACGTTCATGGGCTCCGCCTCGGTGCTGTCGATCGGCATCTTCTTCAGCCTGATCATCGCCGGCCTGTCGGCCAGCCTGCCCGCAGCCCTGCTGCACGGGCTGGCCAGCCACGGCGTGCCGCACGACTACGCGCTCAAGGTCTCGCACCTGCCCCCGGTCGGCACCCTGTTCTCGGCCTTCCTGGGCTACAACCCCATGCAGACGACGCTCGGTCCCGAGCTGGCCCACCTGCCCCATGCCACGGCGGCCTACCTGACCGGCCACCGGTTCTTCCCCACCCTGGTCTCGCAGCCGTTCGCCAGCGGCATCCACGCAGCGTTCTTCTTCGCGGCCGGCTGCTGCGCCGTGGCGGCGGTGGCGTCCTGGCTGCGCGGCGGCAAGTACTACTACACCGAGCCGGAGCCGGACGTCGACGAGATGGAGGCCGAGCTGGCGACGGTGGTGGCCGACTGAGGCCCGCGCCAGCTCAGTCCGCGCGCGCCGGCCGGATGCCCGCGGCCGTGGTCACTCGGCCGCCGAACAGGAACACCGTCTGGTGCAGAGAGAACTCCAGGTCGGACGCCTGAAGCGCGGAGACACCGTCGCGCGGGATCACGACGTCATACCAGCGCAGCGCGGCGCTGGCCGCCGTGTAGTGGACGCAGATGTTGGCGACCGTCCCGCAGATCACCAGCGTGGTCACGCCCCACAGGCGCAGCAGATGGTCGAGCGGCGTGTCGTAGAAGGCGTCGTAGCGGAGCTTGGGGATGATCGTCTCATCCTCGAGCGGCGCCAGCTCGTCGACGATCTCCCACCCCCAACTGCCCTGATGAGCGTGCACGGGCCAGATCTGCCATTCCGGGTCGCCTTCGCGGTGGGTGTCCTGGGTGAACACGACCCGCATCCCGGCCTCCCGGGCGCGCGCCAGCAGGCCGGCGATGACCGGCACCGAGCCTGCGGCGTCCGGTACGCGGAGGCTGCCCTGCTCGGCGACGAAATCGTTCTGCATGTCGACGACGATGAGCGCGGTCCGGGCCGGATCGACCTCGACCTGCTCCTGGACCTCGACCGGCGCGCTCATCACCAAGGATTTCATCACGCGGGCTGTCAGGATGGACGTCGACATGGCCGAGCTGGACATCGACACGCCGCGAGGACCGGCCCGGGCGCACCTCACGCTGCCCGAGCCGGCGCCACCCCGGGCCGCGCTCGTGCTCGGCCACGGCGCAGGCGGCGGCGTGACGGCGCCGGACCTGCAGGCCGCCCGCGGCGCGGCGCTCGGAGCCGGACTCGCCGTGGCGCTGGTCGAGCAGCCCTACCGGGTGGCGGGCCGCCGGTCGCCGCCGCCGGCGGGGCATCTCGACGAGGCCTGGATCGCGGTGGTCGACCACCTGAGCGGGGGCGAGCTGAGCGGCCTGCCGCTCATCACCGGCGGCCGCTCCTCCGGCGCCCGCGTCGCCTGCCGAACGGCGGCCGCCGGCCCCGTTCGCCCCGCCGGCGTCCTGTGCCTGGCCTTTCCGCTCATCCCGCCCCGGCGGGCCGGCGCGACCAAGCCTCCGACCAGCCGCCTTCCCGAGCTCGACGCGGTGCCGGTCCCGACGCTCGTCGTGCAGGGAGTCAACGACCGGTTCGGCATGCCGCCCGCCGCCCGCGGGCGGACCGTCGTGGCGGTCGCCGGCGATCACGCGCTCAAGTCCGACCGGCCCGCCGTGGCCGAGGCCGTGGCCCGGTGGCTGGAGAAGGTGCTGGGACGGGTGCCGGCGCGGGGCTGACCTGCGTCTGCCCACTCGGGGGGAACGCGCCGGCACCCACGCACACGTTCCGGGCTGCCAGCCCGGCCGGCGCGGCG
Source organism: Solirubrobacteraceae bacterium (assembly GCA_051985625.1). Classification (GTDB taxonomy): domain Bacteria; phylum Actinomycetota; class Thermoleophilia; order Solirubrobacterales; family Solirubrobacteraceae; genus Palsa-465. Next base: position 17,524 of record JBPYFQ010000266.1, read on the forward strand.
CGGACGGAAGTGAAGCGGTTGACGCGAGCAAGCCTCCACCAAAATCCGCTCCGGAGACCGGTGCGTCGCCGGGGCGCGATCCCCGCCGGCGCGTCCGACCGATAGGGTCGTGACGGTGGAGCATCCCCATCCGGCAGACGGCGCGGACGGGCCGGATGAGGCGCCGGATGGGCCGTGGCGCGAACCGGCCCGCGGGGGTCATCCGGATGCTCGGCTGGCCGCCCAGCCGGGCGCCGACCTGCTGCAGGCGATACTCGACGGCAGCACCCCTGCGCCTCCGCTCTCCCGTCTGACCGGGATGCGCCTGGCGGGGTTCGCCCCCGGCACGGCCACGTTCACGCTGCCCCGCAGTCCGTGGCTGGCGGACGCCACCGGCACCATCCCGCTCGGCCCGTTGACGATTCCGGCCGACGCGGCCATGGCGTGCGCCATCATGACCGGCCTCCCCGCCGGCACCGGGCTGACGACGTCCGAGCTCGGGCTGCGCCAGGTGCGCCCGGTCCCGGCCGGTGACGCCGGTTCACTCGTGACGGCGCGGGGACGGGTGCTGGACCCCGGGCCGCCCGTCGCGCTCGCCGAGGTGACGGTGACCGACGCGTGCGGACGGCTCATCGCCCACGGCAGCTCGCTGTGCCTGACGCTGCCGGCCCTGGCGGCGCCCGACCGGCCGGGCGGCGGGGACGCCCCCGGGGACGAGCCGCCGGGCGGGCCGGACCCGTGGCAGCGCCCGCTGCCCGACGGTGACGCGCCCCCACTCGGGCGCCTGACCGGCCTGCATCCCGTGGCCGCGGCGCGCGGCGAGGCGGCGTTCGTCCTGCCGGCCACCCGCTGGCTGTGCGCGCCGCCGCCCGGCCGGGTCCAGGGCGGGGCGGTGGCGACCCTGGCCGACGCCGCGGTGACCGCCACCATCCGGACGACCGAGACCGGCGCGGGTGGGCGGGTTCAGTTTCACCCGGTTGAGCTCAAGCTCAACTTCCTGCGCCCGCTGCTCAGCGACGGCCGCCCGGCCCGGGCCGACGGCCACCTCATCCACGGCGGGCGACGCACCGCCGTGGCCGGCGCCGAGGTCCTCGACGCCGACGGCCGGGTGATCGCCGTGGCCACCGGCTCCGCGGTGCTCGGCGAGACGCTGTGACCGGACGCAGCGGCGGGCGGGAGCCTCAGCGCCCCCGCCCGTCTCGCGGCGGACCTCAGCCGCCGTTCTGCGGCGTGGCCAGCAGACCGTCGGTGTTGCCGGCAGCGTC
>JBPYFQ010000267.1:0-17501 GCA_051985625.1 Solirubrobacteraceae bacterium
TGGGCGGTGCTGGCGGTGCCTTGCGTGCTCCTCGCGCTGCCGCCGTCCCGCGCCGCCCTGGTGGCCGTCGCAGTGGGAGCGGCTGCCGTCGCCGCGCCCACGGTCGCGCTGCTTCCCCTTTCGGACATGACGTCGTTCCGCGCAGCCAAGAAGATCGTCGGTGGGTTCACCGCCACGAACCCGTTGAGCCTGTGGTGGCCGGTCAGCCCGTCCACCGATGGTGGACCTGTCGTCCACACGCTTCCTCTCGCGTTGACGCGCTCGGGTGCCGCTGCCGCAGCGTTCAGCTTCGCGTTCGGCGCAATCTGGATCTACGCGCGCCGGGTCGGGGGCGGTCGACGTCCCGCGGTCGACGGCCTGGCATTGCTCGCACTCGTCGGCCTGGTGAGGTGCCTCGGCGATCCGACGCCGGTCACGTATTACCTCCTGCCGGTCGTGATCCCGCTCGCGCTCTGGGAGGCGGGGGTGCAGAAACGACTGCCGATCTGGGCGGCGTTGGTGAGTATCGCTCTCGCCGTGCTGCCCCGATACCTCGCTCTTGTCGCCCCCCGCCACGGCCACGGAGCGATCGGGGTCGCCGTGCTCAGCGGCGCGTGGCTCGCCGGGGCGGGCGCGCTGGCCGTTCGTCTCCTTCGCCACGCCTTCCGTGATGCTGCCACGGCCGGCGCCGGCGGTGCGTCCGATCAGGGCTGGCGGGGTACGTCGCCGCCCGCCGCCGCCCCGTCCCGCTGACTCTCTGGGTAGCGCGGCAGGCCGTCGTCAGGGATGTCCTCCCAGGCGGCGGCGTACGCGACGTACTGACGGGCGGAAGGACGAATCCCGGGGTCGCCGTCGATCGCGCCCAGGCGGACGCCGACGGCGGGCGGGTCGTCGCCGGTGACGCTGAACAGCGCCGAGCCGCAGTCGCCACAGAAGTACTTGGCTGCCCCCGACTCCGGCTTCCAGGCGCGCATGCGGTCCTGGCCGCGGACGATCCGGAACGACCCGGGGACGGTGCGGCCGTTGGCCGAGGCGCCCGTGCCGGTGCGCCGCTGGCAGCGGGTGCAGTGGCAGTAGACGGCCGCGGCGAACGGCTCGCTCACCTCGAAGCGGACCGCGCCACAGTTGCAGCCGCCGGTGAGCGGCAGGACCGGCGCGGACGGCGAGGTCACGCCGCCACTCTCTGGGTGAGGTCGCGCTCGGGGTCGATGGCCCAGCGCTCGGCGACGTCGTACAGGCGGACGTCGAGCGTCCAGCGGTCCGGCTGATCCTCGCCGGAGTGCTGGGGCGAGGCGCCCTTGAGCGCCATGCAGCCCGTGTTGTCGCCGAGGCGGCGGATCTCGTCCACGTCGGCGTCGCCGAGGCGCAGGTCGGTCGGCAGCGCGGCCAGCTCCGCGCGCTTGTCCTCGATCGGGCGCCCCGCGGCCTCCTGGATGAGCGTCGGCGCCACACAGGCCACCGGCTCGTGGGCGAGGTTCCACTGGCAGGCGAGCTGGATCATCGACAGGCCGGCACGGTCGGCGATCGGCCGCATCCCCTCCAGCCGCTCCCGGCCGGCCTCGATCCAGCCGGCTGGGCGGAAGCCGCGATGGTCGCCGCGCACGAGCTCCTGGCCGGGCAGCAGGTCGTCGAAGAACAGCCCGCCGTAGTCGACGACGCGCGTGATCACCTTGACCCCGGCGGCCCGGGCGGCCCCCAGACACAGCTCGCCGGGCCACGGCTCCAGCGGGTTGAGGATGATCATCGCCCAGTCGATCGTCGCGCCGAACCGCTCCAGGCAGTCGATCACGTCAAGCGTGAAGCCGTTGGCGGGGCCGGGAGCGACGCCGATCTGACCGGTCAGCCCGGCGTCGCGCAGCGCCGCCATGCCGGCCCACACGGCCTCGCTGGTATAGCCGGTGCGATCCGGGTTGTGCAGCAGCAGCAGATCGAAGCTGTCGACCCCGCAGCGCTCAAGGCTGCGCTCGGTCGCCATCCGAAGGTAGGCGGCGTAGGCGTCGGCGCCCCGCAGCGCGGGGTCGGTGAAGCGCGGGAAGCCCTTGGGCCCGTTGCGCTCTCCCTCGTAGAAATCGTGGCCGATGGCCCCGACGATGCACATCTCCTCACGCGGGCGCCCGGCGATGGCGCGCCCCAGCATCAGGTCGGCGTCGCCGGTCCCGTAGACGTCGGCGGTGATGACGGTGTCGATCCCCTCGTCCGGAGCGATGAGGGTCAGGAACCGCTCGTCGTCGAGCGCCTGGCCGAAGTGCATGAAGCGCCCTCCGCTCCAGGTCCCAACCGCCACGCGGCCGGGATCACGATGCGATGACGTCTGTGATATTGCCGGGCTCTGTGACATGCCGGAGTGAGTCTAGGGCGATGCACGCGTCGAACGCCCCGTACGCCCACAGAGCGACCGGGCGGCGGTGCGACCACTCTCAGATCGCCCTCAGCGCTGGCGCCACCACCTCCCGCTGATCAGGTCGCAGAACACCACCTCGTCGCGCCCGCAGGTCGTGACCACCTCCCAGTAATGACGGCGCAGGGGCCGCTCCGTCCACCAGCGGTCCTCGACCAACCAGGACTCCCGGATCGCGTCGACCTCCCGCCGGTCGATCACCATCGGGCGCCCGTCCGGCGCGGCGTCCACCGCAACGCGCCGCGGCACCGAGAGTCTGCGCGGTCCCGCCATCAGCCCTCGAACGGCGCCAGCACCGCCCGGCGCTCCGGGAAGCGGGAATCAGGATCGACCTCCAGCACCCGCAGCGCGGCCTCCGGCCCGGCGGCGATCCGCGCCTGGCGGATCGCCTCCCGCAACCGCGCCGATCGAGCCGCGGCGGGATCCTCCAGCAGCGCCCGCTGGTCGGAGGCGAGTGGTCCGAAGCGCTCCACCGACAGTCTCAGCAGCTCCGCCGGCGCCGGCATCTGCGCCAGCCGCGGCGCCAGCGCCAGCCGCATCCGCACCGGATCCGCCAGCGCCTCGCGGAAGACGACCTGCTGGCGCCAGGTGCCGCCGTTCTCGACGAGGACCGCCGAGATCACCACCGCGCGCAGGGTCCGTCCGCGCCGCTCCCGCCGGGCCAGCAGTCGGTCGACCAGCAGCCCCAGCGCCCGCTCAAGCTGGATGCCGGACGCGGCCTCCGGCAGCTCCAGCGCCTCGCGGAGGAACTCCCCGGCCGGGCGCGGGCGCAGGTCGCTGTCGCCGCCGGAGGCGAGCTCATGGGCCAGCAGCCCCTCCCGCCCGAACCGGTCGGCCAGCGCCGCCACCGGCAACGCGGCCAGCTCTCCCAGCGTCTTGACGCCCAGCCGCTCGAGCGCCTCCGGCAGTTTGGCCAGCGAGGGACGGGCCCGCAGCAGCGCCACCGGAAGGGGGGCCAGATACGCCGCGGCGAGGGCGCGGCCCTCGTCGGACGTCCGCCGTCCGGCGGCGCGTCCTCCACCGGCGCGTCCTCCACCGGCGCGTCCTCCGGCGGCGCGTCCTCCACCGGCGAGTCCTCCAGCGGCAGCTGGGCCTCCCCCCACGATCTCCGGGCGCCGCGACCGGGCCCGGGTCGCCGCGGCCACGGCGGCGAACCGCGAGGGCGCCACCCCGTACCGCGCCGGCACCCGCAGCGCCTCCCGCGCCGCCCGCAGCACCCCGTCCACTCCGCCATGCAGCGCCAGCAGCCCACGCGCGTCAAAGCACACCAGTCCCGGACGCTCCGGCTCGACGGCCGCCCCCACCGACTCCAGGCGCACCAGCAACCGCTCCCACAGATCGGCGACTCCGGCGGGATCGGGCGGCACCAGCGTCAGACGCGGGCAGCGCGCCAGCGCCTCCCCGAGCCGCATCCCCGGGCGGATGCCGAACGCCTCGGCCGAGAGCGAGACCTCGCCGATCAGCTGCGTCCCACCCGGCTCCGGCGCCAGCGCCACCGGGCTGTGCAGGAGCTCATCCCGCTCGCCCAGAGCGGTCGTCAGCGCAAAACGCGGGATCAGAACACAGACAATCATGCGAACGTATGTTCCCACAGCGGTCGGACGGAGTCTCCTGGGCTAGCGGGGCCCGACGCAGAGAGGCGTCGAGGCAGAGGGGCGCCACAGGCCGAAGCTCGGCGAGAAACCGGCCATATTCGCCGGTTTCTCGCCGAGATGGCCATCGGCAACAAAATCCGGCGTAAGGGCCCTGACCCCGCCTCTTCGGGCCCCCCGGTTTCGTCCGGCCCGTCATGCACGATGGCCGACCCGTGCCATCGCCCCGCCCCCGCACCAACCGCTCCGCACTCCGCGCCTGGCAGACCGGCGCGCTCGACGCGATGGCCCGCTGGACCGAGCCTGGGCAAACTCCGACTCCCTTCCTCGTGAGCGCCGCCCCGGGGGCGGGCAAGACCCGCCCGGCGCTCGAGTTCGCCCGGGCGCAACTGGAGTCCGGAAACGCCGGCGCCGTCGTCGTCGCCTGCCCCACCGCGCCCCTCACCCGGCAGTGGGCACGGGCGGCCCATGACCTCGGACTCGACCTGGCGCCCGACAGCGACTCGCCAAAACCGCCGAGCGGGTTTCACGGCGTCTCGGTCACGTACGCCCGGATCGCCAAGACGCCGCGTCGCTGGGCGAGCGCGCTGCCCCGGCGCACGCTGGTCATCGCCGACGAGGCCCACCACCTCGGCGAGGACCTGAGCTGGGGCGTGGGATTCTCCCGCGCGTTCGAGGCCTCCGAGCGCTGGCTGCTGCTCTCCGGGACCCCCTTTCGCTCCGACGCCACGCCGATCCCGGGCGTCAGCTACGACGCGGACGGGGTGGCCGAACCGGACATCTCCTACACCTATGCCCAGGCCGTCGCCGACGCGGTGTGCCGCCCGGTCCATTTCGTGGCCTACGACGGCGCGCTGTCATGGCAGAGCGGCGACGACGTCATCGAGACGAGCTTCGAGACCGTGCTGTCCACCCGGGAGGCGAGCCGCCGCTACCGAACCGCTATCTCAACCGACCTGCCCGACGGCCTGCCCCGGATCCTGCGCGAGGCCGACGACCGGCTCACCGCGCTGCGTCACGAGGGCCACCGGGACGCCGGCGGCCTCGTGATCGCCGCCGACTCCGATCACGCTCGCCGGATCGCCAAGCTGCTGCGCGAGGTCACCGGCCGGGTCCCGCTTGTGGTCCTGCACGCCGAGCCGCGAGCGGCGGCGAAGCTGGCCGGGTTCACCACGTCCACCGAGCCCTGGATCGTGGCGGTCAACATGGTCTCCGAGGGCGTCGACATCCCCCGGCTGCGTGTCGGCGTGTACGCCACGGCGGCCAAGACACCGCTCATCTTCCGTCAGATCGTCGGTCGCTTCGTCCGGACCATTCCGGGGCGGCCGGTCTCTCCCAGTTGGCTGTACGTCCCGGCCGACCCGGTCCTCCGAGACCACGCGGCGACGATCGAGCAGGAGCTGCGCGGCTCGCTGCGCCGCCCCGGCGAGGCCGACGAGTTCGCCCTCGACGAACGCGAGGAGCGCCGCCAGACCGAGCGCACGGCCGCGCCGGAGTTCGTTCCGCTGAGCGCCGACGTCACGCCGCAGATGACCCTGTTCGGCAGCCCGGAGCCGTCGCCGGCCGCGCCCAGCCCCGGTGCTGCCCGGTGGGCCACCGCCATGGCCGAGCCCCAGCCCGCCGCCGACGTCGACCAGGACGGCGGCCCGACCCAGGTCCCGGCGTTCGAGCGCCGCGCCCGCCTGCGCGACGAGCGCCACCGGCTGGTGTCGGAGGTCCGGCGCCGCGACGGCACCAGCCACCGGGAGATCAACGCCTGGCTGAACCGCAAGCTCGGCATCGCCAGCGTCGAGGACGCCACGCTGGACGACCTGGAGCGCTCGGTCGAGTTGCTGGTCGGCAAGCTGAGCCGCCGCCGCTGATCGCGGCCCGCCAAACTGCCTCTTTTCGGCGCGCTGGCTCCGAACCGGATCCGCCGCACGACGGTTCCGCGTGGACCGGCCGGTGCTCCGGCTATATGCTCGCGCCGGGTCCGACGAGAGGAGCGCGACGTGCCGAAGCCGATTCCTTCCACTGTGCGCCGATGCATTTTCGGCACGTCATTGACGGTCGCGGCCGTCCTGCTCGCCGCCGGCGGCGCCCAGGCCGCGCTCGGCCCGTACGTCTCCCTGGGAGATTCGTACACCGCGGCGCCGCTGGTCCCCAACCCCACCGGCAACCCCATCCTGTGCGGGCGCTCGACCAACAACTACCCCTCCGACATCACCCGGACCCTGCACCCGTCCAGCTTCACCGACGCCAGCTGCAGCAGCGCCACCACCGCGGACATGACCCAGCCCCAGTCGTTGCAGGGCGGGGTGCAGACCGCTCCGCCGCAGTTCAACGCGCTGGGCACCGGCGACGCCCTGGTCACGGTGGGCATCGGCGGCAACGACGCCGGGCTGATCGGAGTGGCCGAGACGTGCAGCGAGATCGACAGCACCCACCCGTTCGGCACGGCCTGCAAGAACCACTACACGGCCGGCGGCAGCGACCCCAACGTCGCTGCGGTCAACGCCACCGGGCCCAAGGTGGCGGCAGTCATCCAGGGCATCCACCGGCGGGCGCCGTCGGCGAAGGTGCTCGTGGTCGGGTACCCGGACGGGCTGCCGGTCAACGGCACCGCCTGCTGGCCGCTGGTGCCGCTCTCGGCCGGCGACATCAAGTACATCAATGGGCTGGAGACGCAACTCAACAGCGTGCTGCGAAGCGCTGCGCAGAACAACAACGCCACGTACGTCGATACGTTCACGTCCAGCATCGGCCACGATGCGTGCAAGCCGCCCGGGACGGCCTGGGTCAACGGGATCGTGCCGACCTCGGCGGCGTTCCCGCTGCATCCCAACCAGGCGGGCGAGCAGAACATGGCCAATCAAGTGCTGGGAGACCTGTAGATGACGCCTGACCTGACCAACATCGCCGTGGACGGGATCCGCACGCTGCGGGCCTTCGGACAGAGGATCCCGGTCGCCGGGGGGATCCTGGCCCATTCGCTGCAGGACGCCGTCAAGGGCCACCCCGTTCTGATCACCGGCGCCTCCTCCGGCATCGGGGAGATGACGGCGCTGGAGATCGGCAAGGCGGGCGGCACCGTGCTGCTTGTCGCGCGCACGCGCGAGAAGCTGGAGGCGGTCGCCGAGCAGGTACGGGACCTCGGCGGCATCGCCCACGTGCATCCGTGCGACCTCACCGACACCGACGACATCGATCGGATGGCCCAAGAGGTGCTCGATGCCCACGCCCACGTCGACATCCTGGTCAACAACGCCGGCAAGTCGATCCGCCGCTCCGTCGACCGCTCATACGAGCGCTTCCACGACTACCAGCGCACGATGGCGCTCAACTACTTCGCGCCGGTCAAGCTGATCCTCGACCTGCTGCCGGTGATGCGCGCTCGCGGCACCGGCCACATCGTCAACATCTCGACGATCGGGCTGCAGGTCAACACGCCGCGGTTCGCCGCCTACCTGGCCTCCAAGGCCGCCCTCGACGCGTTCTCCCGGTCGATCGGCCCCGAGGTCATCGGCGACGGGGTCCACATCACCACCGTCTACATGCCGCTCGTGCGCACGCCGATGATCGCGCCGACGAAGGCCTACGACCGCCTCCCGGTGGCCAGCCCGGAGGATGCCGCGGCGATGGTCACCGAGGCCATTCGCAAGCGGCCCAAGCGGATCGGCACGACGCTGGGCGGCATCGGACAGCTGACCTACGCGATCGCGCCCGGGGCCCAGGACCTCGTCGTCAACCGGGCCTACCAGCTGTTCCCGGAGAGCGGCGAGCCGGTCGACCGCCGCCGCGAGGCCGAGCAGCGCGCGTTCGCCCAGGCGACGCGCGGCGTCCACTGGTAGGCGCGGCCTCAGCCGGCCATCAACCCGGCGAACGCGTCGGCGCCGACGTTCCCGCCGGACAGCACGACGCCGACGCGGAGATCCGGCACCTGCACCGTGCCGGCCAACACGGCGGCGAACGCCGACGCCCCGCTTGGCTCCACCACCAGCTTCATCCGCTCAAACAGCAGCCGCATCGCCGCCACGATCTCCTCGTCGGTCACCGTCACGACCTCGTCGACGCGCTCGCGGATGACCGCCCAGGTCAGCTCGCCCGGCGATGCGGTCTGCTGGCCGTCGGCGATGGTGCGGCCGACCGCCACGCGCTCCCGGCTGCCTGAGGCCATCGACCGGGCGACGTCGTCGGACGCCGCCGGCTCGACGCCGATCACCCGCGTCCCCGGCGACAGCGCCTTGACGACGGTGGCGCAGCCCGAGATCAGCCCGCCGCCGCCAACGGGCACGACGAGAACGTCCAGCGCTATAGAACCAAGCTGCTCGAGCAGCTCCAGCGCGACGGTCCCCTGCCCGGCCATGACCGCTGGATCGTCGAACGGGTGCACCGCCGCCAGCCCGCGCTCGGCCGCCAGCGCTCCCAGCAGATCCTCCCGGTCGTCCCCGTAGCGATCAAATGTCACCACCTCGGCGCCGTACCCCTCGGTGGCTGCCCGCTTCAGCGCGGGGGCATCCTCGGGCATCAGGATCACCGCCGGCACGCCGAACAGCCGCGCCGCCAGCGTCACCGCCTGAGCGTGGTTCCCGGACGAGACGGCGCACACCCCCCGGGCGCGCACCGCCTCGTCGAGCGAGGCCAGCGCGTTGTAGGCGCCGCGGAACTTGAACGCGCCGCCGCGTTGAAAGGTCTCGCACTTGAAGTGCAGACGCGCGCCCACCCGCGCGTCGACGGCCGTCGAGCTGAGCACCGGCGTGCGGTGCGCGACACCGTCCAGGCGCGCGGCGGCCCGGCGGACGTCGTCGAGCTGCAACAGAGCTAGTCCGCGGTCGTGCGCTCGGCGTCGCGCATGAGCCGGCCGATCGGCACCGCCGCCAGATGCTCGTGATGCAGCCCGCTCAGCAACTTGCTCAGCAGCGGCTGGAGGCCGCTGGCGTTGGCGACGTTGAACTCCACCACCTCGCCCGGGCGCAGGAAGCCCAGCGAGTCGTCGGCGTCCTGGAGCCGGACGGCGCCGGCCACCAGCTTGCCGCCGGCCCCGTGGGCCATGAGCCACTGCCCCAGGCTGGGTCCGTTGGAGGCGTAGAGGAAGTGGCGCCCGTCCCGCAGCCTGATGCTCAGGCGATGCAGCAGGCCGCGCGCGCCGAGCCATCGGACGAGGCCGCCGTCGGGGAGCCGGGGCAGCGCCTGGTCGTGGTAGCTGTAGACCGTCGTCACCTCGGTCCCGGACGGCTGGGCCACCGCGAAGGAGGCGTGGATCCCGTCCGCCGACAGGGTGCTGGCCAGCATCGGGACCTGGGCAGCCGGAGCGTCGATGAGCACGCCGACCTCCGGCCGGTTGGTGTCGACCGTGGTGACCGGGCGGATGTGGGCGATGTGGGAGACGAGCGAATACGAGGCCCCGGTCGTCAGGGCCCAGGCGGCGAAAGCCACGGCGGCGAGCACCGTGGTGGCCGCGCGGACGCTGCGCATGCGCCAGGCTGGGGCGGGGACGATGCGGCGCTCGTTGGCCAGGATGAGCGAGGCCGTCGAGGGCCGCCGTGCGAACGATCCGTCCGGCTCGGGCCGGCTCTCCAGCGCCCGGTTGATGGCGGGCACGAGGTCGGCCTGGCGACGGGCGACCTGGGCCAGGTCGAAGCGCTCCATCGCATCGTCGGCGGCCCGCACGTGTCCGTAGCTGAAGCCGTAGGAGACAACCGGACAGCCCCGGATGATCGCCTCCAGCACAGTCAGCCCGGCGCTGGAGTGGACCAGCACGTCGGCGGCGGCCATCACGTCGCCCATCCGGTCGGTGAAGCCCATGACCCGCAGCCGCGGCTCGTCGCCGAAGCGGCCGATGACTTTGGCGCGCAGACGGTCGTTGCGCCCGCACAGGCAGAGCACGATCGCGTCTGGGATCTCCAGTGCCGCCGCAGTGGCGCCGACCAGATCACCGACCCCCCAGCCGCCGCCCGAGACGGCGATCACCTGGCCCGTCGCGGGCAGCCCCAGGGCCCGCCGGGCGTCAGGCCGGGAGCGGGCGGCCAGGAACGCGGGCGCGGTCGGCGGCTTGGCCCAGCTGACGCTGCCGGGGCCGGCGATCCGCTCCACCTCCTCGGCGGACTCCGGGTGGGTGATGAAGTGCTGGTCGATCCCCGGATGCGCCCAGAACTGCAGGCCGGCCAGATCGGTGATCGACGAATAGCAGGGAACCTTCAGCTTGCGCTTGCGGCGCAACTCGCCCAGCACGGCGGTCACGCCCGGATATGTCGACACGATCACGTCCGGGTCGTGCGCCCGCACCAGCCGCATCAGCCCGCGCTGGCCGAGCAGCATCAGGAGCTTGCGCGACAGCCACCTGGTCGGCGCGAAGTTCATAAACAGCCGGTACTGGAAGTCGAACCACCACGGCATGAAGGTGAACATGAACCACGAGTTCTCGCGCAGGATCTTGGTCAGCAGCGGCCCCATGGCCGGCAGGCCGTTGACGATCGAGACCTGGGCGTCCGGATCCTCGTCTTTGAATTCCCGCGCGACCGCGCGCGCGGGAAGATCGTGGCCCTCACCGATGTCGGCGGAGATGATCAGCACCTGCCGGGGCTTGGCCTCGGCGTCGGGCTCGCCGGCGGGAATGACCGCGGCCTCCTCCTCGTCCTTCTCGACGCGCCGCTGGTCCATCCGCCAGGCGATGTACTTGCGCACGCCCTCCGCGAACGGGGTCTTGGCCCGCCAACCCAGCTCCTGCTGCGCGCGCTCGGATGAGACGACCTTGCCGCCGAAGTCTCCTGGGCGGGCCGGGGTGTGGACGATCTCGACGTCGCCCATCTCCTGCTTGATCGTCTCGGCGATCTGCTTGATCGTGACGGTCTCGTCGGAGGCCAGGTTGTAGATCCGGTTGACGGCGACGTCGTCGAGCCCCGCCGCGACGCCGTCGGCGAGATCCTCGACGTAGACGAACTTGCGCGACTGGGATCCGTCGCCGGCCAGCGTCAGCGGGTCGCCGTTCAGCGCCTTGTTGACGAACGCCGGGATGACCGCGGCCTCCCGGGCGCGCGGGCCGTACGGGATGCCGAACCGGAGGATCGTGTAGTCGATCCCATACAGCTCCTGGTAGGCCTTGCAGTACAGCTCGCCGGCCAGCTTCGTCGAGGTGTACAGGTGGCTGGGCGGCGGCAGGAGCGTCTCCTCGTCGACCTCGTCGGGCTCGCAGTCGGAGTAGACCCAGATCGTGGAGGCGTAGACGATCCGCTTGACCCCAGCGCGCCGGGCCGCCTCGAGCACCGCCACCGTTCCGCGGGCATTGATGCGCTCAGCGTCCTCCGGCTCGGCGTGGACGTCGTTGACGTCGGCCACCGCGGCCAGATGGGCGACTGCGTCGCAGGAGTGCAGCGCGCGCTCCAGCGCCTCGCGGTCGGTGATGGAGCCGAGGACGGTGTCGACCGGCGGGTGGTCGGGGATTGGGTGGGTGGGGCTCGAATGCCAGGGCGAGGGACGCAGGTCGTAGATGACCGGGTCATGGCCGCGCTCACGCAGCTTGTCGACGACGTGGGAGCCGATGAAGCCGGAGCCGCCTGTGACGAGAACCCTCATGGTCAGTTGCCTGGTCTGTAATACAGAGGAACGCAGGAGTGGTTGCGCGCCACCCAGTCGGAGTTGGGCAACTCGATGTCGTGCCCCATGATCCGATGGCAGGGCTGATCGTATACGCGGCCCGTCGACCGTTCCAGCCAGTCGAACACGATGTACTTGTAGAGACCGGACGTCATTCCGTCCGGCAACTGCAGCCGGCCCGCGTACTCCGGGTCCAGGAACTGACGGGCGGTCTCGTTCTTCCAGGCCACGATCTCCGGCATCCGCTCCACCTGCACCACGCCCAGGGCCGCGGTGAACTCGCTCATCCGGAAGTTCAACCCGTGCACCTCGTGGTTCGGCTTGCCGTAGTTGCGGAAGTCCCGGGCGTGGGCGATGACCTCAGGCCGGCGGGAGACGAGAACGCCGCCCTCGCCGGTTGAGATCGTCTTGGTGGCGTAGAGCGAGTAGACCCCGACGTCGCCCCACGTGCCCGGCTTGCGGCCGTTCCAGGCCGCCCCGTGGGCGTGGGCGCAGTCCTCGATCAGGAAGATCCCGTTCTCGGCGCAGTAGGCGGCGATCTGCTCCACCTCGAAGGCGATGTGCCCGCCGATATGCACGAGGAAGGCCGCCCGCGGCTTGAACCGCTCGGCCGCCCGCTGGAAATCGGCGAACGACATGCACAGGTCATCGCGATTGCAGTCGACGAACTGCACGTCGGCCCCGGCACGGACCGCGGCCAGTGGGGTGGCCATGAAGGTGTTGGACGGACACAGGACGGTCTCCCCGGCCACGCCGGCAAAATGAAGGGCGGCCAGCGCACCCCCGGCCCAACTGCCGAGCGCGACGGCCGGCGCCTCGTTCCACGCCTCCCAGGCGGCCTCGAACCGGGCGTTCATGTCGGCCTCGGCCCAACGGTTGGAGTCGAGGACGTCGTCGATCAGGGCGTGGAGCCGTTGGCGATCGCGCTGGTCGAAGCCGATCGCGAAGCGCCCGAAATCAGGCGCGGTCCCCGGTGAGGCAGAAGCGGAAGCTGAGGTCATGGTCAAGAGGCGCCATCTGCGCCGGGTTTGAGATCTGTTTCGCCGGAAGGCGGCGTTCACCGCGACGCTCTAAACACCCGCGCGCCGAGGAGGGAAGCAAGCGTGTCAGACAGGCAGGACGGTATCGATTTTCCGCCGCCCAAGCTCCGTCAGGATGATCTCGAGGGCCGCGGCCGTCCGCCGATGGGAGTTGCGGGAGCTGTAGAAATCGGCGTCGTGGAGCAGGATCACGTCGCCGGGGAGGACTGCCCGGGTGGCGCGGGCGGCGATCCGGTTCGGGGTCGTGAACTTGCGCCAGTCCTTGCCCCAGCGAGTCCACAGCAGCGGCCGCAGCCCGGCCTGACGCGCGGAGCGCAGGCCGGCCGGGCTGTAGACGCCATACGGCGGCCGGTGCCACCGCACCAATCCGTCGCCCACCGCGTCTTCGATGACCGCCCGCCCGCGCGCAAGGTCGGCGGCGACCTCCGCCGAGCTCATCCGCAGCTGCAGGCGGTGGCGGTAGCCGTGGAGGGCGATCACGTGGCCGGCCGCCGCGATCTGCGCCGCCAGCTCGGGGCGGCGCTCCACCTGCTCGCCGATCAGGAAGAAGGTGGCCACGGCCCCCGCGCCGGCCAGCCGGTCGAGGACCGCGGGGGTCCCCTCGGGGTGCGGGCCGTCGTCAAACGTCAGGGCAACCCCGGGGGCCCCGGACAGGCCGCGCGGCACCCCCACCGCCCGGGCGGCGGCGGGGTTGACGGGCGCGATCAGGTGGCGCAGCACCCGGCGATCATGGCGCACCGCGCCACTGCGCTAAACCGTGACGGGTATGCCTGATCTCGACAAGTGGCTGCCGGACCCCGCCCTGCGCGTCTTCCACCGGCGGCAGAGCACGGCGTCGGTCGACGCCCTGTGGCGGGCAGCCCGCGCCGTCCAGCTGTCGGACACGGCCGTCCTGGGCCGCCTGGTGCGCTGGCGGATCCCCGACCTCCCCCGCAACGAGGGGTACGACGATCTGTTCCGCCAGCCGCCGTTCATGGTCCTGGAGGAGCACGAGCACGAGCTCGTCTCCGGCCTGGTCGGGCGCATCTGGACGCTCCGGCGCGATTACCCCCTGCTCCGCTCCGAGCAGGAGTTCCGCGACTGGTCGGAGCCGGGGACGGCGCGCGTTCTCATCGCCAACTGGATCGCGCCCGCCGACGGCGGCGGCAGCGTGATCGCGGCCGAGGCCCGGGTCGACGCCATGGGCACCCGCGGCCGGCTCGGTCTGCGGGCGATCCGGCCGCTCGTCCGTTCCTTCCAGCACCTGGTCGGCTCCGACGGGATCACCGCCGCGGTCCGGCGCGCCGAGCGCGAGGCGGGCGCAGGCAACCATTCGGCGGGTTCCGAGGGTTCAAGACAGATGTGAGGATCAACCCGCCACCGACGGTCCGGCGCAGCGAGCGAACCCGGCGCGAGTTCGAAGCGTTCGTGGCCGAGTCCAGCGACAGGCTGCTGCGCACGGCGTATCTCATCGTCTGGGATCTCGCCGAGGCCGAGGACCTGGTCCAGGACTGTCTGCTGTCGGTGGCTCGGCGCTGGCCGCGCGTGCGCCGCATGGAGCACCCGCGGGCGTATGCCCGGCGCGTGCTGGTCAACCTGGCGCTCGACGGGCGCGGGCGGCGGGCACGGCGCCGGCAGGAGCTCGAGGCGCCGGCGTCCGCCCTGGAGCGAGAGGCCGGCGACGACCCGCGGATCGCGGGGGTGGAGGCCCGCCGCGACCTGGTCGACGCACTGGCCGCCCTGCCGCCCCGCCAGCGGGCGGTCCTGGTGCTCCGGTACTTCGAGGACCTGACCGAGGCCCAGGTGGCGACGGTCCTGGGCTGCTCGGTGGGGACGGTCAAGAGCACGGCCTCGCGCGGGTTGGCGCGTCTGCAGGCGTCGATGGCGCCGGAACCGATGAAGGAGCGAACACCATGACCCAGCAACTTGAGAGCGATCTGCGCGCGGCGCTCGCCGCGCGGGCCGGCGAGATCCCGGACGGGGCGGGACAGCGCCTGCGCGCGCGTGACTATGGACCGCGGACACGGACGATCCGGCCGCCGGTCGCGGCCGGAGCGGTGGCCGCGGCGGCCGCGGCGGTCATCGCCGTGTCGTTCGTCGACCTGGGGACGAGCACGAGCCAGGCGTTCGCCGGGTGGACGGCGAAGCCGACCGCCGCGAGCGGGGCGGAGACGGGCCGGGCGGTCGCCAGCTGTAAGCAGCGGTTGGCCGCGATTCCGAACTCCCGCGCGGCCGCCAACGTCGCCAGGGCGAGCGGCCGCCGGATGGGCCTCCCCCCCATCGGCTCGCTCACGCCGGTCCTGACCGACACCCGGGGGCCGTTCACGTTCCTGGTATTCGCCGGCGGGAACGCGAACGCCACCTGCATCAGCGGGCCGGGATTCACGTCGACGTCCGAGGCCAACTCGGCCGGCCCGCCGCGCGCCGTCCCGGCCGACGGGATCACCGTCACCTGGGCGGCCCATACGGCGCGCGCCGGGCGCGCCTATTCCTTCCTGGAGGGCCACACCGGAGCCGGCGTCTCATCGGTGACGGTCACGCTGTCCGACGGGCGGATCGTCCAGCCCTCCACCCAGAACGGCTGGTTCGTGGCCTGGTGGCCGGGCAACGCCACCGCCGCGAGCGCCGCCGTGACGACCGCCCACGGCACGACGTCCGCGCCGCTTCCCCGGTCGGTGATTCCGGCCTGCCCGCCGGCGCCGGGCGGAGGCCCGGCCAGCTGCGCCGGAGCGTCTGGCTCGGGACGGGCCGGGGCGGCGGCCGGGATGATGACGCGGTCGGGCTCGCGGCCCTGATCGGCGGGCCGGCGCCGTGTGACAACTCGGTGCCAACCGCTGGCGCGCGACCGGGGGCCGGTCTAACGTCAGCGGCGTGACGTTCGACGCGGAGGTGACGGTCCGGCGGGTGCGCTTTGCCAGCGAGGACACCGGCTGGGCCGTCATCGACGGCGCAGGGGCCGACGGGGCGCCGATCGCGCTGGTGGGGCCGCTCACGCATCTGGAGGAGGGCGAGCGGGCCCACGTGATCGGCGCCTGGGTCAACGACAGCCGATACGGGCCGCAGGTCAGGGTCACCGAGGCGCGTCCGCTGCCGCCGGAGGATCCCGACGTGGTCGCGTCCTACCTGCGGCGTATCAAGCACGTCGGGGCCAAGCGCGCAGCCGATCTGGTGGCGCGGTTCGGCGCCACCGCCGTGCTCGACGTCATCGACCGGGATCCGGCGGCCACGTTCGCTGCCGTCGGGCTGACGCGGACGCGGGCCGCCGAGGCGGCGCGCTCCTGGCAGGAGCTGCGAGTCCTGCGCCGGCTTCACCTCATGCTGGCCCCGCATGGGCTGGCCTACCTGGCCGGACGGCTGCACGAGCGCTACGGCTCAGGCGCCCACGAGGCGATCACGGCCGACCCGTATCAGCTGACCAGCGTGTTCGGGGTCGGCTTCGCCATCGCCGACCGGATCGCCGGCGCCGCGAACGGGGGGCGCGACCCGGACCAGCGCCGGCGCGCCGGGGTCATGCACGTGCTGGCCGAGGCCGAACGCAGCGGCTCCAGCTGCCTGCCGCTTCCGGTGCTGCTGGGCGACGCCGGGCAGTTGCTCGGCGAGGAGATCGACGCCGAGCCGGTCGAGGCGCTGGTGGCGTCCGGCCAGGTCGTCCGGGAGGAGGACTGGATCTACCGGCGGGCAACCGCCGAGCTGGAGGCCGAGCTGGCCTCCCGGGTGGCCGAGCTGATCGCCGCCGATCGGAGCGAGCGGATGGCCGGCCGGGGGCGCGGCCCGGACGGGCCGGTGGAGTTGACCTCCGAGCAACGGTCCGCATTGGAGGCGGCGTTCGCCCACCGGCTGTCGGTCATCACCGGAGGTCCGGGCACCGGCAAGACCGCGTCGATCCGGTCGATCGCCCGCGAGGCCACCGAGGGTGGCGCCCGGGTCATGCTGGTGGCGCCCACCGGTCGCGCCGCGGTGCGGATGAGCGAGGCCAGCGGCCTGCGGGCCCGCACGGTCCACTCGGCGCTGGGCTGGATCCCGGGCGAGGGCCCCACCCACGACGAGCAGGACCCGCTCAGCTGCGACCTGCTCATCGTGGACGAGACCTCGATGGCCAACCTGGAGCTGCTCGTGACGCTCCTGCGGGCGGTCGGCGACCGCACGCACGTCGTGCTCGTCGGCGACGCCGACCAGCTGGCGCCGGTGGGCGCCGGCAAGCCGTTCGCCGAGCTCGTCGCCTCCGATCTGGTGCCGGTGACGCGCCTGACCCACATCTTTCGCCAGGCCGCCGACTCCATGATCGTCCAGGGCGCCCACGCCATCCGGCGCGGCGAGGCGCCGGACTTCTCGGTCCGGCCCAGCATGCGACGCGACCTGTTCCTGATAGAGCGGCCCTCGCCCCGGGCGGCGCTGGACGAGATCGTCTCGCTGGTGGCCGAGCGTCTGCCCGCCCACTACGAGGTCGACCCGATCCGCGACATCCAGGTGTTCGCGCCGGTGTACCGGGGCGATGTCGGCATCGACGCGCTCAACCGGGCGCTGCGCGCCGCGCTCAACCCGGACGGCCAGCCGGTGCGCGGCGGTCGCCTGCGGATCGGCGACAAGCTGATGATGACCGGGCGCAACCTCCATGATCTCGGGCTGATGAACGGCACTGTCCTGCGCCTGCTGGACGAGGTGGCCAGCGGCGACGGCGACGACCCGGCGCTCCTGCTGGGCGGCGACGACGGCGTGTTCCGCCTGCCCCCGGAGGAGACCGACAGCCTGGCGCTGGGGTACGCCTGCTCGGTCCACCGCGGCCAGGGCATCGAGTTGCCGGTGGCGGTCATCGTCGCCCATCCGGCCGCCGGCGCCTTCTTCCTGCGCCGCGAGATGCTCTACACCGCGATCACGCGAGCCAAGCTCGCGACCGTGATCATCGGCAGCCGAGACGTCGTCGCGAGGGCGGCCGCGACGGCC
>JBPYFQ010000268.1:0-8993 GCA_051985625.1 Solirubrobacteraceae bacterium
CCGGTGCGGGCGCCCACCCGGCCCTTGACCACCAGGTCGCCGCCGCGGATCGCCGCGCCGGTGAGCGACCCGGCGTTGGACTCGATCACCACCACGCCGGACATCATGTTCTCGCAGGCCGACCAGCCGACGCGGCCGGCGATATGCACCTCCGGACCGTCGATCATGCCGAGCGCGAAGTAGCCGAGCGACCCGTCGAAGTTGAGCTTGCACCGGGTCAGGATCCCGGCGCCCAGCGAGTGCTTGGCGCCCGGGTTGAGGACCGTGACCTCGCGCACGCCCTCCTCGTAGACCAGCCAGCGCAACTCCAGGTTGATCCGGCGGGTGGTCAGGCTGCGGGCGTCGAACGTGGCGCGGCCACCGTCGATCTCCGACACCCGCGGGACGCGGGCGTCGAGCTCCACGAGTCCGCGGGCGTCGAACAGCGGCTCCTCAGCGGATTGCGCCGCGTCCGGCGACTGGTTCACCGTGTCCATACCATCACCGTGCTCTCGTAGGGGTCATACGTCTCGATCTCGCGGTCGATGACGGCCCGGATCGCCATCTCCTCGGAGGCCAGCGCGACCATGTCCTCGCCCTCGTAGAGGACGAGCGGCTTGGCGGCCAGCTCGTCCTTGGCGACGCCGAGCGCATCCTCGGACACGCAGATGTAGGTGAACACGCCGTCGAGATCATCCAGCGAGCGGCGCATCGCCTCCTCCAGCGAGTCGCCGTTCGCCATCCGGTCGGCCAGGTAGACGGCGATGATCTCCGAGTCGCACATCGAGGCGAACCGGTGGCCGTTGGCCTCCAGCCGGCGGCGCCACTGGTGGTAGTTGGTCAGCTGCCCGTTGTGGACCACCGCCACGTCGGAGAACGGATACGCCCAGTAGGGATGGGCGTTGGCGATGTCCACGTCGGACTCGGTCGCCATCCGCACGTGGCCGATCCCGTGCGAGCCGAAGTAGTCCTCCAGCCCATACTGGCCCGCCACCGTGCGCGCGTCGCCCAGATCCTTGACGATCTCCAGCGAGTGGCCGAGCGACAGCACCTCGGCGTGCGGAACCGACTCCACGTGGTCGGCCAGGCGCTTGAGATCGCCGTGGTAGGCGACCGTGGCGCTGAACGTGTACTCGTTGACGTCCTCGGTGCTGTGGATGGTGGCCCCGGCAGCCTTCATCCGCGCCTCCACCTCGCGCCGGCGCCGGCGGACGTCATCGGCGAAATCGAGATCGCGCGGCGTCGTCGAATCGGCCAGCTTGACGCGCACCACCAGTTCCTGACCGGGGGTGTGGTACAGCGCATAGCCGGTCGAGTCCGGTCCCCGGTGCTTCATCGACTGCAGCATGCTCGTCATGTCGCGGCCGATGCGATGCGCACCGTTGCCGTTCTTGTAGATGATGCCGGCGATCCCGCACACTACGGCAACACCTCCAGGTACTCGTCACGCTCCCAGTCGGTCACCGCGGCCAGGTACCGCTCCCACTCGTCGCGCTTGTAGTGGTTGAACACCTTGTACAGGCGGCCCGGCATCGCCGACTTGACCACCTCGTCCTGGGCCAACGCCTCAAGCGCCGCGCCGAGGCTGTCCGGGACCTTCTCGATCTGCTGGCCCTCCTGGAGCAGGTCGTACGTGTTGCCCTGCTGCGGCGGCCCGGGGTCGATCTCGCGGCGGACGCCGTCGAGCCCGGCGCGCAGCAGCGTCGCCACCGTCAGGTACGGGTTGCACGACGAGTCCACGCCGCGGTACTCGAACCGCCCGCTGCCGGCCACCCGCACCGTGGTGGTCCGGTTCTGCCAGCCCCAGTTCTTGTAGATCGGCGCCCAGAACCCGGTGTCCCACATCCGGCAGTACGAGTTCACCGTCGGGTTGCCGATGCACATCAGCGCCGGGAAGTGCTCCAGCATGCCGCCCAGGAAATTGCGGGCGAACTGCGACAGCTGGGCCGGGCCGTCCGGATCGTGAAACACGTTGTGGCCGTGCTCGTCGACCAAGGTGAAGTGGTGATGGTGGCCGTTGGCCGACACTCCGGTAAACGGCTTGGGCATGAACGAGGGCAGCAGGTCATGCTTGCGGCCGACGGCGGCGCAGACCTGCCGGTACGTCGTGATGTTGTCCGCCGTGCGTACCGGCCGGTCGAACCGGAAGTTGAGCTCCAGCTGGCCGGGCGCGTCCTCATGGTCGCCGTAGCTCATGTCGAGCCCCAGCTTCTGCCCGTACTCGACCACGTCGAGCAGCACCGGACGAAGCTCCTCGAACTGATGAATGTGGTAGCAGTACGGCTTCGTCACCCCCTGGGGCACCTCGCCGTCCTGCGGCTTGCGCAGCCACATCATCTCCGGCTCGATCCCGATCAGGAACTGGTAGCCGAGCTCGGTCTCGAACTCATGGGCGATCTTCTTGAGGTTCTGACGCGGGTCGGCGTCGAGCAGCTCGCCGGTCTCGGTGTCGTAGCAGTCGCAGTACACGCGCGCCACCCGCGGATCCCAGGGCAGGACGGCGAACGTGTCCAGGTCGGCGACGGCGGCCAGCTCGGACTCCTCCGGGCCAAAGCCGATGTAGTTGCCGTAGCGGTCGGTGAACAGGTTGGCGGTGGCGCCGTAGACGAGCTGATAGCCCCGCTCGGCCACCTGGGGGAAGAAGGACGAGACGACGCCCTTGCCCATCACGCGGCCAGTGACCGAGACCTGCTGGAAGAAGACGTACCGGATGCCCTCGGACTCGATCCGGCGCGTCAGCTCCTCGATCTTCTCGCGGCGGCCGGGGGCGTGTCGCGCCTCCTCCAGCGTGGCCGGCGGCGGCGCGATCCGTGGGCTGGAGAGGACGGTCTCGACGTTGCCGCCGAACAGGTTCGCGGGCGAGACGTGCTCGCTCTCCTCCACCAGAGTCTTCTCGTCTACCGCCATGTCCTCTCCTCTCGTGCCGCGCGCCGCACGGCGATGGCTCCTGGCGCCTACCGGCCCACGCCCCGCACGCGTCGGCGACGCACCCTGAATATCGGTCCGAGACCGACCAGCCCGTGGTCAGGGACCGACATCCCCCGGGCGGACTGGACAAATTGGTACACGCCGCGTTTATACCAAGCGCGGTGTCCGACCGCAAGACCCGCGGTTGACCCGCCGGGCCCTCCGGGCTAGGCTCTGCTGTTGCCCTGACACCAAGCGTGTTGCCCATAGCGCAACGTCGAGGAGATCACCGTGGCGAACCGCCTTCCCGCCTCCACCCCCACCCTGGTCATCGGAGCCGGGGTACATGGCCTCTCCACCGCCTGGCACCTGGCCCGCCAGGGTCGCGAGGTGCTCGTCGTGGACAAGACCGACGTCGCCGCGGGCGCCTCGGGCATCGCCTGCGGGGTGGTGCGCAACAACTACTTCCAGCCGGCGATGCAGGAGCTGATGGCCGCCTGCGTGGAGGTGTGGGAGTCCGAGCCCGAGGCGCTCCACTACCACCCCAGCGGGTACATCGCGCTCGGCCCGGCCGGACAAGAGGAGGATCTCCTTGCCGTGTTCGAGCGCCAGCAGCGCATCGGCTACCCGTCGGAGCTGTACACCGGCGAGCGCGAGGTGGCCGAGCACATGGGCTCGCTGTACGAGGACTGGCGCGCGCCCGGCCTGACGGTCTGCCTGCACGAGCGTCCCGGCGGCTACGCGTTCAACCGGGAGTCGATGCTCGGTCTGGCCGGCCTGGCCCGCGGCGCCGGCGCCCGGATCGAGACCGGCGTGACGGTCACCGGGTTCGCATCCGACGAGTCGGGCGCGGTCACCGCCGTCCACACCGACGCCGGTGACATCGCGGTCGAGCAGGTCGTCGTCGCCGTGGGCCCGTGGATCGCGTCGCTGTGGGAGATGCTCGGCCTGCCGGACCATCTCGACGTCCGCCAGCCGGACGGCACGGTCGTCGCCGACCAGCCGATGTGGACCTACTGGTACCTCCAGGAGGGAGAGGTCGACGTCGATCCGGCCACGTTCGTCACCCGGGACGGGGCGTCGTCACCCGTGCTGCACGTCGACTCCGACCAGCCGCTGTACGCCGACGACGGCCGCCTCATCACCGACGAGGCATGGGGGGTGTACTTCAAGCCGGACCGCGACAGCGTGCAGGGCGGGGCGCAGCCGCTGACCGTCGGGCCGGAGTTCCAGGTCGACCCCTACCCCACCGGGACCGTCGAGCCCGGCTTCCCGGACCTGTGGTGCGCGTCGCTGTCGCACTGCCTGGGGCGGTTCGAGGGCGCCCGCGCCAAGTACCGGCAGCTGCGATCGGGGGGCGTTGGCGCGTTCACCGTCGACAACTTCCCGGTGTTCGACTACATGCGCCCCAACGTGTTCGTGGCGGCCGACTCCAACCACGGCTACAAGATGATCGCCGTGGGCAAGGAGATCGCCCGGGTGCTGGAGGGCGAGCATTCCTCGCTGCTACATCCGTTCCGCTACGAGCGCTTCGCTACCGGAGACCTCCACCCGGTGTCGCACAGCCCCTACCCGTGGAGCTGACGTCCGAGGCCCTCTAGACGCGGCCGAGCGACCGGCCGAGCTCGGCAGCGGCCGCCCGCAGCGGCTCGCGCACCGCCCGCCGCGTCGCGGCCGGGAGGCGTGACACCGGCCCCTGGATCCCCAGGATGGCGGCCAGCCGGCCGTCGCGACCGAACGCCGGCGCCGCCACCGCCGCCAGGTCAGGCTCGCGCTCGCCGACCGCCTCGGCCCAGCCGCGCTCGCGGATGCAGGCCAGCTCCCTGGCCAGCGCGTCCGGATCGGTGATGGTCCGCTCGGTCACCGCCTCCAGCGGCGCCCTCTCCCCGCCGGCGTGCGGGCCGTCGAACGCCAGCATCACCTTGCCCACGGCGGTGGCGTGCGGGATGCTCGGCCGGCCCACCCGCGCCATGCTCACGATGCTGGCGGGGGAGGGCACGAAGTCGACCGTCACCGCCTCCCCCTCGCCGGGCAGCGACACGGTGGCCGTCTCGCCCGTCTCGTCGACCAGGCGGGCCAGCAGCGGGCGGGCCAGCTGGCGCACGTCGAGCTGGGCCAGGACGCGGTCCGACAGCGTCACCAGCTTGAGCCCCAGGCGGTAGGGGCCGGCGTCGGTGCGCTCCACCAGGCCCGCCTCCTGCAGCGTGCCGAGCAGCCGCGACGCGGTGCTGGCGTTGACGCCGAGCCGGCGGGCCACCTCGTTGACGCCCAGCCCATGATCGGAGGCGGCGAGCACGTCGAGCACCTGGACCGCTCGGGCCACCGAGCCGACGGCGCGGCGTGGCGAGGCGTCGGCCATGAGTTATCAGGCCTTGCGGGGGCGGCCGGCGGCGCGGCCGTTGTCGGCCGCGGTCTGGCTCTCCCGGGCGCCGCGGCGGCCGGCGATCGGCCCCGGGGAGGGCGCCTCGAGCGAGCGCATGACCATGACCTCGATGCCGCCGGGGGCGAACAGGTCCCGGGAGTAGGCGACGCGCTCGTCGCGCCCGGCGAAGATCAGTTCCTCCATCTCCAGCCCGGCGGTCGTGCCGCGCACCCCCAGCAGCTTGCCGACGCGCTCGCGCGCGCTCAGTACCGCCGGCATCACGCGCGTGCGTGCGTAGGTGACCGGGACGCCGTTGTCGATCAGCATGTCCAGCACCATCTGGCCGCGGCCCAGCGCCACCTGGAGCGCATCGACGTCGAGCGCGATGTCCGGATGGACGACGTCGAACATGACGGCGACCGGTGAACCGTCGGCCAGCAGGGTGCGCCAGATCGCCGTCGCCTTGGCCGCCGGAGCCAGGCCGAGTGCCTCCCCCGCCTCACGGCCGACGGCCCGGTGCTCGATCTTCAGGTCGAGGCAGGACAGCTTGACCCCACGCCGCGCCGCCACCGACGAGTAGGGCTCCAGTCGTTCCAGGCGCTCGCCGAACGCGGTCGGCATCGCCATCCGGCCGACGAAGGTGCCGCTGCCCTGGCGGCGGACGATCTCCCCGCTCTCCTCCAGTCGCTGGAGTGCGCTGCGCAGCGTCCCGCGCGAGACGCCGAGCATCGCCGCCACCTCGTTCTCCGGCGGGAGCCGGTCGCCGGGGCGATACCGCCCGGGGGACAGCCAGTTGCGCAGGGCCTGCTCGGCGCCGTCGACCAGCGACTGCCGTGCGGGGGAGGCCGTCCCCGCCGTGAGAAGCTCGGCTTCCACCGGGCTCCCATCCCGTGATGATCCTGCGCGTGTTATCTCAACGACTCCTGAACCCGAACCGTGAGGTTTGGGTGGAATCGTATTTCAACCAAACCCGGCGGTTTGGACGAAATGGTATTTCCCCGAACGGGGAATGTGGGGAACCGTTCCTCGGAGAGCTACCGGCCGAGCTTATGAGCGGCCTCGTTGAGGCACCGCTTCGGCTTCGGCTTGGACTCGCTCGCCTGCTTCTCGACCTCGCGGCTCCGACCGGTCTGCGGCCGGGGAGTAGGCGAGGGACGGCTTGAGAGCAGCGTTGTCAAGTTCCGCATCGAACCTCCGTTTCTTCCCGCGGGCTACCCATTCGCGTCAGTTCTCACGCGCTTTGTGCACCGCATGTTGACTGTCAACTTCCGCCGCCTGGACGAGCTGGACCGCTTCGTCCAAACGGGGGTCTGCGGTCCCGTGCAGATTGAGATCGACCAGCAGCGCCGCTGCGCGGCACGCGGCCGCGGCCAGCACGGCCGCCGTGGCGCTGTCGCCGAGCAGGTGCCGGCCGGCCGAATCGGTGGTCGCCCGGCCCAGCGCGGCCACCTCGGCGGCCGTCTGGGTGATGCCGAACGGCACCGTGGCCGCGGCGCCGAGCGCCGCCGTCAGTTCGGCCGGCCGGTCGGCGTCCTCGGCCGGCCGGCGCAGCGCCTGGAGCACCGGCTCATAGGAGGTCAGGTCCTGGTCGGCCAACTCCAGCGCACGGGCCCGCAGCTTCGCCGCGGCGGCGCCCCGCTGGCCGGCGTCGGCACCGCCCTCGAAGCCGGCCGCCATCTCCACCAACGACGCGGCCAGGGCGCAGGCGACTGCCGCCGAACTGCCTCCACCGGGCGCGGGCGTGCGCGCGGCCACCCGCTCCAGCAGTTGGGCGAGTGGAAGTGTGGACAGGCTGTCGGCGGCCCGCGGGGCGGTCATGCCGCTATACCAGCAGGCCGTGCGGCGGAATGTCGGGCCCATACTGCACCTGGATGAGGTGAACGTCAGATCGGCAACATTCCGCGCTGTGCGGCTCGTCACACGTCATCGGTTTCCCTCTGACGATGCGTCGTGGCGGGGCGTGTGACCGGCGTCCGTGCCGGCCGTTTTCGCCTCGGTTCGACTGGCTAGAACAGGCCGACCGTCCGGCCGTGCTCGTCGATGTCGATGTTGAGCGCCGCGGGGGTCTTGCCCAGGCCGGGCATCTGGACGATGTCGCCGCACAGCGGGACGAGCCATCCGGCGCCGGTGTAGGCGCGGATGTCACGGACCGGGAGCGTGAAGTGCTCCGGCGCGTTGAGCAGGGTCGGGTCGGCCGACAGCGACAGGTGGGTCTTGGCCATGCACACCGGGAACTCGCCCAGCCCCTCGCGCGTGAACTGGTTCATCTTCTGCTCGGCCTCGGGGTAGAAGTACACGTCCTTGGCGCCATACACCTTCTTGGCGATCGCCTCGATCTTGTCCTGGATCGGCTCGTCGTCCTGGTAGAGCTGATGGAACGTGTTGGGCTGGTCGGCGGCCTCCACCACGGCCTCGGCCAGATCGGCCGCGCCGGCCCCGCCCTTGGTGAAGCCCTCGTTGACCTCGGCGCCGAACGCGCCGGCCTCCAGCGCCAGGCGCTTGACCAACTCACACTCCTCGTTGGTGTCACCCGGCCGGCGGTTGACCGCCACCACCGCGGGCACCCCGAACGTCCGGATCGTCTGCAGGTGGTGGCGCACGTTGTTAAACCCGGTCTCGATGGCCTGCAGCGCCGCGCTGCGATCGGCCCGGGGGTCATCCTCCAGCCCGGCGTGGTGCTTGATGGCGCGCACGGTGGTCACCAGCACCGTGGCCGACGGCGTCAGCCCACCGAACCGGCAGACGATGTCAAAGAACTTCTCCATCCCCATATCGGCCCCAAACCCCGACTCGGTCACCACATAGTCGCCCATCTTCATGCCGATCAGGTCAGCGATCAGCGAGTTGTTGCCGTGGGCGATGTTGGCGAACGGGCCGCAGTGCATCAGCACCGGCTGACCCTCCAACGTCTGCACCAGATTCGGCTTCAACGCGTCCTTGAGCAACACGGTCATCGCCCCGGCCGCGCCCAGATCCTCGGCGGTGATCGCCTTGGCGCCGTCATACGAGTAGGCAGCGGTGATCCGGCCCAGCCGCCGGCGCAGGTCGTGCAGATCCCGCGACACCGCCATGATCGCCATCACTTCCGAGGCGGCCGTGATGTCAAACCCGGTCTCCCGCGGATACCCGTTGGCGCGACCGCCCAGCCCGACGGCGATGTGGCGCAGCGCCCGGTCGTTCATGTCCACCGCCCGGCGCCACCCCACCCGCAGCGCGTCGATCTTGTGCGGGTTGCCGTGCAGGATCGACGCGTCGATCATCGCCGCCAACAGATTGTTGGCCGCGGTGATGGCGTGAATATCACCCGTGAAATGCAGGTTGAGGTCCTCCATCGGCACCACTTGCGTCAACCCCCCGCCGGCCGCCCCGCCCTTGATCCCGAACACCGGGCCCAGCGACGCCTCGCGCAGGCACGCGATGGGGTTCTTGCCGATCACGCCCAGACCCTGGGTCAGCCCGACCAGCGTCGTCGTCTTGCCCTCCCCCGGCTTGGTCGGCGTCATCCCCGACACGCAGATCAGCTTGCCGTCCGGCCGGTCCTTGAGCCGATCGAGCACCGACAGATTGATCTTCGCCTTGTGGCGCCCGTAGGGCTCGATCTCGTCCGGCTCCAGGCCCGCGGCCTCGGCGATGGAATCGATCGGCTGAAGGACGGCGTCCTGGGCG
Organism: Solirubrobacteraceae bacterium; assembly: GCA_051985625.1. Lineage (GTDB taxonomy): Bacteria > Actinomycetota > Thermoleophilia > Solirubrobacterales > Solirubrobacteraceae > Palsa-465. Next base: position 8,915 of record JBPYFQ010000268.1, read on the forward strand.
ATCTCGAGGCTGCTCTTCATGTCTCTCCTCCGGGTCTGCTCAGTGGCTCACGGCTGCCGCGGCAAGCTCGGACACCAGT
>JBPYFQ010000269.1:0-4747 GCA_051985625.1 Solirubrobacteraceae bacterium
GGACGAGCTGGCCGACCCGTCGGCGTGGTCGACTCCAGAGGCCACCGCACGCTCGACGGCCCGCCACGACGAGGCCAAGCGCGCCGTCGCCGAGCTGTATGAGCGCTGGGAGGCCGTCGCCGGCTGACCGCCGCCCCCGGCCGGAACCGTCAGGGGCCGCCACTACACTGAAAAACACCATGCCCCGGCCCAGCCAGACGTCGGCGCGGAGGATCGCTCTGATCGACGACGACACCGGCCTGATGACCGTGCTGAGCCGCCGTTTTGAGGCGATGCGCTGGGAGAGTCAGATGATCGGCTACGCGGCCTCGCCGGACCAGTTGGCTGCGCTGAAGCTGCACGCGCTGATCGTCAATCCCGGCATCACCGGGCTCGCGTACCTGGAATGGGTCGCCGAGCGCATGCCCGGACTGGCCCTGCTGGCGTGCAGCCGCCCCGCGCCGGTCGCCGACCGGGTCCGCGCGCTGCGCGGCGGGGCCGACGACTGGATCAGCAAGCCCTGCCACCCGGACGAGCTGATCGCCCGGGTGGAGGCGATCCTGCGCCGCCGCCGGGCCGGCGAGCTGCCCGCCGAGGACGAGGCGATCGAGGTCGGCGAGCTGCGGATCCGCCAGGACCGGTTCGACGCGTACGCCGGCGGCCAGGCGGCCGGGCTGTCCCGCAAGGAATACGAGCTGCTGGCCCAGCTGGCCGCCGGAGACGGTCGCGTGCTGGAGCGTGAGGAGATCTACCAGCGCGTCTGGGGCTACACGATGGCCCGGGGCGACCGCTCGGTCGACGTGTTCGTGCGCAAGCTGCGCCAGAAGCTGGAGGCCGTCTCCCCGGACTGGCGGTACGTCCACACCCACTTCGGCGTCGGCTACCGGTTCGCCGCCGAGCCCGTGGAGGGCACGCCGGCGGCCGCCCAGGCGGGTGCTCCGGCGCCCGCCGCCGAGGCGAGCGCGCCGGAGCGGCGTACTGCCGCCGAGGGCAGCACGCCCGAGCGGCGTACTCTTCCGGTATGAGCATCAGCTCGACCGCTCGCAACATCCTCATCATCCTGGGCCTGGCGGCCATCGTCGCCTTCGTGCCGGGCGGCGGCACCGGCGGCGGCGTCATCCTGACCGCGGTCTACCTCATCTTCCTGGCCGCGCTCGCCTGGGTCGGCTCGATCGTCTACCGCGAGCGCCGCGGGTCGCTCTATCTGCTCGGCGAGGGCCGCCGGGCGCTGCTCTACGGGGCGATCGTCGTCTTGGCTGTCACGCTGACGGCGACCAGCCGGCTGTGGGGGAGCAGCGCGGGGTCAGTGGCCTGGCTCGTGCTCGTCGGCGGCTCGGTGTACGCCATCTTCGCCATCGTCTGGGCCGCCCGCCGGTACTAGCCGGAGCCGGCGGTACTAGTCGCCGGCCGCCGCGACCTCGCGCTCGGGCGGAGCCGGGGCGCCGGCCGGCGCCAGCGCCACGGGGATGCCGTTCAGGACCGCGTTGCCCGACACGGCGTCGATCAGCAACTCGTCGGCCAGCACGTTGGAGTTCGTGCCCGCGTGGGCGGCGGCGACCGCCAGGCGGGACCCGGTGGCCGAGTGGCCCCAGCCGTGGGGCAGGCTGACGACGCCGGGCATGACCACGTCGGTGACCTCCACCTCGGCGGTGAGCGTCCCGGTCCGCGTCCGCACCTCGGCGGTGGCCCCGTCGTTCAGGCCGTAGCGGGCGGCGTCGTCCGGGTGGACGTGGAGCGTGCACTCCGAGCGCTCCCGGACCAGCATCGGCAGGTTGTGCATCCAGGAGTTGTTGGAGCGCAGCTGGCGGCGGCCGATCAACACCGGCCCGTTCGCCGCGCTCCGCGACAGCGTCCCGGCCAGCCGGGGCACGTCGGCCACGATCGGCGCCGGCGCCAGCTCGATCATGCCGCTCGGCGTCCGCAATGCGTCGGGCAGCCGGGGCGTCAGCGGCCCCAGGTCGATCCCGTGCGTCGCCTCCTCCAGCGCGGCCAGGCTCAGGCGGGGCCCTCCGGCGCGGGAGCCGAAGCCGTCGCCGTACGGGCCGGCGCGCAGCATGAGATCGAGCAGCCGCTCGGGCCCGACCCGCGGCGCCAGCGCCTGCAGCAGCTCAGCGGCATCCCGGCCGGCCACCGGCGACCGCGGCGTCTTGCGCTCCCGCTCTATCAGCGTCCGGGCCACCGTCTCGTCGAGCGCGGCGACGTCGACGGCAGGCCCCAGCCCGGCGGCGATCCCGGTCAGCCGCAGCAGCGTGATCCACTCGTCCGGGAGATCCGGCTCGGCGGGCAGCGCCGGCGGGGAGTAGTGGGCCACGTTGCGCACGGCGAACTGGTACAGCGCCACGTCGTAGTGCCCGCGGCGCAGGGGCGAGGGCGCCGGCAGGATGACGTCGGCGTGGCGCGTCGTCTCGTTGATGTAGACGTCGAGGCTGACCATGAACTCCAGCGAGTCCAACGCGGCGTCCAGCCGCCCGCTGTTCGGCGTCGACAGCGCCGGGTTGCCGGCCAGCGTGATCAGCGCCCGGACCTGGCCCTCGCCCGGGGTATCGATCTCCTCGGCCAGGCAGGCGACCGGCAGCTCGCCGAATACCTCCGGCAGGCCGCGGACCCGGCTCGTATACCTCGCGTACCGCGCCGCCCGGCCGCGCCGGGGCTCGCCCGCCGCGTTGGAGGCGCCGGCGGCGGCCAGCGGGAACATCGCCCCGCCCTGACGGTCCAGGTTGCCGGTGAGCAGGTTGAGGACGTCGACGAGCCAGCTGGCCACGGTGCCGAACTCCTGCGTGCACGTGCCGATCCGGCCGTAGACCGCGGCCCGGGGCGCGGCCGCCAGCTCGCGGGCCATCCGGCGGATGTCGTCGGCGTCGATGCCGCACAGGCCGGCCACCGCCTCCGGCGTGAACGGCTCGGCCAGGCGACGGATCTCGTCGATGCCGACCGTCACGTCGCGCAGGCGCTCGCCCGGCTCGGTCAGCCCCTCGGCGAACAGGACGTGCACGAGCGAGAACAGCAGCTGGGCGTCGGTGCCGGGCCGGATGAAGTGGTGCTCGTCGGCCAGCTCGGCCGTCCGGGTCCGGCGGGGGTCGACGACGACCAGCTTGCCACCGCGAGCCCGGAGAGCGCGCAGCCGGCCCCGCATGTCCGGCGCGGTCATCAGGCTGCCGTTGGAGGCCAGCGGGTTGGCGCCGAGCATGAGCAGGTGCCCGGTCCGGTCGACGTCGGGCACGGGAACCGTCGTGCCGGTGCCGAACATCAGCGCGCAGGCGAGCTGCTTGGGCATCTGATCGACGGTGGACGCCGTGAACACGTTGCGCGTCGACAGGGCCCGCCCCAGCACCGGACCGTATAGGGTGCCGGACAGGTTGTGGACGGTGGGGTTGCCGTAGTACAGGGCGACAGCGTTGCGGTCGGCGGCCAGGATGGGCGACAGGCGCTCGTCGATCAGGGCGAACGCCTCGTCCCAGCCGGCGGCGCGGAACCCGTCACCGTCACGGATCAGCGGGGTGGTGACGGCGTCCGGGTCCTCGTGGAGCTGCTTGAGCGCCGCTCCCTTTGGGCAGACGAACCCATGGCTGAACACGTCCTCGGCATCGCCCCGGATCGCCGCCACCCGGTCGCCGTCGAGGGTCAGCTCCAGACCGCAGGTGGCCTCGCACAGGGGACAGGTCCGGTAGGCAGTCGCCATGCCCCCCACACGTTACGGGGTCCGGCGTGGCGGCGTCCATGACCTCCGAGGTCATGCCGGGCGCCCGAGGTCATGCCGGGCGCGCCGAGGTCATGCCGGGCGCCGAGGTCATGCCGGGCGCCGAGGTCATGCGGGCGCCGAGGTCACGCCGGCGTCGTACACTGCCGCCGCCGTGAGCAAGGCCCTGCGTGAGACGGTCGCCGACTGGCTGATGACGGTGGCTGCGCTGATCCTGCTGTTGTCGCTGTTCCTGGCCTGGAGCCATCAGTTCTCGCCGGCGTTCCTGGCCCACCACCGGGGCAGCGCGTTCCTGCAGGGCTCCCCGCGCGACCCCGACGCCTGGCAGGTGTACTCGGCGGCGGACGTGCTGCTGGCGCTGCTCGCCGGCGGGCTGCTGGCGCTGGCGCTGTGGGGCGGCCGCGCGGTGCGCCTGGCCGTCGCAATCGCCCTGGTGGTGGCGCTGATCTTCACCGTTCACGCCATGGGCGCGCCGCCCACCAACGGCGCCGTCCTGTTCGACCCGGCCACATCGCGCTACGTCGACACGGGGGCGACATCCGGGGCGGGGGAGACGGTGGCGCTCGTGGCGCTGCTGCTGGGGGCGGCCGGCGTCGCCCTGTCCTACTCGGTCGATTTCGAGCCGCCGTGGCGGCCCTATCCTCGATAGGAGCAGATGTCAGTCTTCTCCGCCGACAGGCGCCGCGAGCTTCCGGACGAGCCCGGCGTGTACCTGTTCCGTGACGAGCGCGGCCGGGTCATCTACGTCGGCAAGGCGAAGTCGATCAAGAAGCGCGTCGCCTCGCACTTCTCCAATCCGAGCACCCGCGCCGGCCGCGATCTGCTGCCGATGATCGACCACGTCGAGGCGCTCGTCGTCCACACCGAGGCGGAGGCGCTGCTCGTCGAGCAGAACTTCATCAAGCAGTACAAGCCGCGCTTCAACATCCGGCTGCGCGACGACAAGTCCTATCCGTACATCGCGCTCTCGCTCGACGAGGACTTCCCTCGCGTCTACTTCACCCGCGAGCGCCACCGTCGCGACCGCGCCTATTTCGGCCCGTTCAGCAGCGCCAAGCGGACCCGTTCGAC
>JBPYFQ010000270.1:0-3349 GCA_051985625.1 Solirubrobacteraceae bacterium
GCCGCTTCGCTGACGCTCCTGCCGGCGCTCCTCAGTTACGCCGGGCGCCGGATCGGAGAAGCGGGCCTGAGCAGAGCCGGGGTTGACGGTGACGGCGCGCGGCCCGGGTTCTGGATGCGGTGGGTGCGTCAGATCCAGCGGCGCCCCGTCGTGACGGCGATCGCAGCGACTTCGCTGATGCTCGTCCTCGCGGCCCCGGCGCTCGGCCTGCGCCTGGGCTCGAGCGACGCGGGCAACGACCCGACAACCCACACCACGCGCAAGGCCTACGATCTTCTTGCGGAGGGCTTCGGCCGCGGCTTCAACGGACCGCTGCAGGTCGCGGTCGCGCTCCCCGGCGCCCACGACGCGGCAGCGCTCGCCCGGCTCGACCGGGCGCTGCGGTCGACCCCGGGGGTGGCGTCGGTTGCCAGCCCGCGCGTCAACCCTGCTGGGACGGCTGCCGCGGTGCTCGCATACCCGACGACCTCGCCGCAGAGCGCCCAGACGTCGAATCTCGTCACGCGGTTGCGGGATCGCACGATCCCGCCGATCGAGCGCGAGACGGGAGCGCGGATCTTCGTCGGCGGGTCGACCGCGTCACAGATCGACTTCTCCCACATCCTGGCCGCCAAGCTGCCCCTATTCATCGCCGTCGTGGTGGGGCTGGCGGCGCTGCTGCTCCTGATCGTGTTCCGGTCGCTCGTGATACCCGTGCAGGCCGCGGTGATGAACCTGCTCTCGATCGGTGCGTCGCTCGGCGTCGTGCAGGCGATCTTCGAACGCGGATGGCTCGGCGGCCTGTTTGGCGTCGACGCCGGCCCGATCGACGCGTTCATCCCCGTGATCATGTTCGCCGTCGTGTTCGGCCTGTCGATGGACTACGAGGTGTTCCTGATCTCACGCATCCGCGAAGAGTGGATTCGCAGGCGCGATGCCTCGCAGGCGGTCATCGACGGCATCGCGTTCACCGGCCGGGTGATCAGCGCCGCCGCGGCGATCATGATCTGCGTGTTCCTCTCCTTCATGCTCGGGGACAACCGCGCCGTCAAGGAATTCGGCTTCGGCCTGGCGGCGGCGGTGTTCCTCGACGCGCTCGTGGTCCGCTGCGTGCTGCTCCCGGCGGTCCTGGAGATCCTGGGGCCGATCACCTGGCGGCTGCCGCACCGGCTCGACGTCGTGCTGCCCCGGATCCGGATCGAAGGGCATGCGGCCGAGGCCGAGGGGCTCGACCGGCAACTGGCCGCCGACGGCGGCGCCGACCGGGAGGCGGAGTCCGCGACGCGCTAGTGGCCTTGGCCCTTGGCGCTGTCCACGATCCGCTGGAGCGCCTGGATCTGCTGGGCGACCGAGGCTCCGGCGGGCGCCGGGCCGGTGGACCGCGCCGGGCCGGTGGACCGCGCCGGTCCGGGCGAGCCGCCCCCTGAGGTGGCGAGGTTCACGATAAGGAGCACGACGACGACGACAACCGCGGCGGCTGCGGCCAGCAGGGCCGGGCGCTGCCGGCTGGTGGGGAGCGGCCGGGTCAGCGACTCGGCCAGCAGAGGCCGGGTGGCGGGCTCGGCGGGAACCGGTGCCGTGGCCGTGCGCGGCTGGGTGCGCTGGGCGCGGGTGGCCGTGGTGGGTCTGGCGCGCTGAGGCCGGGTCGCCGTGGTGGGTCGGGCGCGGTGGGGCCGGGTGGCCGTCGTCGCGTCGGCGCCGCGGGCCAGCAGGTCCAGCGCGGCGGCGGCCGATCCCGGCCGGTCGGCCGGATCCTCGGCGGTGAGCGAGGTGATCAGGTCCGACAGCGGCGGACGGGGATCCGGGCCGGCCGCCTCGCGGATCACGACGCCCGCGGAATAGAGGTCGCTCTGGATGCTGGCGGGCTGGCCGGCCGCCACTTCCGGGGCGAGGTAGCGCAGCGTGCCGACGACCATCCCGGTGCGGGTCAGAGCCGTGCCGTCCTCCGGCTGGGCGATGCCGAAGTCGGTGAGGCGGACGTGGTCGGCGTCGTCGAGCAGCAGGTTGGCCGGCTTGACGTCCCGATGCAGGATCCCGGCCGCATGGACGGCGCCGAGCGCCTCGAGCAACTCCCGGGCCAGGCGGTGCGCGGGCGGCGCCGGGGCGCGATCGTCGGCCAGCCGGCGGGACAGCGTTCCGCCGGCGACGTACTCCATGACCAGATACGGCCGGTCGTCCTCGATGCCGTAGTCGTAGACCGGCACGACCCCGTGGTGGGACAGCCGCGCGGCCGCCTGGGCCTCGCGCCGGAACCGCCGCAGCCAGTGCTCGTCGCCGGCCAGCGTGTCGGCCACGATCTTGACCGCCACCGGCCGGCCCAGCCGCTCGTCATGAGCCAGCCAGACGCTCGCCATTCCGCCGGCGCCCAGGCGCTGTTCCAGGCGGTAGCGACCGTCCCCGAGCGTGGCGTCGACCGCGGGCCGCATCAGTCCCCGCCTCCGTTGCCGCCGCCGTTGCCGCCGTCCCCGCCGTGGCCTCCGCCGTGGCCGTGGCCCTTGTCATGGCCCGGGGGGCCGTGATCGTGGGGAGGATGCGGCGGCGGTGGGGCGGGGGGCTGCGCCGTGGTTGTCGTGGGCGCGGCGGGCGTGGTCGCCGTGGTGGCCGTCGTCGTCGCCGGGGCCGGCACGGTGGCCATGATGCGGCTGCGGACGCGGGCGATCCCCGTCGACAGCGCCGCCTTCTGGCTGGAGGTCAGCTTCGGGGCATCGCGGCGGACCGCGTCGCCGACGGCCGACAGGGCATCCAGCGCCCCGGCGCGGTCGCCGCGGGCCGCGTCGGAGGCGACGGCGGCCAGTTGGGACTGAAGTCGGCCGGCGCTGGAGGAGCTCAGCCCCGTGCTCTGGGCCGACGAGCCGCAGCCGACCGCCAGCGAGGCGGCCAGGCCGACGGTGGCCAGGCAGGCGAGTGGGGTGCGCATCGGGCAGATGATGCACTTCCGGGCGGTGCCGTGTCTCACTGCGGGGTGGCCTGCCGTGATCGGTGCGGGGGTGCGGATCGATTACGGCAGGCGATGAATGGGTGGCTGGGCGGGTCCGGAGCGTCTGCGGTCGTCCGTGGTCGTGCATCTGCCGCCCTGTCGCACGCCTGCGGGCGACGGACGGCCCGCCGTTTATCAAAAAGTGATAATCAACGGGCCGGTTTGGCGGCTGGTTTGCCCTCAATCGGCCCGTTTTGCCGGGCACTGAGCCCAGATGGGCGTCGAGCGAGGGGGGTCTTGGGGACTTTTACCCTGCATAGGGGTACAACGTCCCAAGGCCCCCTCGGATCATCGTCAACATCTGTTATCACTTTTTGATAACGCCGCCGGTCTGGCGGTACGTCGGATGCGAGCAAGGGGCTTGCCAGCGCTGCAACGCCGGCGCCAGGTCGG
>JBPYFQ010000271.1:0-38106 GCA_051985625.1 Solirubrobacteraceae bacterium
AAGGTCGGCAAGGACGGCGTGGTCAACGTCGAGGAGGGCCAGACGTTCGGCATGGACCTCGAGTTCACCGAGGGCATGCAGTTCGACAAGGGCTACATCTCGCCGTACATGGTCACCGACCAGGAGCGGATGGAGGCGGTCCTGGAGGATCCCTACATCCTCATCGCCAACCAGAAGATCGGCTCGGTCCGTGACGTGCTGCCCGTGCTGGAGCAGGTCATCCAGTCCGGCCGTCCGCTGCTGATCATCGCCGAGGACGTGGAGGGCGAGTCGCTGGCGACGCTGGTCGTCAACAAGCTCCGCGGCACGTTCACCGGCGTGGCCGTCAAGGCGCCGGGCTTCGGCGACCGCCGCAAGCGCATGCTGGAGGACATCGCCATCCTGACCGGCGGCGAGGTCATCACCGAGGAGATGGGCCTCAAGCTGGAGAACACCCAGCTGAGCCAGCTCGGTCGCGCCCGTCGCGTCGTCGTCACCAAGGACACCACGACGATCGTCGACGGTGCCGGTGATGCCGAGGGCATCAAGGGCCGGATCAACCAGATCAAGGCCGAGATCGAGACCACCGATTCGGACTTCGACCGCGAGAAGCTCCAGGAGCGCCTCGCCAAGCTGTCCGGCGGTGTCGCCGTGGTCAAGGTCGGCGCGGCCACCGAGACCGAGATGAAGGAGAAGAAGCACCGCGTCGAGGACGCGCTGCAGGCCACCCGCGCCGCCCTCGAGGAGGGCATCGTGCCGGGCGGCGGTGTCGCTCTGCTCGTCGCCCAGAAGGCGCTGAACATCGACGCCATCGACGAGCTCGACGTGCGCACGGGGGCCAGCATCGTCTCCCGCGCGCTGGAGGAGCCGCTCCGTCAGATCGCCGAGAACGCCGGTCTGGAGGGCTCGGTCGTGGTCAACGACGTCCGCAAGGCGAAGAAGGGCCAGGGCCTGAACGCCGCCACGGGCGAGATCGTCGACCTGATCGCTGAGGGCATCATCGACCCGGCGATGGTGACGCGTTCCGCGCTGCAGAACGCCGCCTCGATCGCCAAGAACATCCTGACCACGGAGGCGATCGTCGCCGAGGTTCCGGAGAAGGACGGCGCCGGCGCCCCGGGCGGCGGCATGCCCGACATGTCCGGCATGATGTAAGCCGAGACGGCTTTAGATGTTGGGAGAGGGCCCGGCCTGCGCCGGGCCCTTTCTTTTGGGGGCGGCGCGGCGGCGGCACGCCTCGGGAGGGGCCGCGAGGGTACCCCCTGACTTCCCGATGGCCCGGGCGTACGAGGATACCCCCTGACTTCCCGATGGCCCGGGCGTAACAAGGGATGGTCGGCGCTGTTGCCTGGCCGTGTAGCGGGACCGACTCTTGTCAACGTCCGGGCCCTTTGACGAGGGCCCAGGGGAGGGTAGGTTGAAACTCGTATCAAGACTGGTCCCGCTCACCGCCGCCGTAGCCGTGGCCGCGGCCGTGGCGCCGGGGGTGGCCGGCGCCCACGGCCGCGCCCACCATGCTCGGGCCCACCACGCCCGCCACGCCCGCCTGACGGCCCGCACCCGCGCGCGGCGCGCGGCCGCCGCCAACCCGCTGGCCGTGGGGCTGCCCCAGGTCCCCGGCCTGAGGACCGCCACGCGTACGGCGACGACCGGCTGCGCCCTGCCGGACAACACGTTCGTCTCGTACTTCCACTGCTACCAGCCGAGCGACATCCGTGCCGCCTACGGCGTCGACAACGTGGCGCCGCTGTCCACCGGCGCGCCCAACTACGGCCAGGGCCAGACGATCGTGCTGGTGGACTCCTACGGCAGCCCCACGGCGGCCTCCGACCTCCGGCACTTCCACGACACGTTCTTCAAGAACATGCCGGCTCCCGACTTCTCGCAGGTGTTCCCGCAGGGCAACCCGCAGTACAAGAACGCCTGCACGTCAAGCAACGGGCAATCCGGCAAGTGCGCGGCGGCGAACTGGTCGGGCGAGGCGACGCTGGACATCGAGTGGGCGTACTCGATCGCTCCCGAGGCCCACATCGTCCTGCTGGCGGTTCCGCCGGCCGAGACCGAGGGCGTCCAGGGCCTGCCCAATCTGTTCAAGGCGATCTCAGGCGAGATCGACGCGACGCCGGCCGGAACGCTGTTCTCGATGTCGTTCGGCGTGACCGAGCAGACGTTCGGCGGCGCCGCAGCCAGTCAGGTGGCGAAGTTCGACGCGGTGTTCAAGAAGGGGTTGGCCAAGGACGACAACTTCTTCGCCGCCTCCGGCGACAACGGGTCCCTCGGGACGAGCAAGCAGCGCAAGGACACGACCAGCTACCCGTATCCGACCGTCGGCTGGCCGGCCAGCTCACCGTACGTCGTCTCGGTCGGCGGGACCCAGCTGCAGTACGGCTGGCGCTGGAACCCGTCCAGCGACAACGCGTTCACGTCGACCGGCGCGTTCAATCCGGCGTACTTCCAGTCGACGAGCGGTCCCAACAGTGAGGCCGTGTGGAACGAGTCGTGGGCGCCGATCGGCAGCGGCGGCGGGGCCAGCGCCATCTACCCGCGGCCGTCCTGGCAGACCGGGGTCGACACCGGCGCCGGTGACCACCGGCTGGTGCCGGACACCGCGTGGAACGCGGCGGTCAACGGCGGTGTCGACGTCTACATCACCGCGTATCCGCAGTTCAACTGCGGCAACACCACCGGGTGCTGGACGTTCTTCGGCGGCACGTCGGCGGCGACGCCGCAGACGGCCGGGCTGGTGGCGCTGGTCAACGAGGCCCGGGCCGACCAGGGCAAGGCGCCGATCGGCTTCCTGGACCCGTTCCTGTACGGGACGACCGGGACGAACGGCGTCGGAAGCACGGCTTACAACGACATCGTCCCGCAGCACTACGGCAGCGCGCCGCCGGCGTTCGCCGGCAGCGACGTCGGTGTCCCCGGGACGGTCGAAAAGTCCGTCGGCGATCTCGTCGACAACCAGCTGTGGGACGACCCGGTCTCGGGTTATCCCACCTCCGCCGGGTACGACGCCACCACCGGCTGGGGCACCCCCCAGGGCCCGGCGTTCGTGTCCGAGCTGAGCGCGATGCCGTAACGACAACCGCATCCGCTCGCAGCGCGGCGAGCGCGGCACCGTGGGGAGCGGTGCCGCGCCGCCGCGCTCTGTTGGCATGGCCAGCTGGGGGGTGTGCCCGCAATCACAACCCGTCGATCTGGGTAGGCAGGCTTCGACGGTGAATGGTTCAACCTCCCAGTCGGCGGCCGCCCCGCGGCCCTCAACCCGCCCGTCCGGACGTGGCCAGCGCCGGCGCGTCGAGCAGTTCGGCCGCGTCGGTCTGGTGGCGCGCGGTGTGGTGTACGGCGTCATCGGCCTCCTATCGCTGGAGGTCGCGCTCGGCCTGGGCGGTAAGACCACCGGTCAGGCCGGGGCGATGGAGACGATCGCCCACCAGCCGCTCGGCTCCGTGCTGCTGATCATCCTGGCGGTGGGGCTGGCCGGCTACGCGGTCTGGCAGCTGGCGATCGCCGTGGCCCGCTTGTCCGGGCGCGAGGGGGCGCTGGACCGCGTGACCGCCGCGATCGGGGCGGTCGGCTACGGCCTGCTCTGCTTCACCGCCATCAAGATCCTGGTCGGATCGGGCGCGAGCGGTGACGGCAGCCCCAAGGGCGAGACCGGGGGCGTGCTGAGCTGGCCCGGCGGGCCCGCGCTGATTGGTGCGATCGGCCTGGTGCTCATCGGCGTCGGTCTCTACCAGGCGTACCGGGGCATCACTCGCGAGTTCCTGAAGGAATCGGACACCAGCGAGATGAGCCCGCCGGTCAGGCGCGGGTTCGTGGTGCTGGCCGCGTTCGGCCACGTGGCGCGCGCGGTCATCTTCCTGCTCATCGGCGTCGGCCTGCTCAAGGCGGCGGTCGACTACTCGCCGCGCAGCGCCGTGGGCCTCGACGGGGCGCTGGCCAAGCTGGCCCACACCCCCGCCGGCCCGGCCCTGCTCGGGGCGGTGGCGGCCGGTCTCATCGGCTTTGGGCTGTACTCCATCGCCGACGCCCGGTATCACCGGATGTGAGCCGCCGGTAGACGCCCAGTGTCTGCCGAGCCACCTCGGACCAGTCGAAGCGCAGCACGTGCTCCCGGGCCTCGGCGACGAGCTGGGCGCGCTCGGCATCGTCGCGCAGCACGCGCTCCAGGATCTCGCGCAACGCGTCGGAGTCCCGCGACGGGAAGCGCAACCCGACCGTGCCGTCATCCGGGATGACCTCGCGCAGGCCGCCGGTGTCGGCGACGATGCACAAACAGCCGGAGGCCATCGCCTCCAGAGCGACGATGCCGAACGGCTCGTAGATGGAGGGCACGATGCACAGGTCGGCGACGCGGTAGAGCGAGTGCAGCATGTCGTCGCCGGTCCAGCCCAGGAACACGCCCTTGCGGTGCAGCCCGAGCCGCCAGGCCTGCCGGCGCAGCTCGGCCTCGGCAGTGCCGGTGCCGGCCACGACGAACCGGACGTTGCCCATGCGCTTGATCACCGGCGCGAGCGCGTCAAGCGCCAGGTGGAAGCCCTTCTCGTACACGAGCCGGCCGACGAGCAGGACGAGCCGCTCATCGGGGGCGGCGTACCGCCGGCGCAGCTCGTCGAGGTCCTCGGCCACTGGCTCCAGGTCCCGCGGATCGATGCCGTTCTGCATGGCGGTCACCTTGCGCAGGGAGACGCCGAACACCTCGGCGACATGGCGGCGCATGTATCGGGAGCAGGTGATCACGCGGTCGGCGTCGGCGACCATGTCGCGCTCGGCGGCATGGATGTAGGACTGCGGGTAGTTCTGGACCCAGCCCTGGTGGCGCCCGTACTCGGTGGCGTGGACGGTGGCGATCCACGGCCGGCCGGACCCTCCGGAGACCTGGCGCGCCGCGGCGGCGACCAGCCAGTCATGGGAGTGGACGAGGTCGAACTGGTGCTGCTCGCCCAGCTCGGCGCCCAGCCGGGCCATGTCCGCGTTCATGGCCTCCACCCAGCGCACGAACGCCTTGACGTCGTGCGGGAACGCCGGCTGGCGCACCCGGTGGACGACGACCCCGTGGCGCTCCTCGGTGCGCGGCAAATGGCCGCTGCCGCGGGTCAGCACGTGGACCTCGACGCCCTCGGCGACGAGGTGCTCTGACAGCTTGCGGACATGGCGCCCCAGGCCTCCCTCGATCACGGGCGGGTATTCCCAGGACAGCGTGAGTATGCGCATGAGCGCTGCGGACCCTAACGCCTCACGGCATCAGGCGCGTTCCAGCACGGCGATCCCGTACTCGTCGAGCAGCTGGGCGATCGGGACCTCGTCGCCCAGGTCGCGCTCGTCGCCGTACAGGCTGTCCCGCCACCGGCCCGACAGCCCGCGCAGCTGCCCGGACGGCACCCCGGGACGGATGCCGACCGCCACCGCCACCTCACCGCCCCGCACGTAGGCGACCGCGTCCTCGCCGGCCTCGACGGGTTCATACGAGCCCGCGAACGCGTCCGGCCGCCGAATCCGCAGGCCGAGGAGCAGCGTCGTGAGCCACAGCTTGCGCGTGTCGGCCATCGGCTGCGCCCCACCCGCCAGCCGGCCCAGCATCGTCTCATTCCACTGCCAGTCGACCGGACGCCGGTTGTCCGGATCGACGAGCGCGCGGACGGGCAGCTCGTCGCCCTGATAGATGTCCGGGACGCCCGGGGAGGTGAGCTTGAGCGCCAGGGTGCCCAGAGCGATCCGCTCGGCCGCGAACTCCAGCTCGCGCACGAACTCCTCCAGCGATGGGCGGAACTGCGAATGCGCGTACAGCTCGCGCACGAACCGCGTCACCGCCTCCTCCCACTTGGCGTTGCGATCGACCCAGTTGGTGTTGCGCTTGGCCTCGCGCAGCGCCTTCTCCATGTACCGCTCCAGGCGCTCGGCCTCGATCGGCCAGGCGCCGGCCAGCGTCTGGAAGATGAAGTAGCGCTCGGCGTCGTCCGGCGCGCCGTCCGCCCGCAGGGGCTCGGTCAGCGCCAGCCAGTCCGCCACCGCCTCGCTCCACAGCTCCGGCATCCAGGTCAGCGCGACGATGCGGGCCCGCACGTCGGAGGAGCGCTTGGTGTCGTGCGTCATCGTCGTCAGCAGCGCGTCCGGGAACCGCCGGGCTCGCTCGGCTGCGGCGGCATGGAACCGGCCGGGCCCGATGCCGAACCGGGCCGGATCGCCGCCAACGTCGTTGAGCGCCAGCAGCCGTCCGTAGCGATAGAAGGCGGTGTCCTCGACGCCCTTGGCCACCACCGGCGGCGTCGTCTGCTGGAACCGGGTGACGAACGCCGGGGCGGCCGGCCGCTCCAGCAGGAGCATCTCGGCCAGGTCGGAGCGCATGTCCGCCGCGCCCACCGCAGCGCGGTCCGCATCGTCGACCAAGCGCGTCTCCGGCTGCACGTAGGTGCGGTAGACGGGAAACGACGCCACGGCCCGCGTCAGCGCGTCGGTCCCACCGGGCACATCGTCCTGGGCCGCGGCCAGCCGATCGATGTCGGGCGCAAACGGCCCGGCCGCCTGCTCGGCTTTGGCCTCCGCGGCGATCTCGGAAAAGCCGCGACGGTCGCCGGAGAGCTCCTCCCAGACGGCGGTCATGGCCGGCTCGGCGCCGGGATCGACGAACAGGGCGGCGACGTCGTTGAGGAACTCGTAGCCGACCGTCCCGGTCACCGGCCAGTCGCGCAGCGGCTCGTCGGCCTCCAGGATCTTCTCGATCCAGACCGTGGCGACGCCGCGCTCGCGCAGCCGGCGGAAATAACCGGCCGGATCGGCCAGCCCGTCCGGGTGGTCGATCCGCAGCGCATCGACCACCCCCTCGCTCACCAGCGAGAGGACCAGCGCGTGCGTCGCCTCGAACACGTCCGGATCCTCCTGGCGGACGCCGGCGAGGTCGTCGATGTCGAAGAACCGGCGGTGGCGCCCGGTCTTGGCGTCGATGTCGAAGAACGTGCGGCGCAGCTCCGGATCGGTCCAGAAGCGGTTGGCCGGGTCAGTCGCCATGTGGTTGGGGACGATGTCGAGCACGATCCCCAGTCCGGCGGCATGGGCCGCGTCGGCCAGCGCGCGGAGCTCGCGCTCGCCGCCCAGGTCCTCCGAGACGCGGGTCGGATCGACGACGTCGTATCCGTGCAGCGACCCGGACCGGGCCTGCAGCGAAGGCGACAGGTACAGGTGCGAGATGCCCAGGTCGCGCAGATACGGGATCCGGGCCCGGGCGGCGGCGAAGCCGAACTCCGGGGTCAGCTGCAGCCGGTAGGCGGCGCGCAGGGGAGGCCGGACCATAGGTCAGTCCACCTGCTTGAGGATCGTGATCGAGTGGGCGATGACGGTGAGCAGCTCACCGGCGGGGTACGAGGCGCTGCCCGGTTGGGCGGCGGGGTCGGCGGTACACAGCTCCAGCTCCCAGCGCTCGGCTCCGATCCGGCGAGGCAGCTTGAACCGGCGGTCCTCGCCGTGGGCGTTGAACAGCAGCAGGAACGAGTCGTCCTCCACGCGCTCGCCGTGCGGTCCGAGCGTGGGGATGGCCCGGCCGTTGAGGAACATTCCGAGCACCGGCTCGCCCTCGTTCCAGTCGCGGCTGGTCATCCGGTGGCCGTCGACGCGAAACCACCACACGTCGGGCAGCTCGGACTCGTCCACCTCCTGGCCGCGCAGGAACGTCTCGCGGCGGAACGTGCAGTGTTCGGCCCGCAGGCGGATCAGCCGCCGCGTGAACTCATGCAGCTCGGCGGCGCTGCCGTTCCGGTTCCAGTCATACCAGCTGACCTCGTTGTTCTGGCACCACGCGTTGTTGTTGCCGCCTTGGGTGCGGCTGATCTCGTCGCCGCCCAGCAGCATCGGCGTTCCCTGGGAGACGAACAGCGTGGTCAGGAAGTTGCGCTGCTGGCGAGCCCGCAGAGCGTTGATGTCCGCGTCGTCGGTCTCCCCCTCCACCCCGCAGTTCCACGAGCGGTTGTCGTCGGTGCCGTCGCGGTTGTCCTCCAGGTTGGCCTCGTTGTGCTTCTGCTCGTAGGTGACGAGATCGTGCAGGGTGAAGCCGTCGTGGGCGGTGATGAAGTTGATCGAGGCGAACGGGTCGCGCCCGTCGGACTCGTAGAGATCGGACGAGCCGGACAGCCGCTCGGCGAACTGGCCGGTGCTGGCCCGGCCGCGCCAGAAGTCGCGCATCGTGTCGCGGTACACGCCGTTCCACTCCGACCACAGGACCGGGAAGTTGCCGACCTGATAGCCGCCCGGGCCCACGTCCCAGGGCTCGGCGATGAGCTTGACCTGCGAGACGACCGGGTCCTGGTGGATGGTGTCGAAGAACGCCGACAGCCGGTCGACGTCGTAGAACTCCCGGGCCAGCGCCGAGGCCAGATCGAAGCGGAACCCGTCGACGTGGCACTCGGTGACGAAGTAGCGCAGCGAGTCCATGATCAGCCGCAGCACGGCCGGGTTGACCGGGTTGAGCGAGTTGCCGGTCCCGGTGAAGTCCATGTAGTGGCGCAGGTCGTCCGGCATCAGCCGGTAGTAGGCGGAGTTGTCGGCGCCGCGGAAGGAGAGCATCGGCCCCAGGTGGTTGCCCTCGGCGGTGTGGTTGTAGACCACATCCATGATCACCTCTATCCCCGCCTGGTGCAGGGCCTTGACCATGCCCTTGAACTCCCGCACCTGCTCGCCGCGGCGGCCGGTGGCCGCGTACTCGGAGTGCGGGGCCAGGTAGCCGATCGTGCTGTAGCCCCAGTAATTGGTCAGCCCCCGGTCGTGCAGGAAGAACTCGTCGCAGATGTGGTGGACGGGCAGAAGCTCCACCGCGGTCACCCCGAGGTCCTTGAGGTAGGCGATCGCCGGCTCGGACGCCAGTCCGGCGTATGTCCCGCGCAGGTCCTCGCGGACATCCGGGCGGGTCATGGTGAAGCCCTTGACGTGCGTCTCGTAGATGACGGTGTCGGCGAACGGCGTTCGGGGCCGACGGTCGCCCTGCCAGTCGAAGCTGTCGTCGATGACGACCGACTTGGGGATGGCCAGGGCGTCGTCCTCGTCGTCGGGCTCCAGGTCGGCGTCCTCGCTGCCCGGGTTGGGCACGTAGGGCAGGACGTTGACGTCGGCGGAATGATCCACGGTGCCGTCGATCGCCTTGGCGTAGGGATCGATGAGCAGCTTGTTGGCGTTGAAGCGATGGCCCTCGTACGGGGCGTACGCGCCGTGCACGCGGTACCCGTAGCGCTGCCCGGGGCCGACGCCCGGCAGGTAGCAGTGCCAGTTGTGCGCCCGGTGGCCGTACACGTCGATCCGGGTCTCCTGGCCGCTCTCGTCGAACAGGCACAGCTGGACGGACTCGGCGTGCTCGGAGAACAGCGAGAAGTTGGTGCCCGTGCCGTCCCACGTCGCTCCCAGCGGAAACGGCCGGCCCGGCCACACCTCTGTCATCGGATCAGCGCTCCGGTCATGGCGGGGAGTTTTATCGACCCCGGCCATAGGGTCGCCTCACCACCGGCGGTCAGCTCCACCGTCTGGCCGTGGCAGGGGATGGTGGCGGGGCCGGATCCGAAGTTGCAGACGAGCTCGTAATCGGCCCGCCGGACGATGAGCCAGCGGGCGACCTCGTCGTACTCGGTCTCGGCCGGCGAGGGTGGGAGGGTCCGAAAAAGCGCGTGGCGGATCGCGATCAGCTGGCGATACAGCCGCTCCAGGCCGGCGTCGCGCCGTCGGGTCAGCTTGGACCGCGTGAACGTGGCCGGGTCCTGCGGATCCGGCAGCTCGCTGCCGAAGGCGGCAAACCCGGCGAACTCCTGGCGGCGGCCCTGGCGCGTGGCCTCGGCGATGGCGGGATCGATGTGGTCGGAGAAGAACTGAAACGGCGCCAGCTCCCCGTACTCCTCGCCCATGAACACCAGCGGGACGAACGGCGAGAGCAGTGTGCAGAACGCGGCCAGCGGGCGGGCCCGGGCGGGCATCCGGTCGCCGTAGGCGCGATTGCCGACCTGATCGTGGTTCTGGGAGTAGACGACGAAGCGCCGCGGAGGGATGTCGTCGGCGGGGGCGCCGAAGCGCCGGCGGCGAAACACCGAGTAGCCACCGTCGAGGACATGGGGACGGTGAAACGCCTTGGCCAGGTCGGCCATCCGGCCGAAGTCGGCGTAGTACCCGTCGCGGTCCTCGGTCAGCAGGGTGCGCAGCGCGTGGTGAAAGTCGTCGGCCCACTCGGCATCGCACCCCCAGCCTCCGCGCGCCCGAGCGCGCATGACGACCGGGTCGTTCAGGCCGGACTCGGCGATGACGTGCGCTCGCGGGTTGAGCGCGTGGACCCGGCGGGCCACCGCGGCCACGATGTGCTCGGGGCTCGGATCGACGATGGCGTGGATGGCGTCGAGGCGCAGCCCGTCGATCCCGAAGTCCCGGATCCAGCCCTCCGCGCTCTGGCCGACCCACTCGCGGACTGGGTCGCAGTCGGCGTCGGTGTAGTTGAGCGCCCGGCCCCAGGGCGTGGCGTACGTGGTCGTGAAGTACGGGCCGAACGCGTCCAGCGCGGCTTCGCCCGAGGCGCCCACGTGGTTGTAGACGACGTCGAGGATCACCGCCAGGCCGCGCTGGTGGGCGGCCTCGACCAGCCGCCGCAGTCCGGCCGGTCCGCCGTACGTCGACTGCGCCGCGCTTAGGTACACGCCGTCGTAGCCCCAGCCCCGCGCGCCGGGGAACTCGGCCACCGGCATGATCTCGATCGCGGTGATCCCCAGGTCGACCAGATCGTCGAGGTGCGGGATGGCGCCCTCGAATGTGCCGGCCTCGCTGAACGTGCCCACGTGCAACTCGTAGATGACGAGGTCGGCGAGATCCGGCGCGTCAAACCGGTCCGGCGGGTCGGCGCGGGGCACGATGCGCGAGGGGCCGCGCAGCCCGTGGGGCTGCCAGCGCGAGCAGGGGTCCGGCAGCGGATCGCCGTCCGGGGTCACCACGTACGCGTAATCGCCGTCGGCGTCGCCATCGACCGGGACGACGGTCTCGAACACGCCGTAGCCGGCGTCGGTCAGGGGCTCGCGCCGGCCGTCGACGATGAGCGTCAGGTCACGGGCCCGCGGCGCCCAGACGCGGAAGGCGGCATGCTCGGCGTCGATCCGCCATGCCCCCAGCGGACGTTCCCACGGGTAGGCCTCCTCAGGCCGGGTGTCACTGATCATCCGGCACGAGCCAGACGGCCGCAAGCGGCGGAAGGGTCACCTGCGCCGAGAACGCCTGGTTGTGCCATGGGATCGGCTCCGGCTGGACGCCGCCGAGATTGCCGACGTCCGAACCGCCGTAGAACGAGGAGTCGGTGTTGAGCGCCTCGCGCCAGGGGCCCGAGCGCGGGAGCCCCAGGCGGTAGTCGGAGCGCACCACCGGCGAGAGGTTGGCCACGAAGACAACGACACGGCGGGAGTCGTTTGACTGGCGGGCGAACGCGAGCACGTTGGCGTCGGCGTCGTTGGGCTCCAGCCACCAGAACCCGGTCGGGTCGGAGTCCAGCTCGTACAGCGCCGGCTCGGAGCGGTACAGGCGGTTGAGGTCGCGGACGAGCGCCTGGATGCCGGCGTGCCCGGG
Source organism: Solirubrobacteraceae bacterium (assembly GCA_051985625.1). Taxonomy (GTDB): domain Bacteria; phylum Actinomycetota; class Thermoleophilia; order Solirubrobacterales; family Solirubrobacteraceae; genus Palsa-465. The sequence continues at coordinate 11,548 of JBPYFQ010000271.1, forward strand.
CTGCTCGAGCAGGTGCCAGTCAAGCGAGCGCTCGGCGCTCCACTCCGCGGGCTGGGCGAGTTCGCCGCCCATGAACAGCAGCTTCTTGCCGGGGTGGGCCCACATGTACGCGTACAGCGCCCGCAGGTTGGCCAGCTTCTGCCAGGGGTCGGCACCGGCCATCTTCGAGTACAGCGACCCCTTGCCGTGCACCACCTCGTCGTGGGACAGCGGGAGGATGAAGTTCTCCGAGAACGCGTACATGAGGCTGAACGTGAGCTCGTGGTGGTGGTAGCGGCGGTAGATCGCGTCCTGCTGGAAGTAGGCCAGCGTGTCGTGCATCCAGCCCATGTTCCACTTGAAGCCGAACCCCAGGCCGCCCAGGTAGGTCGGGCGCGACACCCCCGGCCACGCGGTCGACTCCTCGGCGGCGGAGATGATCCCCGGCTCGTGGCTGTACATGACCTCGTTGAGCTCCTTGAGGAAGGCGACCGCATCGAGGTCCTCGCGGCCGCCGAACTCGTTGGGGATCCACTCGCCTTCGCGGCGCGAGTAGTCGAGGTACAGCATCGAGGCCACCGCGTCGACGCGGATGCCGTCGACGTGGTACTCGCGCAGCCAGAACAGCGCGTTGGAGATGAGGAAGTTGCGGACCTCGTAGCGCCCGTAGTTGAACACCAGCGTGCCCCAGTCCGGGTGGGACCCGCGCCGCGGATCGGCGTGCTCGTACAGGGCGGTGCCGTCGAACCGGGCCAGCCCGAAGTCGTCACGCGGGAAGTGGGCCGGGACCCAGTCCAGGATCACCCCGACGCCGTTGGCGTGCATGCGGTCGACGAAGTGGCGCAGGTCGTCCGGTGAGCCGAAGCGCGGCGTCGGCGCGTAGTAGCCGGTGACCTGGTAGCCCCAGGATCCGCTGAACGGGTGGGCCATCACCGGCAGCAACTCGATATGGGTGAAGCCCATGTCGGTGGCGTACGCCGACAGCTCGTCGGCCAGCTCGGTGTATGTGAGCGACCGGTTGTCCTCCAGCGAGTTGAGCCGCCACGAGCCGATGTGGACCTCGTAGATGGAGACCGGCTCGCCGAGCGGCTGGCTCTCGCCGCGGGCGGTGACGAAGGCTGCGTCGTCCGCGCTCCAGGTGTAGTTGGGCTCGAAGATGACCGACGCCGTCTTGGGCGGCACCTCGGTCTCTTGGGCGTACGGATCGGCCTTGAGGAGGATCTCGCCCTCCTGGGTGAGGATCTCGTACTTGTAGCGCTGGGGCGGCCCCACGTCGGGCAGGAACAGCTCCCAGATGCCGCCGGAGCCCATGGAGCGCATGGCGTGCAGCCGCCCGTCCCACGAGTTGAAGTCGCCCACGACGCTGACCGCGCGCGCGGCCGGCGCCCACACGGCAAACGCCGTCCCCCGCACTCCCTGGTGCTCCATGGGATGCGCGCCGAGGCGGGAGTACAGCTCCTCGTGGCGCCCCTCGCCGATCAGATGGAGGTCGAGCTCGCCGAGCGCCGGCAGGAACGCGTAGGGGTCATCCAGGGTGAACTTCCCGGCCGGCCCGTAGTCGACCTTGAGCTTGTAGCGCAGCGGCAGCTTGGCGCCGGGGAGCTCGGCCTCGAAGATGCCGGCGGGATGGATGAGCTCCATCTCCACCGCCTTGCCTTTGAACGGCTTGACCGCCATCGTCTGGGCCGACGGCCGGAACGCGCGGACGACGACGCCGTCGCCGGACGGGTGGGCACCGAGGACGGCGTGGGGCTCGCCGTGCTCGCGGCGGGCGATCGAGTCAAGCTCGGACCGGGCGACCGTGCTCATCCGGCCTCCAGGAGGCGGACGATGCCGGCCACCGGGATGGGCAGCCAGTCCGGCCGGTTGTCCAGCTCGTACTGGAGCTCGTAGACGGCCTTCTCCAGCTCAAAGATCGACAGCAGGGCCCAGATCGCCGCCTCCCCGCCGGGCAGGAGCGCCGGGTCGATGGTGGAGAAGTAGTGCTCCAGGAACGTCGTCCGGGCCCGATCCTCGAAACCCGGCGGCGCCGGCGTGCCCCGCATGATCTCGGTGGCCGACGCGGCGTAGGCGAACGAGCGCAGCATGCCCGCCACGTCGCGCAGCGGCGAGCGCTTCTGGCGGCGCTCGAACAGCGGGCGGGCGGGCTCGCCCTCGAAGTCGATGATGATCCAACCTTCCCGCCGATGGAGGGTCTGGCCGAGGTGGTAGTCGCCGTGGATGCGGATCGCCCGGCCCCCGACCCCGGTCTGGGCGTGCTGGGTCATCTGCTCGCGGACATCCTGACCGCGCCCGGCGATGCTGGCCACGCGCGGGTCGTCGGGCAGGCGCGTGAAGATGCGCTCCACGTCCTCGTCGATGGTCGCCGTCAGCAACGACATCGACTCGGCGCTCGGCTCCTCCGGGGCGAAGGCCGGATCGGAGGCGTCGGAGCCCAGGCAGTTGTGCAGCTCGGCGGTGACCGCGCCCAGGCGGCCGATCTCGGCCAGGAACCCGTCCGGATCCGAGGTGATGTGATCCAGCGCCAGCTCCCAGCCGCCGACGGCGTCCGGGAGGAAGCGCTGGGCGACACCGAGCGTCGACGCAAACGACCGGCCCTCGTACTCGTACCAGCCGTGCAGGGGCGCGATGTTGGCGAACCCCCGCCGGGTGAGGAACTGGAGCAGCTCGAGCTCCGGGTTGATCCCCGGCTCCAGCCGCCGGAACACCTTGAGCACCGTGTGGTCGCCGAACACGATCGAGGAGTTCGACTGCTCCACGCCCATCGGCCGCGCCGGGGCGTCCAGGGGCAGGGGACCGGTGGTCTCCACGCGGTGGAAGCTGAGCGCCCCCGTCTCGGTCTCCAGCGTCCGCTCGGCGTCGATGGCGCGCAGCAGGTCGCGCACCAGCTCGGGGTCCGCGACGGCGTCGACCGCCACCCACTCATCGGTGGCCGCCACCGTGGGCCGGTCGCCGGCCTGGGCGGGCGCCAGCAGCGTGAGCGGCAGCTGGTAGAGCTCGTGGTTGCCCGACGCGAATCGGGTCGCCACGACCGCCAGCAGCAGCGCCGGCGCCTCGGCGAGCGCCACGCACTCCTCGACCTCCAGGCCGGTGATGTGACGCGACTTGGACGCGTACCACCGCTGCTGCTCCAGCCAGGCGGCGACGCTGTCCAGATTGAGCTGCTCGATCTGGGCGACCACCAGACTCATCGGCTCGGTCATCCGATCGCCTCCTCGCCCTCCGCCACCAGCTGGAACCAGTAGAAGCCGCGCGGGGCGAGCGTCAGCAGGTAGGACCACTCGCCGATCCGGGGGAAGCGGCTGCGGCCGAACAGCTCCACCGGGTAGCGGCCGGCGTGGGCGCTCAGGTCAAGCTCAACGGCCTGGGCCGAGCGTGCCACGTTGTGGACGCACAGCACCAGATCCTCCTCCCAGCGGCGCAGGACCGCGAAGATCCGCGGGTTGGACGGCTCGATCGGCTCGTAGGTGCCGAAGCCGAACACCGGGTGCTCCTTGCGCAGCGCGATGAAGCGATGCATCCAGCGCAGCAGCGATGTCGGCGTGCGCAGCTGGGCCTCGACGTTGACGGCCTGGAACCCGTAGACCGGGTCCATCAGCGGCGGCGCGTACAGCTGGGCGAAGTCGGCCCGGCTGAAGCCACCGTTCCGGTCGCCCGTCCATTGCATCGGCGTCCGGACCCCATCCCGGTCGCCCAGGAAGATGTTGTCCCCCATGGCGATCTCATCACCGTAGTAGAGAACGGGGGACCCCGGCAGCGAGAACAGGATCGCGGTCATCAGCTGGATCTCGTCGCGGCCGTTGTCCAGGAGCGGCGCCAGGCGCCGGCGGATGCCCAGATTGAGCTTCATCCGGGGATCCTTGGCGTACTCGGCGTACATGTAGTCGCGCTCGTCGTCGGTGACCATCTCCAGCGTCAACTCGTCGTGGTTGCGCAGGAACAGCCCCCACTGGCAGTTCTCGGGGATCGCCGGGGTGCGTTCCAGGATCTCGTAGATCGGCGTCGCCTCCTCCCGGCGCACCGCCATGAACATCCGGGGCATGACCGGGAAGTGGAAGCACATATGGCACTCATCGCCGTCGCCGAAGTACTCGACGACGTCGGATGGCCACTGGTTGGCCTCGGCCAGCAGCACCCGGTCCGGGTACTCGTGGTCAACCACTCGCCGGACCCGCTTGAGGTAGGCGTGGGTCTCCGAGAGGTTCTCGCAGTTCGTGCCCTCGCGCTCGATCAGGTACGGCACGGCGTCGAGCCGGAACCCGTCGAGGCCCATGTCCAGCCAGAAGCGCAGGACGTCCAGCATGGCCTCGCCGACCTCGGGGTTGTCGAAGTTGAGGTCGGGCTGGTGGGCGAAGAAGCGGTGCCAGTAGTAGGCGCCGGCCACCGGGTCATAGGTCCAGTTGGACACCTCGGTGTCGGTGAAGATGATCCGCGCGTCGCGGTAGCGCTCATCGGTGTCGGACCACACGTACCAGTCGCGCTTGGGGGAGTCCGGGCTGGACCGGGACTCCTGGAACCACGGGTGATCGCTCGACGTGTGGTTCATGACCAGGTCGGCGATGACGCGGATCCGGCGGGCGTGCGCGGCGTCGATCAGCTCCTGCACGTCCGACACCGACCCATAGTCCGGATGGACCTTGGTGAAGTCCGAGATGTCATAGCCGCCGTCGCGCAGCGGTGACTCGTAGAACGGGAGCAGCCAGATACAGTCGATGCCCAGCCACTGCAGGTACTCCAGCTTCTCGGTGAGGCCGCGGAAGTCCCCGGAGCCGTCGCCGTTGGCGTCGAAGAACCCGCGGATGTGGATCTCGTAGAAGACGGCGCGCTTGAACCACAGCGGCTCGGCCTCGAACCACTGGCGCGTCTGGGCCGGCGACGACGTGTCGTCGGCGATGTGTGACTCGCGGGCCAGCAGGTGCGTCAGTGTGGGAGGGCCGACACTCATAGCGCTACCGCTCTACCCGGATGATGTGCGCCATCCTCCACCCCGGGGCGAGATCGACGAAGTTGGGCCCGATGTGCCAGTGGTAGCGCTCCCCGGAGAGCAGGTCGTGGGCGGTGAACGCCGGCGGCACGCCCAGGCTGGCGGGGATGGTGAGCGATCCCTTCTGGTCACCGTAGGGGTCGAGGTTGACGGCGCAGATGATCGTCTCGCCGGGGCTCTGCTTGGCATAGGCGATGAGCGCGTCGTTGCCGCAGTCCAGGAACGTGATGTTCGACAGCTCCTGTAGCGCGGGCGAGTCCCTGCGGATCTCGTTGATGCGCTGGATGAGCGGCAGCAGCGGGCCGTCCAGTGAGCGCTCCTTGATCTCGTACTTCTCGGAGTGCACGTACTCCTCCGAGCCGGACCGCACCGGCACGTTCTCGAAGTGCTCGAAGCCGGAGTAGATCCCGTAGCTGGGGCTCAGCGTCGCGGCCAGGATCAGCCGGGTGTCGAACGCGGCCGAGCCGCCCTGCTGGAGGTACTCGTGCAGGATGTCCGGCGTGTTGGCGAAGAAGTTGGGGCGGAAGTACTCCCGCTCGCTGGAGTCGGCCAGCTCGGTGACGTACTCGACCAGTTCCCAGCGCGCGTTCTTCCACGTGAAGTACGTGTAGGACTGGGTGAACCCCAGCTTGGCCAGGTGGCGCATGACCGCTCGCTTGGTGAACGCCTCGGCCAGGAAGATCACGTCCCGGTCCCGGGCGTGGACCTCGTCGATCAGCCAGGACCAGAACGCGAACGGCTTGGTGTGCGGGTTGTCGACGCGGAACACCTTGACCCCGCAGTCGACCCACTTGAGCACGACGCCGAGCAGCGCCTCCCACAGCGACCGCCAATCCGGCGAGTCCCAGTTGAAGTTGTAGATGTCCTGGTAGCGCTTGGGCGGGTTCTCGGCGTACTTCAGCGTGCCGTCTGGGCGGCGGTGAAACCACTCCGGGTGCTCGGTCAGCCAGGGATGGTCGGCCGAGGCCTGGATCGCGAAGTCCAGCGCGATGTCCATGTCCAGCGCGGCGGCCGCCGCGGTCAGCTCGCGCAGGTCGTCCTCGGTGCCGAGGTCGGCATGGATCGCGTCGTGGCCCCCGCCGGCGTCGCCGATCGCCCACGGGGACCCGGGGTCGCCCGGGGTGGCGGTCAGCGAGTTGTCCCGGCCCTTGCGGTTGGTCAGGCCGATCGGATGGATCGGCGGCAGGTAGATGACGTCGAAGCCGAGCTCGGCCAGCCGCGGGAGCTGTCCCTGGACCCCCTTCAGCCCGCCCCAGGACCGCGGGAACATCTCATACCAGGCCCCGAACCGGGCCCGGAGGCGGTCGACCTCGACGGTCTGCGGGTGGTCGAGCCAGACGGCGTCGGCGCGCGCCTGCGCCGCTTCGACGGCCTCGGCCAGCTCCTCGCCGAGGGCGACGTCGTGCTTGGCGCTCTCCGGGATCGACGGGTCGTCGAGCTCGCCGTGGGCGTGCTCGATCAAGCGGCGCGCCTCGTCATCGGTGGCCCGCTCGGCCGCGGACCTCAGGTGGAGCAGCCCCTCCGACAGCTCGCCGCTCAGGTCGTGCTGCCCGGCCTCGACCTTGCGCCGCAGCTCATCGCGCCAGGTGCCGAAGTGGTCGGTCCAGGCCTCGATGGTGTATTGCCATGGCCCGGCACGGTCGACGTCGAACTGGGCCGTCCAGCGGACGCCGCCGAGGTGGTGGTCTAGCGGGCGCAGGGCGACCTCGCGCCAGTCCTCCTCGTCCGGCCCGCGATAACGGACCGCGGCGCGGATCTTCTCGTGGCCGTCGCGGAACACGTCGACCGAGACGTCAACGCGATCGCCGACGCACCGCTTGACGGCGTACCGCCCGCCGTCGACCGACGGCGTGGCGTACTGGATGACGATCCGGCGCGGTGGCCGCTGGGGCGCATCGTCGTCCTGCGCCGCGCCGGGGGCGGGAGCGGTGGTTGCTTCCAGGTCCGAGGCGCGGATGGTCACGTATCTGAGAAGGTATCCCGGAGAGCGGTTAGGGTAAACACCCGCGCGTGACCGAGCCGAGAACGAGCGGCGTCCAGTTGCACATCACGTCGCTCCCGCAGGGGCGGCTCGGCCGCGACGCCTACCGGTTCGTGGACTGGCTGGCCGCCGCCGGGCAGTCCTGGTGGCAGGTCCTGCCGCTTGGACCGCCGGACCGGTACCGGTCGCCCTACAAGTCCAGCTCGGCGTTCGCGGCCTGGCGGGGCCTGCTGGCCGATCCACGGGCCCCCGTGCGGGCCGACGAGATCGCCGAGTTCCGGGAGCGCCAGGCGTACTGGATCGGCGATTGGGAGCGGTTCGCCGGGCGCGGCGCGGTGGCCGACCAGGTCCGCTTCGACCGCGAATGGGGCGCGCTGCGCACCTACGGCGCCGAGCGCGGCGTGCGGATCATGGGCGACGTGGCGATCTACGTGTCGCCCGGCAGCTGCGACCACCGCTTCCACCCCGAGCTGTTCCAGTCCGGCTTGCAGGCCGGCGCCCCGCCGGACGCCTATGCCCGCACCGGCCAGCTGTGGGGCAACCCTTTGTATGACTGGCCGGCGGTCCGCCGGCGCGGCTACCGCTGGTGGGTGGAGCGGATCCGGCGGACGCTGGAGCTGTTCGACCTGGCCCGGATCGACCACTTCCGCGGGTTCGTCGCCTACTGGGCGGTACCGGAAGGGGCGCGCACCGCGATCCACGGCTCCTGGAAGCGCGGCCCGGGAATCGCCCTGTTCCGGGCCGTGGAGCGTGAATTGGCTCCCCCTGGGTCCGGCCTGCCGCTCGTCGCCGAGGACCTGGGCCACATCACGCCGCCCGTCGAGCGGTTGCGCGACGAGTTGGGGCTCCCCGGCATGCTGGTGATCCAGTTCGGCATGGACCCGGACGCGCCCTCCAGCCCGCACCGGCCCGAGAACCATGTCGCCAACCGGATCGTCTACACCGGCACGCATGACCAGGACACGGTCCGCGGCTGGCTGGAGTCGCTCCCTGCGGGCCAGCGCGCGTTCGTCGACGAGGAGGTGGCCCGCCGCGGCTTCACCGATCGCCGGCGTCCGTGGTGGGGCCTGATCCGGCTCGCCTTCTCCTCGCCCGCCCACACCGCCATGCTCCAGGCCCAGGACGTGCTCGGCCTCGGCAGCGAGGCCCGCATGAACATGCCCGGCAACGCCCGCGGCAGCTGGCGGTGGCAGATGAAGCCGAGCGCGCTGACCCCGGCGCTGGCCCGGCGGCTGCGCGAGGTGACCGAGGAGGCGGGGCGGCTGCCGATGACGTAGGCGGCGCGAGCGCGTCGTCCGCGAGTGTCATCTGGTGCCGGTTATAGGCGCTTATCTTGCGTCTCGATCGCCGCCTGGCGGGCCAGGCGCCGGCGCAGGAGGTAGACGTCGACGGCGGCCCGGATGCGGGCCTTGAGGTCCCGGTAGACGTAGGTCCAGTCGCCGCGCAGCCGGCCGCGGCGCCCGATGCTGTACCTGATCATGCGCGCCGGGGCCTCCACCGGCGGCAGGCCGTCGGCGGCCAGGACGGCGACGGCGCGCTCGGCGATGGCGATCTGGCCGAACGCGGTGGGGTGGACGCGGTCGACCATGACGTGGTTGCGGGCGCCGAACGACCGCAGGTCAATGACCAGCGCGCCGACGCGGGCGGCCGTCTCCTCCACGATCCGGTTCAGGTCGCCCACCTTCGGACCGGCCGGCGGCCGACCCAGCGCCAGCGGCGCGGCGGCGGTCAGGACGCGGTCGCAGCGCGCGGCCAGGTAGCGCAGGGCGGCGTCGAAATCGGCCGCGAACGCGCCCGGATCCCAGGCGAGCGAGCGGACATCGTTGACGCCGATGTACAGACAGCCGATGTCGTACCGGGCGTCGAGATGGGCGGTGCGCCGCTCGAAGGCGGGGATCTGGTCGGCGAGCACGTCGGCCGCCATCGCCCCGTCGACGGCGAACCCGCTGTACGGCATGCCGAATGCCCGCGCGGTCCACAGCGCCCAGGACTGAAGCGCCACGCCCCACTGAAGCTCTCCGCCCGCGTTGGTGATCGAATCGCCGAACGCCAGCACGCCGAGACGCTGCGGTGCGCCCGCCGGGACTGACTCAGGCTCGGATGCGGCTGCCACGGCCGCGAGAATAGTGGCCCCCGGCGTGGTGGCCCCCGGCGTGGTGGCCCCGGCATGGTGGCCCCCAGCGTGGTGGCCCCCAGCGCCGGTCAATGCCCGGGCGTCGTCGTCAGCGAGCCGGTCACCTGGTCGGTGCCCGGGGGAAGGTTCAGCTGCGCGAGCACGGTGAGCCGCGTGCCGTTCCCGTCGGCGAGCGCCGCTTGGATGTTGGTGCCGTTGAGCCCGGTGACCCGGCCCTGGTACTGGTCCGGGTTGGCCATGGGGCCGGCCGAGACGCGGCTGGAGGTCATGCTGACGCCCCCGCCCGCGGCCGGCTCGCCCCGGATGCGGATGTGGACGTTGTGGATCGGCCCGCTGCCGGCGGTGAGCAGGATGTCGATGAGCGCCGAGCCGTCGGAGAGTTGCGCCGAGCGGACGGTGCCGCTGACGTTGCTGGTGGACGGCCCGGAGGCGGCGGCCGCCGACCCCGACGAGCCGCCGGACGACGACCCCGACGACCCACCGCCGGCGCCCGCGGACGCGGCGGCGACCGGCGTGCCGTGGGCAGCGGCCAGGACGGCCGCCGGTGTCCCGGACCGGCGAGCCCAGCCGGTTCCAAGCGGGCCGGAGGGCAGCCACACCACCAGGCCGATGGGAACGAGCGCGGCGGCGCCGAGCGCGCCCACGCGGACGGGCAGGTCCTCCGGCCACCCGGACATGACCCGGGCGATGACGGCGACGAGCATCACCACCACGCAGCCGACCGACAACACGAGCAGCCAGTGCGTCTTGGCGTCGCTGCCGGTGCCGAAGCCGTGGACGAGCGCGATCGGCCAGGATGCGTAGGCGAGCCAGTGGACCGCGCGCCACGTCCGATAGCCAAGGCGCTGCCGGACCAGACTGGTGATGGTGACCGCCAGCATGAGGTCGAACGCGACCGCCCCAAGGCCGAGCCAGATCGGCCGGTAGGCGGAGTGGAGCGGGACGACAGCGTCGAGGAGCCCGATGGGGGCGAACCCGTCGAGGATCGAGGTCGCGATATGGACCACGATGAAGACGAGCGCCAGCAGTGACGCGTTGCGGTGCAGCGCGTCGATCACGAATCGGGGCACGTTGGGGAGCCGCATCCGCCGCACGTCGGCGATGCCGAGCGCCAGGCTGACGGTGAGCAGCACGAGCGCGATGGCCCCCGTGCCGCGCGTGATGAACCAGTAGGGGCTGGGGGTGACGGCGAAGACGGTCACGACGACCTCTTCGGCCTAGGAGCCCCCGGACACCACCGGAGGGGCCGGCGCCGGGGCCGGGGCTGCCGGCGCCGGGGAGGCCGCCGACGGCGGGCTGGCCGGCGACTGGAGCGGGGAGGTGCTGGCGCCGCCGCCGGAGCTCTCGCCGGAACCCTGGCTGGGCGCGCTCCTCGTCTGGGCGCTCGCTTTGCTGCTGTGGAATGCGTGCGCCGTCAGGCCGGTGAGCGCACCGGCCAGCAGCACCGCCAGCGCGATCAACCAGCGGTTGGCGCGGCTGAGCAGGGAAAGTCCCTGCTCGCGGGAGCGGATGGCGTCGGAGGCGGGCGCCCGATCCTGCGTGGTGCTCGGCGATGGTGGTTCGGCGCGCATACCACCATGATCCTCTCTTCGCGGCGTAATAGCTGCCTAAGACCGACGTGAGAGGTGCCTCACCGACTCCGATCGTCGATAATCGCTCGCCGTGGAGCACGCCATTGCGACCCACTACGACGGGCGGGGCGACATCGAGTGCGCGGCCGGGGACCTGGCCGAGCGCATTCCGCCTGCGCTGGCGCCGCTGGCGCGGCTGGCGTTCAACTACCGCTGGTCCTGGCTGCCCGGCGGCCCGGAGTTGTTCCGGGCCATCGACGCCGAGCGCTTCGACCTCTGCCTCCAGAATCCGGTCCGACTGCTCCAGGAGTCGCCGGCGCGCGTCCTGCGCCGCGCCGCCGAGGACGAGGCCCTGGTCGCCCAGGCCCAGGCGCTCGAGGCGCGGGTGGTGGCCGATCTCGACCGCCCGTCCATCGACGTCGCGTCGGATCCCCGCCGGCCGGTCGCGTTCCTGTGCGCCGAGTACGGCGTCCACGTCTCCCTGCCGGTCTACTCCGGCGGCCTGGGCGCCCTGGCGGGCGACCTGCTGAAGGAGGCCTCCGATCGGGCGGTCCCGCTCGTGGCGGTCGGTCTCATGTACCGCAAGGGCTACTTCCGCCAGCGCATCGACGCCTCCGGCTGGCAGCACGAGTACTGGGTCGACACCGACCCCGAGCGGCTGCCCGCCGCGCGCGTCACCGGCTCCGACGGCGCCCCGCTCACCATCAGCGTGCCCATCGCCGAGCGGGACGTCACGGCGCGCGTGTGGCGGGTGAACGTCGGCCGGGTGGCGTTGTTCCTGCTGGACACCGACTGCCCGGAGAACGGGCCGATGGAGCGGTGGATCACCGGGCGCCTGTACGACGGCGACCCCGAGACGCGCCTGGCCCAGTACACCCTGCTCGGCGTGGGCGGGATCCGGGTGCTGCGGGCGATGGGATTCGAGCCGTCGGTCATCCACCTCAACGAGGGGCACGCCGCCCTGGCGCCGCTGGAGCTGGCGCGCGGCATGGTCGCCGACGGCCGGTCGCTGGCCGAGGCGCTGGAGGAGGCCCGGCGGCGAACCGTGTTCACGACGCACACCCCGGTGCCGGCCGGCAACGACTCCTATCCGGCCGACCAGATCAAGGCGGTGGTGGCGCGCCTGGCCGAAGAGGTGGGCTGGTCCCCGGACGACGTCGTCGCGCTGGGGCGCAATCGGTCCGACGACCACCACGCGCCGTTCGGGGTCACGCAGGCGGCCCTGCGCATGAGCCGCGCCGCCAATGCCGTCAGCCGCCGCCACGGCGAGGTCGCCCGCGAGATGTGGCACGACCTGTGGCCGGATCGGGCGCTCGACGAGGTGCCGATCGGTCACGTCACCAACGGGGTGCACGTGCCGACCTGGATCGGCGTGCCGATGCGGGAGCTGCTCGACCGTCACCTGCCGGAGGACTGGTGCGCGCGGGCGGCGGACCCTGAGGTGTGGGCCGCCGTGGACGGCATCCCCGGCCAGGAGCTGTGGGACATGCGCCGCCGCCAGCGCGAGGCGCTGGTCGGCTTCATCCGCAGCCGCAGCGTCGCCGATCGCCTCCTGCGCTCCGACGTGCGCGAATACGTGGAGGGCGCCTACCGGGCGTTCGACCCGGACGTGCTGACGATCGGATTCGCCCGGCGGGTGGCGACGTACAAGCGGCTGGAGATGCTGATCCGCGACCCGGACTGGACGGTGAAGCTGCTCGACGGCAACACCCCGGTCCAGGTGGTGCTGGCCGGCAAGGCCCATCCCCGCGACGAGGAGGCCAAGCGGTCGCTGCAGAGCGTGTTCGGGCTCAAGGCGGCCCGGGTCGTCGGTGAGCGCGTCGTGTTCCTCGACGACTACGACCTGGCCACCGGCGCGGCGCTGGTGCGGGGCTGCGACGTCTGGCTGAACCTGCCCCGTCCGCCGCTGGAGGCCAGCGGCACGAGCGGGATGAAATCGGTGTTCAACGGCGGGCTGCAGCTGTCGGTGCTGGACGGCTGGTGGGCCGAGGCCTATGACGGCTCCAACGGCTGGGCGATCTCCGGCGACGTCGACTCCGACCACCACGCCCAGGACCAGCGTGACGCTGTCGCCCTGCACGGGCTGCTCGACGAGCAGGTGCTGCCGGCGTTCTACGAGCGCGACGCCTCCGGGCTCCCGGCGCGGTGGGTGGAGATGATGCGGGCCTCGCTGCGGACGCTGGGGCCGCGTTTCTGCGCCACCCGCATGCTGATGGAGTACCTCGGCGGGCCCTACCGCGCGTCGCTACATCAGGTCTGACAGCGGCCGGGGCCCGGGGCCGACGTACTTGGCGGTGGGGCGGATCAGCCGGCCCTCGCGCTTCTGCTCCATGATGTGGGCCGACCAGCCGGCTGTCCGCGCGCACGTGAACATGGGGGTGAACAACATGGGCGGCACCTCGGCGAAGTCGAGGACGACCGCCGACCAGAACTCGACGTTGGTGGCCAGCACCCGGTCCGGCCAGCGCACCTGGAGCTCGGCGAGCGCGGCCTTCTCCAGCGCCTCGGCCACCTCGACGCGGGGCGCGCCGATCTCCTTGGCCGTCCGGCGCAGGACGCGGGCCCGGGGATCCTCGGCCCGGTAGACGCGGTGCCCGAAACCCATCAGCCGCTGGCCGGAGTCCAGCACGTCCTTGACGTAGCGCTCGGCGTCGCCCGAGGCGGCGACGTCGTCAAGCATCTTGAGCACGCGTGACGGGGCGCCGCCGTGCAGCGGGCCGGACAGCGCGCCCACCGCGGCCGACAGAGCGGCGGCCACATCGGCCCCGGTCGACGCCACCACCCGGGCGGTGAACGTCGACGCGTTCATCCCGTGCTCGGCGGCCGAGTTCCAGTACGCGTCGATCGCCTTGACGTGGGCGGGATCGGCCTCGCCGCGCCAGCGGATCAGGAAGCGCTCCGGGATCGAGGTGGCCTTGTCGATCTCCTGCTGGGAGACCGGCGGGGTGCCGATCCCGCGCGCCGACTGGGCGACGAACGACAGGGCCATGACCGAGGCGCGGGCCAGGTTGTCGCGGGCCTCCTCATCGGAAATGTCGATCAGCTGGCCGAAACCCCATTGCGGGCCGAGCATCGCCAGCGCCGATTGGACGTCGACGCGCGGGTCCCCCGAGCGGATGCTCAACGGGTGCGGCTCGGCGGGCGGCATTCCGGGCCGGAGCGTGCCGTCGACGAGCAGCCCCCATACGTGCTCGAACGGCACCTGGCCCACCAGTTCCTCGATGTCAACGCCGCGGTAGCGCAGGGCGCCCCCCTCGCGATCGGGCTCGGCGATTTCAGTGGCGAAGGCGACGACGCCTTCCAGCCCGGACTGGACTTCCGTGGTGGCAGTCATGGGGGGGTTGCTCCTGGGACGGGGGGCTCAGGTCGGCTCACACAGTAGACGTTTGGCCTGGCGCTTCCGCCGCCCGACGCGGACCGCCCGAGCCGTACTAAGCTCGCGCGCGATGCCCGACCTGCTCCAGCGTCCCGCCACCGAACTGGCGGCGCTGGTCCGGATCGGGGAGCTGACCTCGCGCCAGCTGGTGCAGGCGTCGCTGGACCGAATCGCGTCGCTCGATCCGCAGATCAACGCGTTCACGTACGTCGCCGCCGAGCCGGCGCTGGCGGAGGCTGAGGCGATCGGGCCGGGCGACCCCCGCCCGTTCGCCGGCGTGCCGATCGCCATCAAGGACAACCGTCCGGTGGCCGGGCTCCCCATCACCATGGGCAGCGACCTGTTCGGCGACTGGGTGGCCGACCACGACGCCCACGTCGTCCGCCGGCTGCGCGCTGCGGGCTTCGTCATCGTCGGCAAGACCACGCTCCCGGAGATGGGGATCCTTCCCACCACCGAGTCGCGGCGCTTCGGTCCCACGCGCAACCCGTGGGGGCTGGACCGGACCCCGGGCGGCTCCAGCGGCGGCGCCGCGGCGGCGGTGGCGGCCGGGATGGTTCCGGTAGCCCACGGCAACGACGGCGGCGGCTCGATCCGGATCCCGGCGGCCTGCTGCGGGCTGGTCGGCCTCAAGCCGGCCCGGGGCCGGGTCTCGGTTGGCCCGGACGCCGGCCAGAGCTTCCTGGTCAGCGACGGGATGCTGACGCGGACGGTGGGCGACACCGCGGCCATCCTCGACCTGCTGGCCGGATATGAGCCGGGGGACGCCAGCTGGGCGCCGCCGCCGCCGGCCGCTTACGCCGAGCTGAGTGCCGCCGAGCCCCGCGGGCTGCGGATCGCCCTGGCGCTCAACCCGCCGCTGGACGGCGCGACGCTGGACTCGGTCAACGAGGCCGCGGCGCGCGACGCAGCCGCCCTGCTGGAGTCGCTGGGCCACCAGGTGGAGGAGGTGACCGCCCCCTGGTCCGGGCTGGACCTGCTGCCGGACTTCACCCGCGCCTTCGGCCCACTGATCTCGATGACGACCTGGATCGGCGGGCTGCTGGCCGGGCGCGAGCCCGAGGAGGCCGATGTGGAGCCCCTGACCTGGCTGATGTGGGAGCGTTCGCGGAGCCAGGACACGCTGACGCTGCTCAAGGCCCAGGCGCGGCTGGAGTCGGTGGCCCGGGCGATCGTCACGTTCTTCGCGCCCTACGACGTGGTGCTCACGCCCGGGCTGGGCACGCGCCCGGTACCGATCGGCGAGATCCACGGCCGCGGCCCGGACCCGTGGGGCCACTACCAGCGGTCGGGCTCGTTCACGCCCTATACGGCGATCGTCAACGTCACCGGCCAGCCGGCGATCATGCTTCCGCTCTACCAGGGCGACGACGGTCTGCCGACGGGCGTGCAGCTGATCGGGCCGCCGGCCCGCGAGGAGGTCCTGCTGGCGCTCGCCGCCCAACTGGAGCAGGCGCTCCCGTGGGCCGATCGGCACCCGGCGTTGTGAGGTCGCCGCGACGGGCGTGTGCCTAGAATGCGCACTTCGCCGGACCCGATTTCCGGCCGTGAGCGCAAACTGGCCCCTAGAAGAGGAATCCGACACACATGGCCTACGTAATCGCCGAGCCCTGCATCGGCACGAAGGACAACTCGTGCGTGGAGGTCTGCCCGGTCGACTGCATCCATCCGACGCCGGACGAGCCCGACTACGACAAGGTCGAGATGCTCTACATCGATCCGGAGGAGTGCATCGATTGCGACGCGTGCGTCGAGGCCTGCCCGGTCGACGCCTGCTTCGCCGAGGACCAGCTACCCGACGAGTGGTCCAAGTACGTCCAACTCAACGCGGACTACTACAAGAGCTGACGCCCTCTAGGCCATCGGCAGCGACATGCCGACCGGCTTCGGCGCCGCGGCCGGGGCCGGGGCCTGCATGACCGGCAGCTCAATCGGCGACAGCGCGATCAGACCCCGCGCCCCCTGGCGCAGCGCCTGGGAGGCCGGGTCGTCCGGATCGGAGAGGACGAGCGGGATGCCCGAGTCCGACTGCTCGCGCAGCGGCATGGTCAGCGGCACCTTGGCCAGCAGCGGCACATCGAGATCCTCGGCCAGCAGCTGACCGCCGCCTTCGCCGAAGATCTGGAACCGCTCGCCGCCGGGGGTGACGAAGCCGGACATGTTCTCGATCACGCCGGCGATCTCCAGCTTGAGCTTGGTCGCCATCTCGGCCGACCGGGCCGCCACCTTCTGGGCCACCGGCTGGGGAGTGGTGACGAGCAGGAACTTGGCCTGGGGCAGGAGCTGGGCCAGGGTCATCGAGACGTCGCCGGTGCCCGGGGGCAGGTCGATGAGCAGGTAGTCCAGCTGACCCCAATCGACGTCCTCCAGGAACTGCTGCAGCGCCTTGTGGAGCATCGGGCCGCGCCACACCACGGCGGCGTCCTCCTCGACGAAGAACCCGATCGACATGACGCTGATCCCCTCCTGGGCCTGGATGGGGAGGAGCTTGCGCTCGGCGTTGACGCGGGGGCGCTGGGCTCCGAGGCCCAGCATGCGCGGCTGCGAGTAGCCCCACACGTCGGCGTCGAGCACGCCGACGCGCTTGCCCTCGGCGGCGAGGGCCGCCGCCAGGTTGGCGGTCACGCTGGACTTGCCGACGCCCCCCTTGCCGGAGCCGATGCAGATGACGTTGGAGACCTGGGCCAGGGCGCCCTCGGGCAGCCCGCCACGGCCCAGCTTGCGGCCGAGGGCCGCCTTCTCGTCGCCGGACAGGACATCGAAGCTGACGTTCACGCCGGTCACGCCCTCCACGCCGCCCACCGCCTGGGCCACGCCCTCCTGGAAGTGGTTGCGGATGGGGCAGCCAGGGGTTGTCAGCGAGACCATCACGTCGACCACGCCGTTCGGGTGGATGTCGATCGACCGGACCATCTCAAGCTCGACGATGTCTCGTCGCAACTCGGGGTCGATGACGGAGCGGAGGGCCTGCGTGACTTGTTCTCTGGTCGGCATGACGTTCATTCAAGCAGACGTCCCGCGCCGTTCCACCGCCGAAAGTTGCAGGTGCCACACGCCGCGGCGATACTGGTCAGCGGTGCGACGGATCGCGTTCGCCTGGGTGGTCATGGCGGCGCTGGCCGCGGGGCTGGCGGGGCTGGCTCTGGGCGCTCAGCCCGGAGCCCGGGCGCGGGCGGCCGGCCTGGCCCGCGCGGCGCCGGTGCCGCTCGTGGCCAAGGCGCTCCATCGGGCGCCGCTGACTCATGCGGCGCCGGCGGCCCCCGTCGCCGGCGGGTCGACCTGCTTCGTCGGCGCCCCCGAGTGCTCGGAGTCGCCGTGTGTGGTGTTCGTCCGCGGCGTCCAGCCGGCGGTCAGTCCCGGTGTTGGGCAGGTGCAGCCAGCGACCGGGTGCCCGCGGGGGGCGCGCCGATCCGGACCACGGTCCGGGCCCGCCGCCGTCCCCTCGCCCGTCGCTGTCCCCGAACCCGTCGCCGTCCCCGCCCTCGGCTCGGTGTTGCAGTCGGCGGCGGCTCGGCTGGCGCATCGGCCGGCGCACGCAGCGGCGTCCTCGGGTCCGTAGCCGGCGTCAGGCGACCGCGGGCGCGAGCCGGTCGCCGATCAGCGCCACGGCGTCGAGGTCGTCGTGGAGGAGGTGCTGGCAGAGCACCCGGCTGACCCCGGCGTCACGCAGCGCGGCCAGCTGCTCGGCCGCGCTGTCGGCGGTGCCGACGATCCAGCCGCCGGGGGGCTGGGAGGCGACGTCGGGGAGGCCGGTGCGCTCGGTCAGCCGGGCGGCGCGGTCGCGCAGCTCCGCCGCGTCGGCGCCGACGACGACGCCGGTCATGATCGAGAACGGGACCGGGTCCCGCCCGGTCTGCTCGCAGGCGCGCACGACCGCCTCGCGGCGCCGGCGGACGTCGTCCAGCGTCGGGAACGGCGTGTTGTACTCGTTGGCGAAGCGGGCGGCCAACGCGACGCTGCGGGGCCCGGCGGCACCGCCCATGATGAGCGGCGGATGGGGTTGCTGGATCGTCCGGGGCTGGGCGTCGAGGTCGCGCAGCGTGTAGTGGGCACCGGCGAACGAGAACGGCGCCTCGGTCCACGTGCCCAGGACGATCTGGAGCTGCTCCGTGAGGATGTCCAGCCGCTCCCGCATGGGGGGAAACGGGAAGCCGTACGCCTCGTGCTCACGCTCGTGCCAGCCGGCGCCGAGCCCCAGCTCGACGCGCCCACCCGACACGTGGTCGGCGGTTGTCACCACCTTGGCCAGCTCGGAGGGATGACGGAATGTGGCCGGCGACACCATCGTTCCCAGCCGGAGCGTGGAGGTGACCGCGGCCAGCGCCGACAGGGTCGCCCACGCGTCGAGCGACCCCCGGTCCGGGTGCTGCCCGTCCAGGTTCATGTAGTGGTCGGAGCGGAACAGGGTGGGAATGTGATGTCGCTCACACGCCTGCGCCAGCGCCACCCACTGCGGCCAGCTGACGCCCTCCTGCCCCTCGATCATCAGACACAGCTGCATGGCATGGACCTCCACGATGGCCGACGTGTTGGCGGCAGATTAAAGACCGACGGGGCGCCACTTGCGTGACGCCCCGGCGGTTGAGGGAGGAGAGGGTGCTGCGTTCGCCGGCGAGGATATGAGGCCGGCGAACCTGACCCGCTCAGGGCGCTCTCCTGGGCGCCCGGCGGGGGAAGATGCAACTACGCGCGCGAGACGAGCTCCTGTGCGTCGGTCACGAGCTTCTGCGCCCGGGCGCCGATCGGGCCGGCCTGACGCTCCAGGTCCTTCCGGACCGAGCGGACCTCCCGCTCGACGCGGCGGCGGTTCTGCTTGACGCTGCGCTCGACGCTGGTGCGGCGCTGGCGCAGCTCACGCTCGAACTTGGTGCGGGTCCGGCGCACCTGGCGCTCGAACCGGTTGCGGGCGCTGGCGCCGCGGCGCTCGTAGCGCTTGATCTCCTTCTCGACCCCGGCGCGGGTCCGGTACTTGGTGGCCAGGCCCTTGACCGTCGAGACGAGGTTGTCCCGGGCCAGCAGCCCGGCGCCGACGGGCACGAGCACGACGCGCTCGGCCAGGACCTGCGCCGCCTCGACCCGTGTCTTGGGCTGGGTGGAGGTGGTGGTGCTCCGGCTCGTCGTGGTCCGGCGCGCGCTTGACCGCTTGGTCGTGGCGCTCCGGCCGCCGGTGGTCCGCTGAGTGGCGCTCGCGGACTTGCGGGTCGCCGTCTTGGTGCTCGTGGCGGGCGTTGATTGGGTGGCGGGCGTTGATTGCCCGGAATTCGTGGTATCAGCCATCGGTTGGTCTCACTCCGCTCAATTCGCAGTGGATTCTAGCTTGGTCACTCGTGTTCATCGAACACACGTTTGTAACCCACCACAGGTGCCCGGTTACAGCCCGGGGGCACGAAATGAGCGTCTTGGTACGGCGCTATACCCGAGGCTGCCAAGCCCTGCACATAAATCTCCTATTAGGCGGTGCGCTGGGGCAGCTGCCCGCCCAGGCCGACGCGGCGCAGCCAGGCGTTCGGCTCGCCGAGCTCGGCCAGCGTCGGCAGCGCCTCGGGCGCGGAGAAGACGTGGCGCAGCGCGTCGGTCCCGGCAGCGTTGACGACCGCGTCGCAGAAGTACTTGCCCTGCTCGTACTGGCGCAGCTTGAGCTCCAGGCCGAGCAGCTTGGCGACGAGGCGAGAGAGAACGGACTGGTTGCGCCGGCGCCGGTCGAGCGCCGCGCGGAGCTGGGGCAGCGAGGGCAGCAGGTCCGGCGCGACCCGGTCCATCACGTGCTCGGCATGCCCCTCGATCACCGCCATCACCGCCTGCACTCGGTTGAGCGTCTCGCGCTCGGCCGGGGAGGCGACGATCGAGACGAGATCGCCGTGCCGCAGCGCACTCGCCATCCGCTTGAGCTCCTCGCCCTTCGGCAGGCGGAGCTTGCGCTCGGCGTCGATCCGCAGCTCGGCGCTGCGCAGGAGCTCGCGCACGAGGCCGGCCACGTGTCCGTGCAGCCACGGCACGCCGGAGAACTGGACAGCGTGGGTCACCTCATGGAGGGCGACCCAGGTCATGAACTCGTCCTCCTGAGCTTCGAAGGACTGCACGGCCTGTCCCAGGTTGGGCAGCACGAACAGCAGCCGCGGCGGGCTGACGTCGGTGGCCTCGTCGAGCAGGACGAGCTCGTACTGGCCCAGGACCCGCTGAGCCAGATAGCCGAGGACGACGCCGACCTCGGTCGTGACGACGATTCCGGCCGCCAGCTGGGCGGCCGGGCGCAGCGGCCCCAGGCCCTCGCCGGCGCGCTGGAGGATGGGGTCGAGCAGGCTGCGCATGGCGCGGATGTTCGTGGCGACCCATTCGCGCCGGCCGATTCCCTCCGGCGGCGGCAGCGGCCGCGCCGGCTCCAGGCCCGTGTAGGCGGTCACCCGCCGCTCGGACTCGGCCGTCAGCGCCTCCAGGTCGGCCCGCGGGCTCGCCGCCTTGCCGGTCCCGGCCACGTAGGCGGCGATCTTCTCGGCCAGGATCCAGTCGATCACGCGCGGATCCGTTCCAGCTCGCGCAGCGTGTCCTCGCTGCGCGCCGCCGCCAGATGCGAGCTGGGGGCGGCGTCCAGCGGCGCGCCGAGCGGGTCGGCGACGTCCGGGAAGGCGATGAAGCCGCCGGCCTCGCGGACGATCAGCTGGCCGGCGGCGGCGTCAACGCCGCGGCAGCGCCGGAGCGTGACCATGCCGTCGAAGCGGGCGGCGGCCACCTGGCACAGGGTGGCCGCGATGGTGCCCAGGGCACGTAGGCGATGGGCGGCGCCGGCCAGCTCGTCGATCGCGGCCTGGACCCAACGGGGGTCGGCGGACTCTATGCCGAGCAGCTCCAGCTTGCCGTCGTGCGAGCGCCGTTCCGGCAGGTCCGGATCGAGCCGCTGTCCGTCGAGCCAGGCCCCCTGGCCGCGACGGGCCCACCACTCCTCGCCGGACCCGAAGTCGTGGACGAAGCCGAACCCGACGTCGGACATCGTCTCCCCATCGGCCACCGCCACCGACAGCGCGTAGTGGCAGGCATGGCGCTTGGCGTTGAGCGAGCCGTCGATGGGGTCGATCACGACCCGGACCGCGGCGCTGCCGAAGTCGACCTCGCCCCGCTCCTCGGACAGGGCGTGGAAGTCGTGTCCCTGCTGGTGGAGGGCGTCGAGCTCGTCCAGCACGACCGTCTCGGCCGAGCGGTCGAGCACCAGCGTCCGGTCTCCGCCGCTGCCCCGGGTGCCGGTCTCGACGGCGCGTTCGGCGGTGCTGGGAGCGGCCTCGAGGACCGCGGTGAGGCCCGCCACGGCACGCCGGCAGACGCCGAGCCAATCCGCGTCGAGTGCCGTGCCGGTGGACCCCATCCTGGACCTATGCTGTCAAACGGTGAGCGAGGAGCACGTATCCAGGACCGGGGACGACGAGCTTTCGCTGCTCACCGACCGGGGCATGGCCGAGCGCCCGCTGGACGGCCTGACCGACGCCCAGCGTGACGTGGCCACCCACGCCGAGCCCCGGCTGGTGGTGTCCGGGGCGGCGGGATCAGGCAAGACGCGCGTGCTGGAGGCGCGGTTCCACTGGCTGATCGGTCAGGGCTGCGCTCCCGAGGCGATCGGGGTGCTGGTGCCCAGCGAGGCCCGGGCGGCGGCCCTGCGCGCCCGGCTCGAGGCGCGGCTGGACGTCGGCTACGAGGAGCTGATGGTGCTGACCCCGGCCCTGCTGGCGGCCCGCGTCCTCCGGGCGGCCGGCGCCGTCGGGGAGCCGCTGGAGTCCGTCCTCAGCGCCGGTGACCGGCTGGCCATGCTCGTGGAGCGGATCGACGAGCTCTCCCTCGCCCATCACGACTTCGGCGGCCGCCCCACGCTCCTGCTCGGCGGCTTCATCCGCCGCATCGACCGGCTCAAGGCCGAGCTGGTCAGCGCCGAGGACTACCTGCGCTGGGCGGCCTCGCTGCCCGACGAGCCGACGTCGGTCGCGGCGCGCGAGCGCGAGTTCGCCGCCATCTACCGCGCCCACGAGCGGATGCTGGGGGAGGCGGGCGCCCGCGACGACGGGAACCTGATCGCGGACGCGCTGGAGTTGGTGCGCCGCCAGCCGGCGCTGGCGGCGCGGTTCGACCATCTGCTGCTCGACGACGCCCAGGAGCTCGATCTGGCCGCCGCCGAGCTGGCCGGCGCGGTGGCGGGGACGACGTTGACGGTGGCCGGGGACCCCGAGGCCGGCTTGCGGCGCTACCGGGCCGCCGGCGCCGAGCGGATGCGGGCGTTCGCCGGCGAGGCCACCCGGGCGGTGGAGCTGGAGCGATCGCAGCGCTGCCCGGTCCGGGTGTGGATGGCTGCCCGGGCCGCGCTGGGGGAGAGCTCCCATGAGTCCGAGACGATGGTGGGCGGAGCGGCCGCGGGCGAGGTGGAGCTGTGGCGCTGTGCCAACGAGCGCGCCCAGGCCCAGGCGGTGGCGGCCGACATCGAGCGCCTGCTCGCCCGCGGAGGCGAGCGCGCCGGGCGGATCGCGGTCCTGGTGCCCGAGATCACGCACGAGGGCCAGGCGGTCGGCGTGGCGCTGGAGGAGCGGGCGATCGCCCACCGCCTGATCGGCGAGGCCGCCTTCTTCCAGCGCGCGGAGATCCGCGACGTCCTGGCCTGGCTGCGGCTGCTGGCCGATCCCACCGATGCCGGCGCGGTCGTGCGCGCTCTGGCCCGGCCGCCGATCGAGCTGCGGTCGGTCGACATCGCGCGGTGCACGCAGATCGCTCGCCGGCGCAAGCTGGACATGGTCTCGGCGCTGGCGGCGGCGACCGAGGCGCCGCAGGTCCCGCCCGAGGCCCGTGAGCGGATCCGGGTCTTCCTCAAGCTCTACCGGGCCGGGTCGGCGTCGCTGGACACCAGCCGGCCGGACCTCTACGTCCACCGTCTGATCGAGCGGCTCGGCCTCCGGCGCCAGCAGCTGTTCACCGCCCAGGCCGACGTGGTGGAGCGCCTCCGGGCGCTGGCCGACTTCGGCCAGTTGGCCGCGGCGTTCGTGGCCCGCCTGCCCCAGTCGACGCCCCGGGAGTTCGCCCGGACGATCGCCGCTGTGGCCGACTTCGGCCTGCGCGAGCAGGAGGAGCCGGACCTCTACGAGGGGCGGCTCGTCCAGGTCTTGACGCTTGAGGCCGCCGGCGGGCTGGAGGCCGAGCACGTGTACGTCCTGGGGCTGCACGCTCAGATCAAGCTCCCGGCGTTCGAGTCGATCCCGGAGGACCTGCTGTCCGAGTCGCTCGTGGCCGACGACGACGCCTCCCGGCGGGCGGCGCTGCGCCAGCGCCTGTACGTGGCGATGAGCCGGCCCCGCGCGCGGCTGGTCCTGGCCTATCCCCGGGCCGACGACCGCGGGACGCCGCTGTCGCCGGCGGTCGAGCTTGAAGCGGTGCAGGCGGCCGTCGGCGGGGCCTGGCAGGAGCGCGAGGAGGGGCTGTTCGGCCCCGACGAGGCCCTGCACTCGACGTACCGCCTCCTGCGCGACGAGCTGCTGGAGGGCACCACCCGGGCGGCCTCGCGGCTGGGCGAGCTGCGGTTCGACACCGACCTCGACGTCTCCCACGCGGTCGTCCGCTACCTGGAGCTGCTCAAGCTGGCCGCCCTGATCGCCCGGCCGGAGGGCCAGAGCGTGGCCGAGTCGCTGCGCGACGTCAACGCCCGGATCCGGCAGGCCGTCACCGCCGAGCAGCGGGAGATCTTCGAGTCCTCGGCCCTGGACGACTACCTGCTCGACGCCGAGCGCGACGCCCGGCGGCGGGCCCAGGCGATTGTGGCCCGCGACGAGCCCTCGCTGGAGCCGTTCCTGCCCCGGCGGGGCGACGGGGTGGTGCTGTCGGCGTCCGACATCGATACGTACCGGACGTGCCCGTTGAAGTACAAGTTCGCGCGGGTGTTCCGGATCCCCCAGGAGCCCACGCTGCATCAACGGTTCGGGATCCTCGTCCACCAGGTGCTGGAGCGCTACCACGCGGCGGAGAGCGAGACCCTCCCGGAGCTGCTCGGGCTGCTGGAGGCCGGCTGGCGGCGCGGCGGGTTCGGCGACTCCGAGGAGGAGCGCCAGCTGCGGGGCAAGGCGGCCGCGGCGCTCACCCGCTACCACGAGCGCTTCCGCTCCGAGGAGGCCCGGCCGGTGTGGTTCGAGCGCCAGTTCACCTTCAAGCTGGGCCGCCACCTGCTGCGGGGGCGGGTCGACCGCGTCGACCGGCTGCCGGACGGGGCCTACGAGCTCATCGACTACAAGACCGGCCGCCCCAAGACCGCCGGCCAGCTGGCCGACGACGTCCAGCTGTCGCTGTACGCGGTCGGCGCCCGCGAGTCCTGGCAACTGGAGGCGTCCCGGCAGGCCTACTACTACCTGCTGGATGACGAGAAGGTCGAGGTGCCCGAGGGCGACCGGGGCGAGTGGGTGCGCGACGTGGCGATGGAGGTCGCCGAGGGGATCCTGTCGCAGGGCTTCGAGCCGACGCCATCGTTTGCGGCGTGCTCGATGTGTGATTACCGGCTGGTGTGCCCGGCGGCGGAGCGGTAGTCCCTCGAATCCCCCGCGGCGGGTGGGCAGCGAGTGAGAGCGCGGCCCGGCGCCACAAGCCACCCGCCAGCCACCCGCCGCGAGGGACTCGCGTCACACGGTCGCAGCCAGCTACACCGCCGGGCCCTCGCCGCCCCGCTGGCGCAGGAAGCGCTGCAGGTCGCGGGCGATCGTCTCCCCGGAGGGCAGCGCGGTCGGCTCGTCGTCGGCCTCCTCGCCGGCGGCCTGTTCGAGGCGCTCGACGAAGGCCTGGACGTCGGGGTCGCTCTGGACGGCGACGTTGACCTGGCGGTCGTAGTCGGCCGCCGCGGACTCCAGCTCGGAGGCGTCGACGGCGACGCCGACCAGCCCCTCCAGCTTGCGCACCAGGGCGAGGGCCGCCTTGGGGTTGGGGGTGGCGGCGATGTAGTGGGGAACCGCCGCCCACAGGCTGGCCGAGGGCAGCCCGGCGTCCTGGCAGGCGGCGTGGAGGATGCCGACGATGCCGGTCGGCCCCTCGTACGAGGAGGGCGCCAGCCCGAGGCGGGCTACCAGGGCCGGATCGGAGCTCAGGCCGGTAACGGAGACCGGGCGGGTGTGGGGCACGTCGGCCAGCAGGGCGCCCATCGTGACCACGAGCTGGGTGCCGAGCGCCTCGGCGAGCTCGACGACGAGCTTGCAGAACGTCCGCCACCGAAACGACGGCTCCGAGCCGGTCATGAGGATGAGGTCGCGCGGGGCGCGCGGGACCCTGGCCTCGAACAGCTCCACGGCCGGCCATTCCACCTCGCGGGCCTGGCCGTCGACCATCCGCACCCGGGGCCGGGTGGCCTGGAAGTCGTAGAAGTCCTCGGGGTCGATCGTGGCGAACCGCTGGGCTCCCAGGGCCGATCCGACGAACTGGATGGCGCTCGACGCGGCGTCGGCGGCGTCGTTCCAGCCCTTGAAGGCGCAGATGAGCGCAGGGGCCCTCAGACCATCTGGACGGTGCTCCCATTGCAACGGCTGCATCCGACTCACCGTACATCATGGGCTGATGCCGCCTGACGAGTTCCCGACGCCGAAGACGCGCCCCGGAGGCCGGTGACCGGCCGGGACACGATGCCGGAAGTGAGCGTCCTGCGCCCCGGCCAGCCGGTCGAAGCCGTGTACGCGTGCACGCGCAAGGACCGCCTGAACACCCGGACGGGTTCGCCCTACCTGGCGCTGGAGCTGCGCGACCGGACCGGCGCCATCCCGGCTCGGGTGTTCCAGAACGCCGACGCCCTGGCCGGCCGGTTCGAGCGCGGGGACATCGTGCGCGTGCGCGGGCGGGTGGAGCGGTTCCGAGAGGAGCTGGTCCTGGAGCTGACCGACATCGCCCGGGTCACCGAGGCCGAGGGGGTCGATCCGGCCCGGTTTTTGCCGGTGGCCTACCGTGACCTCGACGAGCTCGATGGCTTCCTGGAGCACCTGGCCGGCGAGGTCTACGACCGGGGCTACCAGAGCCTGCTGCACGCGCTGCTCGGCGACGAGGTGCTGCGCGCCGCCTGGCGGCGGGCGCCCTGCAGCCGCGCCGGTCACCACGCGTATCTGGGTGGCCTGCTCGAGCACACGGTCGGGGTGGCGACGCTGGCCCACGAGACATGTCAGCTGCACCCGGGGCTCAACTCCGACCTCCTGCTGACGGCGGCCCTCACCCACGACATCGGCCGCACCCGGGAGTTCACGTACGGGGCCGAGATCGGCCTGACCGACGAAGGCCGGCTGCTCGGCCATCTCGTCATCGGCGAGCGACTGCTGCACGAGCGGGCCCGCGGACTGCTCAGCGAGGACCGGCTGCTGGCGCTTCTGCACTGCGTCCTGTGCCACCACGGTCCCAGCTCAGCTCCGGGCGGCCGGTTCGCCTCAGCTGAGGCGCTGGCCCTGTACCGGCTCAACGCCGTGGACGCCGGCGTCAAGGGCGCGCTGGAGCACGGGCTAAGCTCGGACTAGATCCCTGTAAGGAGGTTCGCCGTGGACGTGGAGATCTGGTCGGACA
>JBPYFQ010000272.1:0-4038 GCA_051985625.1 Solirubrobacteraceae bacterium
GGCGGAGATCTTCCCGGTCACGCTCCGCACGAGCGGTCATGGGATCGCGGCGGCGACCGGGAAGATGGGTGCGTTCGCCGGGACGTACCTGTTCCCGGTCATGCTCGCCGCCTGGGGCATCCGCGGCTCCGAGGGCGTCGCCTCCGTGGTGGCGGTCGCCGGTCTGCTCGCCACCGCCGCGCTCCTGCCCGAGCCCAAGGGCAAGAGCCTGGAGGAACTCACCGACGAGGCGCTCGACCCGGCGGCCGCGGCCCTCGCTCCCGCCGCGGCGGCGGCCGCCTAGATCCAGCGCTTGCGCCGGAAGTAAATGGCGAAGCCGAGGACGGCGGTGATCAGCCCGCCGAGCCCGAAGATCAGGAAGGCCCACAGGCCGGTGAGCACGTTGCCGACCAGGAACGAGAAGTTCTGGCCGAAGAAGCCGGTCAGGAACGTCAGCGGCAGGAAGATGGTGGCGATGATCGTCAGCTGCTTGGAGATCTCGCCCTGACGGTTGGCCACCGTGGACAGGTACATGTCGGTGGCGCCGGAGAGCAGGTCACGGTAGGAGTCGATGAGCTCCGAGATGCGGATCAGGCCGTCGTGCAGGTCGCGGAAGTAGAGCCGTTCGTCGCTCTCCAGCCCCGGGAGGTCGGCGATCAGGTCGGCGTTCCGGGCGAACATGTCGCGCATCGGCGTTACCACCCGGCGCATGCCGACCAGGTCGCGTTTGAGCGAGAAGATCCGCTGCAGCTGCTCCGGCGTGGGGTAGTCGATGACCTGCTGCTCGATGTCATCGATGTCGTCGTCGGTGCGTGACAGCACCGGGACGAACGTGTCGGTGACCTCGTCGAGGATCTTGTAGACGAGGAACTGCTCGCTGCGGACGCGCTGGGCGTCGTAGCGCGTCCGCAGGTCGCTGAGCGGGCGGAACGGCTCCGGGTGGATGGTGATGACGTAGTCGCCGGAGATGATCATGTGCAGCTCGCGCAGGAGCGGGCCCCCGGACTCGGTCTCGGCGTCCACGCCGAACACGACCATGAACACGTAGCCGTCGTACTCCTCGATCTTGGGCCGCTGATCGAACGTCCGCGCATCCTCCACGGTGAGCGGATGCAACCCGATCAGCTCGGACAGGCGACGGAGGTCCTCGTCGCTCGGGGCCTCATAGTCGGCCCACACG
This sequence comes from Solirubrobacteraceae bacterium, assembly GCA_051985625.1. Classification (GTDB taxonomy): domain Bacteria; phylum Actinomycetota; class Thermoleophilia; order Solirubrobacterales; family Solirubrobacteraceae; genus Palsa-465. The sequence continues at coordinate 1,160 of JBPYFQ010000272.1, forward strand.
AACCGTCCCTGCTGCAGGTGCGCGTCGAGATCGGCCTGCGCGGGGTTGCGCAGGCACGGCACGCGCAGCGGCTCGCTCTCGACCGGTCGCTCTGACTTGGAGGTCACGGGATTACGGTACCCGCGACCCCGGCCGCCCTATTCGGTGGCGCTGAACTCCCAGATCGCGATGCCGAGCATGATCAGCCCCAGGATCAGGATCATCGCCACCTCCAGTGCGGTTGGCACCTTCCAGCCGAACCAGGTGACTCCCGAGTTGAGCGCCTGCTGGGCCTGGGGGGGAACGTTGATGTGGCTGAATACGGCCTTGCGCATCGGATCGACCGCGTAGGTGAGCGGGTCCAGGCGGTTGAGGACGGCCAGCCAGGTCGCCAGCCCGGCGACGGGGAACAGGGCGCCGGAGATGAAGAACATCGGCGTCACGATCATCTGCATGACGCCCATGAACGACTGCATCTGCTTGATGCGCGCCGCGATCATCACCCCGAAGGCCGTGATTGAGAACGCCAGCAGGAGCTGCAGGAAGAAGATCTCGACGATCAGCACGGCGTTGTAGGGCACGTGGACCAGTGGGGCGATCGCGATGATCACGATCCCCTGGAAGCACGCCACGGTGGCGCCGCCGAAGCACTTGCCAATGACGATCGAGCTGCGCCGGATCGGCGCCACCATCATCTCCCGCAGGAAGCCGAACTCCCGGTCCCACACGATCGACGCCGCCGAGAACATGGCGGTGAACATGACCGCGATGCACAGGATGCCCGGGTAGATGAAGGTCTTCAGGTTGACGCCGTGCGTGCCGGCGGCCGCCACCGACTGCAGCCCGGTGCCGAGCACGAACAGGAACAGAAACGGCTGGACTAGCGTTGTCATCATCCGCAGGCGGTCTCGGCGGTACCGGATCAGCTCGCGCTGCCAGACGATCTTGATCGCCCGCAGCTCGGAGGCGAGGCTGCGCTTCGGGACGCTGACCCGGACGATGTCCGAGCGCGGCGACCGCGGCGGCGATTGCGGTGGTGTAGTTGTCGTGCTCATCGGCGGCCCCCGGTCATCATTTGCATCATCACCCGGTTGCGGTGCTTGGACTGGTCCTCCTCGGCATCGCGAATGGTCGAGCCGGTGTACGACATGAACACGTCATCAAGCGTCGGCCGGCTGACATTCACCGACCGGATCGGCAGGTCGAACTCGGCGAACAGCCGCGGCACGAACGCCTCCCCGGCGGCCACGCCGAACGAGACCGCGCCCTCGCTCACCGCGGCATCGATCCCGAACTGGCGCTTGAGCGCGGCGATGGTCGCTTCGTTGTCGTCGGTGTGGATCGCCACCCGGTCGGTGCCCACCCCCGCCTTCAGCGCCTCGGGGCTGTCGAGCGCGACGACCTCCCCGTGGTCCATGATCGCGATGCGGTCGCACCACTCGGCCTCGTCCATGTAGTGCGTGGTCATGAAGATGGTGATGTCCTCGCGCTCCTTGAGCTCGCGGATGTAGTCCCAGATCGAGCGGCGCGTCTGCGGGTCGAGGCCGATCGTCGGCTCGTCCAGGAACAGGACGCGCGGCGAGTGCATAAGCCCGCGCGCTATCTCCAGGCGGCGCCGCATCCCGCCGGAGAAGGTGCCGACTAGCGAGTCCTTGCGCTCCCACAGCCCCACCATCTCCATTACCTGCCGCATGCGCGGCTTGACCAGGTCCGACTGCACGCCGTAGAGCTCGGCGTGGAGCCGCAGGTTCTGCTCGGCGGTCATGTACCCGTCGAGCGTGGGATCCTGGAAGACCAGGCCGATGTTGCGCCGCACGTCGTCGCGCTCGGTGACCACGTCGTGCCCGGCCACTCGGGCCACCCCGGAGGTGGGGCTGGCCAGCGTGCATAGCATGTTGATCGTGGTCGTCTTACCGGCGCCGTTGGGGCCGAGGAAGCCGAACACCTCGCCGGTGGCCACCTCGAAGCTGACGCCGCGGACCGCCCGCACCTCGCCGAAGTTCTTGACGAGCTGCTCGACGGCGATCGCCGGCGGCGCCCCGTTCCGCGCCGACGACGCTGCGGCGGGCGGGGGGAATCCCGGGGCCGCAGCGTCGTCTGAGTCGGTCAGCGACATATATGACGCGTACGTTAGACCTCTGATGTGTCGGAGTCGTCGGAATCCTCGGGTTCTTCGGCGAGGATGCGGTAGAGCGCCCGCCGGGTCTCGGCAAGCACTTCCATCGCGCGCGCCCGCTGGGCCTGGTTGCCGACGGTGGCGACCTGCCAGGCCGCCTTGCCGATCTGGATCACGAGCGGTCCGAGCTCCGTGATGGCGGTCTCGCCCTCAGCGTCGCTCGGCTCCCAGGGATCGGGCTCCTGTGCCCGGGTCTCCAGGTGCTCGCGGCCGGCGTCGGTGATCGTGTACAGCCGTGACCCCTCGCCGTCCGTGGACCGAATCAGTCCTTCGTCCTCGAGTTGCGAGAGCGTCGGGTACACCGACCCCGGGCTGGGGGTCCAGCGCCCGCCGCTGCGGGTCTCGATCGTCTGCATCAGCTGGTAGCCGTTGCGCGGCTCCTCGGCCAGCAGGCGCAGCAGCGCCAGCCGGACATCGCCGCGCCGGGCGCGTCCGCGCCCTCGGCCCCGCGGTCCGCGGCCCCATGGGCCGCCCGGGCCGCCCATGCCGAACGGGCCCCCGCGCATCCGCCGCCACGCGATCAGATCCTCGATGCGCTCCAGATCCTCCGGATCCAACGGTCCATGCCGGCCCTTGGAGAAGAACCAGTTCGGCGGACCGCCCGGACGTCCATGACGCCCCGGGCCACCGGACGGGCGCGATCCCCGGTGGAACTCCTTGCGGCCCCAGCCTTCGCGGCCGGGCCACTCCTGTGCGAATGAATCGCCTGTCATGTGTGGTCCCC
>JBPYFQ010000273.1:0-61186 GCA_051985625.1 Solirubrobacteraceae bacterium
GCTGCGTAGCCGGCGCCCAGCACGTGTTCGACCGCACGCTCGAATACGCCAAGGAGCGTCAGGCCTTCGGCCGCTCGATCGGCCGTTTCCAGGTCATCCGCCACAAGTTCGCCGAGATGGCCACGAAGATCGAGACCGCGCGGCAGCTCGTCTACACGACGGCGTGGCGCTTCCAGAACGGCGAGTACCCGGTCCGCGAGATCTCGATGGCGAAGCTGTATGCGGCCCGGATCGCCGTCGAGGTCGCCGACGAGTGCATCCAGATCCATGGCGGCGCGGGCTACATGGTCGAGTACGGGATCGAACGCGTGTGGCGGGACATGCGGCTCAACCGGATCGGCGCCGGGACCGACGAGATCATGCTCGACGTCATCGGCCGCTCGTACGGGCTGTAGTGGCCGAGGCGACCACCGGGGCGCCGCCGCCTCCGTTCACGGCCGAGCACACGCGGCTGCGCGCCGAGATGCGTGAGTTCGTGCTCACGCGGCTGCGCCCCCACGCCGACGAGTGGGAGGCGGCCGCCTGGTTTCCCAACGAGGTGTTCCGCTGGGTCGCCGACGCCGGCTACCTGGGGCTGGCCGGCGCGGACGCCGCGGTGTGGGTCGAGGAACTGGCCCGCTGCGGGTCCGGCGGGCTGGCCGCCGGGCTGGGCGCGCACACCGGGATCGCGCTGCCCCCGATCGCCAAGTTCGGCACCGAGGAGCAGAAGCAGCGCTACCTGACGCCCGGGCGCCGCGGCGAGCTGATCGCCGCGCTGGCCATCACCGAGCCGGGCGCGGGCTCCGACGTGGCGTCGATCCGCACCCGGGCCACCCGGGTCGACGGCGGCTGGGTGGTCAACGGGGCCAAGACGTTCATCACCGGCGGCGTGCGCGCCGACATCCTCGTCACGGCCGTCAAGACCACCGCGGAGGGCGGCCACCGGGGGATCTCGTTCCTGATCGTCGAGCGCGGGCCGGGGATCACCTCCACCCCGCTGCGCAAGCTCGGCTGGCATGCCTCCGACACGGCTGAGATCGCCCTCGACGACGTGTTCGTGCCGGAGGAGAACCTGCTCGGGGCGGAGCATCAGGGCTTCTACCTGATCATGGCCAACTTCCAGTGGGAGCGGCTGCTCATGTCCCTCGGCGCGGTGGGTGCCATGCAGGTGTGCTTTGAGCAGACGCTTCAGCGCGCGTGTGAGCGTGAGCACGGCCAGGCGGTCCGGCACGCTCTCGCCGAGGTGGCGCTGTCCATCGAGGCCGGGCGGGCCGTCACGTACGCCGCCCTGCGCCGCCACCTGGCCGGCGAGGACGCGGTGCGCGACGTCACGATGGCCAAGCTGGCCACCCAGCGGGCCGCGGTCGACGCCATCGACGCCTGCCTGCAGGTCTGGGGCCTTGACGCCCCGGCGGAGCTGGAGCGGGCCCTGCGCGATGCCCGGCTGGGTCCGATCGGCGGCGGCACCGACGAGATCATGCGCGAGATCCTGGGCCGCTCCCTGGGACTGTAGGGGCCTCATCCTCTACGCTCGCGGGGGTGGATTCGGCACGAGGGCAGCTTCTGATCGCGGGGCCCGGGCTCCTGGATCACAACTTCTGGCGAACGGTGGTGCTCGTCGTCGAGCACTCGGATGAGGGGGCCCTCGGCCTGGTCCTCAACCGTCCGTCGGAGACGACGGTCGGCGAGGCGGTCTCCGAACTGGGGGAGCTCCTCGACGTCGACGACGCACTGTTCGTGGGCGGCCCGGTGCAGCCGTCGGCGCTGATCGTGCTGGCGCAGTTCGAGCAGCCCGACGATGCGGCGCTGATCGCCTTCGAGGACATCGGGGTGCTGGCCGGAGGCGCCGCGGACGACCCGGTGGACAGCCTGCGGCGCAGCCGCGGCTTCGTCGGCCACGCCGGCTGGGGGCCGGGCCAGCTCGATTCCGAGGTGGACCGCGGCGACTGGATCCTGGAGCCCGCCCGGCGCGAGGACGCCTTCACCGAGGACCCGCTGGACCTGTGGCAGACCGTGCTGACCCGCAAGGGGGGCAGCTACGCGCTGGTGGCCCGGATGCCGCCCGACCCGTCGGTGAACTAGTGGCCCACGCCCACGACCACGGTCACGCGCACGTGCCCTCGCGTGAGGCCGAGCGCGGCGCGCTGAAGGCGGCGCTGGGCCTGATCGTGGCGTTCATGACGGTGGAGGTCGTCGTCGGCGTGCTCGCCTCCTCGCTGGCGCTGCTGTCCGACGCCGCCCACATGCTCACCGACGCCCTGGCGCTGGCCATCTCTCTGGCGGCAGCGCGGCTGGCCGGGCGCCCGGCCGGCGGGGTGATGACCTACGGCCTGGGGCGGGCCGAGATCCTGTCCGCCCAGGCCAACGGGGTGACGCTGCTCGTGCTGTCGGTGGTGATCGTGATCGACGCGGTCCAGCGGCTCATCTCACCTCCCGACGTGTCCGGCCTGCCGATGCTGATCGTCGCGTTGGCGGGCATCCCGGTCAACCTGGCCGCGGCCCGGATCCTGGCCGGCGACTCTGGGCGAAGCCTCAACGTGGAGGGGTCCTACCGCCACATCCTCACCGACCTGTACGGCTTCATCGCCACCGCGGTGGCCGCCGCGGTCATCCTGGCCACCGGCTTTGACCGCGCCGACGCCATCGCCTCGCTCATCATCGCCGGGCTGCTGCTGTATGCCGCGTACGGCCTGATCAAGGAATCCGGCCGCGTGTTCATGGAGGCAGCGCCCGCCGGGCTGGACCCGGACGAGATCGGCCGCACGCTCGCCTCCCAGCCGGGCGTGGTGGAGGTGCACGACCTCCACGTGTGGGAGGTCACCTCCGGGTTCCCGGCGCTGTCGGCGCACGTGGTGGTGCACGCCGGCGACGACTGCCACGAGCTGCGGCGCACGCTTCAGGGAGTCGTGCAGGACCGCTACGACATCCACCACACCACGCTCCAGGTCGATCACGAGGCCGCCGACCAGCCGCCGCTGCAGATCGAAGTCCCACCCGTGGGACGCGAACCGCATTAGAGTGGCGCCATGAGGCTGGTGAAGCCAGGCCCCGACCACGAGGTCCCGCGCGGAATCGTCGGCGGCGCCGAGATCTCCCAGACGACGGCGGGCGCCTACAACATCTACATGGGCCGCTTCCGCGTCCCGGCCGGCACCCGGTCCCGGCCCCACTACCACGAGGGGTGCGAGAGCGCGCTGTACATGCTCACCGGCAGCGTCCGGATCCGGTGGGGCGACCACCTGGAGCAGGAGCTCGTGGTGGAGCCCGGCGACATGCTGTACGTACCGCCTCGGGTCACCCACATCGTCGAGAACGTCTCGGACACCGACCCGGCCGACTACGTCGTCGCTCGCGACTCGCCCCTGGAGGACGCGGTCGTCGTCCCCTGGGCCGAGGAGCAGGTCTAGGCCGAGGCGGACCGGGTCCAGGCGACCCGCGGCGCGGCGGCGGCGGGCCGGGGCGGTCCGACGACGTGACGGCGGCCGTCGTCGAGGACGATGACCCCGCCGTGGGTTAGCCACTCGGCGGCGCGGGCCGGGCCGCTGAGGATGGCCGCCTTGGCCAGCACCTCTGCTCCGGCCGCCGTCGGCGCCAGCGCCGTGGCCTGGACGATGCCCGTGAACGCCGGGGCGCCGGTGCGGGGGTCGAGCAGGTGATGGGCGGGCCGGCCGGCCTCGTCCGTCCAGCTGCGCCGGCCGATCCCGCTGGTCGCGACGGCGCCGGCCGTGACGGGGAACGTGTGAAGCGTGGCGCCGTCGAACGGGCCGGCCACGTTGACCGGCCGGGTCACCCGGCGCCGGCCGCCGATCCGCAGATCGCCGCAGCAGTCGATGGCGTAGGCGTCGAACTCGTCCAGCATCCCGGCCAGCTCGTCGGCGAACACCCCCTTGGCGATCCCGCCCAGATCGAGCCGCAGGCCGGGCGGCCGGCGGATCGTGCCGCGGGCGTCGTCGACCGAGATCTGCCGCCAGCGCTCGTCGGGGTGAGGCGCGGCCGTGGCGCGGGGCGGAGCCTGCACCAGCGCCGCGCCGAGGTCGCCGCCGGGGCCGTCCATGTGACCGGCATAGCCGGCCCCCTCGATCTCATCCGCCAGCGTGATGTCGACCAGGCCGCCGGTGTCGCGCGCGGCGCCGAGCGCCACCGACACGATCCGGCGCAGGAGCGGGCTGACCGCCACCTCGCCGTCGGCGGAGCGGTTCAGGCGCGACAGCTCGCTCTCCTCGGTGAACCGCGAGAACTGCCGGTGCCAGGTCAGCAGAGCGTGCCGGCCCATGTCGGCCGCCGCCGCCGCGTCGGCCGGCCGGGCGGCGTCGGCCACGATCACCGTGCACTCGCCGCCGAAGCAGGCGAATGTGCGGCGCTGCTCGGCGGGGCCGGGGCGGCGGACGGTGAACGCGCGGGGGCTCACGACTGGCTGGAGGTCAGCGGCGTGACCGAGCCGGAGCTGCTGGAACCGGTCGAGCCGGTGGAGGCGGTCGAGCCACTGGAGCCGGTGCTGTTGGAGAAGCCGGACGAGCTGGAGCCCGCCGTGTCCGAGGAGCCGCTGCTGTCGCTCTCCCCGGAGGTGGTCGCCGCGCTGGTGCTCGCCGCCGGGCTGGTCGTCTTCGTCCGCGACAGCGCGGGGTCGTGCCCGGTGACCAGCACGACCGCGATCACCGCCCACACGACCATGAACAGCGCGACCGAGTAGCCGATGACACGCCCGCGGATCATGCGCTTGCGGGCCCGCCGATCCTGCCTGATCTTGAGTGCATCTGCCGAAGTCATGCCAGGAGGATCGGCAGCCCGCGTAGCACGTGCGTGTGGACGGCGTAAGAAGCGCGTATGAGCGGTCAGCCCGCGGCGGCCGGCGCCGCCTCGCCGAGCGAGAAGCGGCAGCCGCTGAAGTACCCGCCCGCGTCCGAGAGCAGGTAGGCGACGAGATCAGCGACCTCGGCGGCGGAGGTGTCCGGGCCGGGGGCGACGGCGACCGGGGTCACGGCGAACCGGGCCCACTCCACCGACAGCGTCCGGGCCAGGTTCTCCAGGCCGGCCCGTGCCGCTTCAGCATGGGACCCGGCCAACGGGGGCGGGGCGACGAACACCAGCCGGCCGCCCTGACCGGAGGCGTGCAGCCCGGCTCCGCGAGCCGCCCGCCAGGCCAGCTCGAGCGTGGCCTGCAGGCAATCGGCGCCGCCGTCGTCGAACGGCTCGGCGCCGAGGAACACGAGCGCGTCGAGGCGTGCTCGCTGCTGCGCCCACGCGGCGATGGCGTCCTCGTCGCCCAGGGTGGCGGGGTCGATGACCTCGACCGCCGCACCGAGCGCCCGCAGCCGGTCGAGGACCGTCCGGTCGACGTCGGCGGCAGGCGGCCCTTCGGCGGCCGGGCCGGCGAGGGCGACCCGGCGCCCGTCGAGCAGATCGGGACGGAACGTCACGCCACCGCGTGCCGCCGCGCGGCGCGGATCGAGCCGCGGTGGCCGAGACGGGCCAACTCGTCGTGCAGGTGGCGGATCCGGGCCAGGATGGCGTCGGCCGCCTCCTGCTGCTGCTCCCGGGTGGAGTGCGCCACGACGTCGAACCGGATCGGCTCCCCGTAGGAGACGGTGACCCGGGGGAACTGGAGGCGCTTCCAGTTGCGGACCTGGTGGGAGCCCAGGATGCCCACCGGCACGACCGGCGCTCCGGACTCCAGCGCCAGCCGGCCGATCCCGGGCTTGGCCTCGTCGGCCACCTTGCCCGTGCGCGAGCGCCCGCCCTCGCAGTACATGCCGATCGTGCCGCCCCGCTCGAGGATCTTGGAGGCCGTGATGAACGCCTCCTCGTCCTGCGCGCCGCGCCGCACCGGGAACACGCCGCCGTGGCTGAAGATCCACTGCGGCGGCCCCGACGCGAACAGCTGCGACTTCGCCATGAACTGGATCCGCCGGCGGACGAACGCGCCGGAGAAGAAGTGGTCCATGAACGAGGCGTGGTTGGGGGCCAGGATGAGCGGCCCGATCGGCACGTTCTCCGAGCCGATGCCGCGGGCCCGGAACGCCGTCACCGCCCACAGCACGGTGACGACGCGGACGACCTCGTAGACGCGCGCCTCGGGCTCGCCGGCGCGCGTGCGCGCGTGGTACTGGTCGAAGAACTCCTTGGGGCGATCGTCGCGATAGCGCTGCGGCTTGATCTCGACGTCGGGCACGGCGCCGACGATACCCGTCAGCCCGCCAGGTATGCGGCGAATGCGCGCAGTCCGCCTCCCCAGCCGTTCGGCGAGCCGACCGCGTCGCGCATCGACTCCCAGCCGTCGCCGTGGCGCTCCAGGCCGCGGTGCTCGAGCTCGACGCGCGTGCGAGCGTCGCCCTCGGGGATGAACCGGACCTCGACCTCGCTGGCGCGCTCCGGGTCGGTCTCGATCTCCCAGCGCAGGCTGATGTCCCAGCTGAACACGAGCCGGTCCGGTGGCTCGTAGGCGAGGATGCGGGCCCAGGCGGACTCGCTGCCGTCGATGCCGCGATCGATGATGTGCCCGCCCACGCGGGGCTCGAACTCCATCCCGGCCAGCTCGCTCCGGAGGATGTGCTTGTCGGCCGGCCACCAGCTTCCGATGTCGGCGGTGAACACCTCGAACGCCCGATCCTGGGGCGCCTCGACGACGATCGACGTGTGGACGGGGGCGGCGACGAACTGCGTGCTCATGGTCTGCGCTCCTTGGGTGGTTGTTCGGCAGCCGTCTTGAAGGCCGCCAGGGCTGCGGTCCAGAAGTGATCGAGGTACGCGCGGAGGTGATGGAGCCCCTGCGGGTTCATCCGGTAGATCCGGCGGGTGCCGGCCGCCCCGTCGGTGACCAGCCCGGCCTCCTTGAGCACCCGCAAGTGCTGGGAGACCGCCGGGCGGCTGACCGGCAGCTCGGCGGCCAGCTCGCTCACCGACTGGGGCTGGGCGGCCACCCGCTCAAAGATGGCCCGCCGGGTGGGATCGCCGAGGGCGGCGAACACGGCGGCCGCGCCGGTCCGTCCGTCCGCTTCCTGGATCGCTTCGTAAGTCATCACTTACCGTAAGTCTACGCTTACGCTGCATCTGGTGTCAAGCCGGCGGCCGAGCGAGGACCCCGAACATTGTCGATTCACCGGCACCCCTCGCCGGTGAATCGCCATTCATGGCCTGGCGGCTACCCCTGGAGCGGGAGCACCAGCGCCGGCTTCTCGATCTGGTGCTCGGCGCTGGTGGACACGACCGCGGTGCCGATGGCGAAGAACTCGATCACGTGCGAGCCCCATCCGTGGCTGCGCTCGATGATCCGGGCGCCGACGATCCCCTCGGACTGCAGCTCGTCGGCCTCGTTCTGCATCCGCTCCATGGCCAGCTCGCGCGCCTCGTACAGCGCCTGGGTGAAGTTCGGCATCTCGATGTTGCGGCCCATCTGGCGCAGCGACTGCATCATCCCCTGGCGGGCGACGTGGTAGACGCAGTTGCCCATGACCAGGCCGGCCGGGCGGTAGCCGGCGCGCAGCAGGGTGGCGAAGTCCTGGCCGCTCATGTCCGAGGTGAACGGGCGGCCGTTGGGCGCGCGGTGAAGCTGGCCCTCGCGATGCCTGACCGCCGTGCCCACCGCGATGAACTCGGCCAGGTCAGCGCCCCACTCGTAGCGGCCGATGTCGAGACGGACGCCGACGATCCCGTCCGCGCCGAGCTGGTCGGCCTCCTCCTCCATGCGGGTCATGGCCAGCTCGCGGGCGTGGTACATGGCCTGGGTCAGGACTCCCATCTCCTGGCTCTGGTTCCACATGGCCTGTTGATAGCCGATGTGGTAGATCGAGCTGCCGAGCACGAGGCCGAGCGGGTCGAAGCCGGCCTCCTTGACCAGAAGGAACTCGTTGACCGACAGGTCGCTGGTGAAGAAGCCGCGCTCGACCTCCTTCTTCATCCGGGCGATCCGGTCCCGCCCGGACTCCGGGATCCCTGCCAGCGAGCCCGCCTCGTAGGAGGCGGCGTGCGGCGCGTCCTCGCTGACGGCCGCCGGTTGGGGCTGCTCGGAGTCGTCGCCGTCGCGCTTGAGGAATCCCATCGTCGCTCCTATTCGTTGAGCAGGCGCTCCAGCGCCTGCCTGGTTGACTGGCTGTGCTGCGCTTGGCGCGCCAGCGCCTCGCCGAGCGCGTGCAGCCACTCGTCGGTGGTCATCTCCTCGCTCTTGAGCACGATCCCACCGCTGACCCGCGAGGCGTAGGCCTGAACCGCCCCCGAATCCATTCGCAGCTCCAGCCGCCGGCCGCCGGCGTCGAGGGCGATCCGACGCACCAGCTTGGGGCCGAACAGCCCCTCGCGGCGGCGCTCGACCCGCACCCCGCCCGGCACCGCGTCCTCCAGCTTTACCGCCAGCGCCTCGACGAACGCGCCGACATCGCCGCTGTCGGCGCGCAGGGAGGCGGCCAGCAGATCGATGTCAAGGCCGGTGTCGGCGTCCTCGGGGCGTGCCATGGCGTCCAGCTGTCAGCGTACGCCTTCACGGGCGAGTGCAGCGGGCGCCGAGCCGGCGGGGGTCAGATGCCGCCGCGTCCCAGCAGGAACGCAGCGGCACAGACCAGGACCACCAGCAGGCCCATGATCAGCGCCGCCCAGGGCACGTTGCGCCCGGGGCGGCGGCGCGCCAGCTCACGGCGCGAGCAGGAGCTCAGGAACAGACGAGATTCGGTCATTGCGGCGAGGGGGTCGTCGACTCAAGCGATCCAACCTGCGCGGTCGGGCGCAGTCAACCGGTTGCGGCGGATGGAACCCGGTATCAGCGAGGTTTGCCTGGCCGGGGCGGCGCGGCGGTGCGTCGACCCGGCGCTATAACGTGTGCGTTTCAGATCTCGGAACCCCGACAGGAGGACTGACGACACGTGATCGACGTCGAAGCCCACATCACGGGCACCGTGTGGAAAATCGAGGTCGAGGTCGGCGACGCGGTGCAGGAGGGCGACGCGGTCGTCATCCTCGAGTCGATGAAGATGGAGATGCCGGTCGAGGCCGAGGACCCGGGCGTCGTGGCCGAGATCCGGTGCACCGAGGGACAGTCGGTCTCCGAGGGCGACACGCTCGTTGTCCTCGAGTAGTGCCAGCGGACAGCTCCTGGTGGACGAGCCCGCGCCCTATGTGGCGCGGCTGACGATCTCCAACCCGGACAAGCGCGGCGCGCTGGACCAGGCGATCCTGGACGCCCTGGCCACGACGCTGCCGGACCTGGACGCCCGGTGCGTGATCATCACGGGCACGGGGCGCACGTTCTCAGCCGGCTACGACATCGGCGATCTGGGCGGATCAGATCTGTTCGCCGACGAGGCCGAGCGGCTCGTCGCCCATCCGTTCACCGCGGCGCTCGATGCCGTGGACGCCTATCCGTATCCGACGATCGCCGCGCTCAACGGCCACGCCATCGGTGGCGGCCTGGAGCTGGCGCTGGCCTGCGACCTGCGGCTGGCGGCGCACCAGATCAGGCTGGGCATGCCGCCGGCCAAGCTCGGCCTCGTCTACTCCCACACGGGGATCCGCAAGTTCATCGACGCGATCGGGGCCCCCCGCACCCGGGAGCTGTTCCTGGTCGGCGGCCGGATCAACGCCGCCACCGCGCACCTGTGGGGGCTGGTCAACTCGGTGTACGGCTCCGACGATCTCGCCGACGCGGCGGTGGCGCTGGCGTCGGAGGTGGCCGCCAACGCCCCGCTCGCCCAGCGCGGCAACAAGCGGGTGATCCGGGCGGTGCTGGAAGCCGAGGCGGAGCTGGACGCGGAGGTGGAGCGTGAGCTGATCGAGCTCCGGGAGGCCTGCTTTCGCTCCGAGGACTTCCAGGAGGGCGTCCGTGCCTTCACCGAGAAGCGCCCGCCCGAGTGGAAGGGGCGGTGACGGCCGGGGCCTGGAGCGCCGACCGGCTGGGCGACGCCGACGGGCCCTTGGTGGCGGTGTTCGTCCACGGCGGCTTCTGGCGCGCCCGCTACGGCACCGAGCAGATCGCCGAGCTGGCCGCGGCCTGTGCCCGGGAGGCGCCGCATCCGTGGGTCTGGAACCTGGAGTACCCGCGGGTGGGGATGCCGGGTGGCGGCTGGCCGGGCACGGCGCAGGCAGTGAGCGATGCGGTCGGTGCCGCCGTGGCAGCCGCCGGCGGCCGGCCGGTGGTGGTCGTCGGACACTCCGCGGGCGGCCACCTGGCGCTGTGGTCGGCGCGGGAGCATCCGGTGGCGGCGGTGGTGTCGCTGGCCGGTGTGTGCGACCTCCGCGCCGCCGTGGACCTGAGCGATGGCGCCGTACGCGACTTCGCCGGTGGCGCCCCGGACGACGCCTTCTACGCCGCGGCCAGCCCGGCCGAGCGGCTGCCTCTCGGAGTCCCCGCGCTGCTCATCCACGGCGACGAGGACGAGAACGTGCCGATCGAGCAGAGCCGGTCCTTCGCGGCTGCTGCCCGGGCCGCCGGCGACGAGTGCGAGCTGCGCGAGCTGCGCGCCGCCGAGCACTTTGAGGTGGTGGACCCGGCGGGCCGGGCCTGGCCGATCGTCCGCGAGCGACTGGTGACGTTCGCACGCTGACGACGTCTCTCATCAGACTCTTCGGAATCACACCTTAGATAGGGACCACGGCGGGACCGCGCCGCTGTTCCCAGGCGGTCCCGTCGCGTACGCGAAGGGCACTGTTGCCCCCCATGACCCTTCGCATCGGCCCTCGGCGCACGGACGCGCCGGGGGTCATTTCTCTATTGAGGCTGTTGAGGCCGGGCGCGGGCGGTCGTCTACTCGGCCGTCGATGGGGCTGCCTTCTTGCGGTTCCACTCGGCCTTGTGAGCGCGCTTGGCCGCCTGGTAGTCGGCCAGGGCCTGCGCCGAGTCGACGTCTCCCAGGGTGGGGTGCCAGGGCACCAGGCCCTCGGCGGCGGCGACGCCGTAGCGCTTGGCCAGCACCGCTCCGAGCGCCTTGATCTTCATTTCACCGAAGCCCGGCAGCGCCGACAGGTTGGCGCGCAACTCGTCGGTGTCGGCGGCGTCGGTCCAGACCCGGGCGGCGTCGCCGTCGTACTCCTGCTGGATGTACACGGCCAGGTCGTGCACGCGTTGGGCCATGGAGCCGGGGAAGCGGTGGATGGCCGGCCGCTCCCGGAACACCGGCTCCAGGTCGGCTCCCGCCAGCGTCGCCGCGTCGATCGAGCCCAGCCGCTCGCGCAGGGCCAGCGGGCCCGAGAACGCCTTCTGAACCGAGACCTGCTGGTCAAGCGCAAAGCCGACGAGCAGCGCCATCGGATCGGAGGCGATCAGCGCGTTGGCCTCGTCGGAATCGGTGAAGTGCAGACGGTCGGGCATGAGGTTGAGGGGCGATCATAGTGTCGACCGAGACATCCGGCCAGCCGTTTAGTGTCCCGCCGCAATGCCGCCCCTGATCAGCCGGGACGAGGCGCTGCGCCTGGGCGAGATCACGGATCACGCCGAGATCGAGGCTCTGGTGGAGCGCGCCTGGCGGGCCCGGGTCGAGCGCTTCGGCGACTCGACCGACATGTGCTCGCTTGTCAACGCCAAGTCCGGCGGCTGCGCCGAGGACTGCGGGTTCTGCGCCCAGTCGAAGTACGCCGACGCCGAGACGCCGATGCACGCGATGATGGAGCCCGAGCAGATCCTGGAGCACGCCCGGGCCGCGGAGGCGGCGGGCGCCCACCGGTTCTGCATGGTCACTCAGGGCCAGGGCCTGTCCAAGCGCGACTTCGAGAAGGTGCTGGCCGGCGCACGCCTGGTGGCCCAGCACACCAACCTCAAACGCTGCGCGTCGATCGGCCACATGTCAGGCGAGCGGGCGCAGGCGCTCCGGGAGGCCGGGATCCAGCGGGTTCATCACAACGTGGAGACCGCCGAGTCCTACTACCCCGAGGTGTCGTCGACCGTCCGCTACGAGGGCCGGCTGCGCACGATCGAGGCGGTGCGCCAAGCGGGCCTGGAGACGTGCGTCGGGGGCATCCTCAACCTGGGCGAAACGCCGGAGCAGCGGGTGGAGATGGCGTTCGAGCTGGCCAAGATCAACCCCACCAGCGTGCCCATCAACCTGCTCAACCCCCGCCCCGGCACGAAGTTCGGCGACCGCCCGCTGATGGACCCGTGGGAGGTCGTCAAGTGGATCGCCATCTTCCGCCTGGTCCTGCCCGAGGCGCTGTTCCGGCTGTGCGGGGGGCGCGTGGAGAACCTGGGCGAGCTGCAGGAGACGGCGGTGCGGGCCGGGCTCAACGGGGTGATGATGGGCAACTTCCTGACCACGCTCGGCAACACGCCGGACGAGGACCGGGCCATGTTCGAGCAGCTTGGCCTCAACGTCGCCGCCCAGCCGGACAACGGCGCCAACCCGCGGCCGGACAACCGCTCCGGCTGGCTGGCGGGCGAGACCCCCGACGTCGTGGCGGACGCGCTCGGCCAGGAGCCGCCGCCGGCCGCCCTGGAGGTCCGGCTGTGGGATCCGACGACGCAGCTGCGCTTCGCGGCCAAGCGGGCAGTCCCGCCGCGTCCCGACGGCGCGCCGAACAGCGGGCAGGGGCGCGAAACGCGCGAGGCGGCCGCCCGGCGCACCCGCGCGGCCTGACCGCCCCGACCGGGCGGGTTGGGCGATTGCCCTGCTCTGGCTGGGTGAACATCCCTGGGAGCCCCGACCTGACGCGGATGCCCACGAGAGTGGGATGTTTCCGCCGTATGGGGCCGGTTTCACCCGAGGCGCCCGATACGTCCGAGGCCTGCCTTATGTTGCGCTGGCGATGATCGAGATCGAGGCTCGGCTGGATGAGCTCAAGGCCCTCGGCCTTCATCGCCGCACCCGTCTGGTCAGCGGCCCGCAGGGCCCGCACGTCCTGCTGGACGGCAAGCCGGTCCTGCTGCTGTGCTCCAACAACTACCTGGGCCTGGCCGATCACCCGCGCGTGCGCGAGGCCGCCGCCGACGCCGCCATGCGCTGGGGCGTCGGCGCGGGGGCGTCCCGGCTGGTGTCCGGGACCATGACCATCCATCGCCGCCTGGAGGAGCGCCTGGCCGAGTTCAAGGGGCGCGAGAGCGCCCTGCTGTTCGGCTCCGGGTACCTCGCCAACGCCGGCACGGTCGCCGCCCTGGCCCGCCCGGGCGATGTCATCTTCTCCGACGCGCACAACCACGCGTCATTGATCGACGGCTGCCGCCTGTCCCGGGCCGAGGTGTTCGTTTATGAGCACGGCGACATCGATCACCTGGCGTGGGGCATCGAACAGGCCGACGGGCGCGGCGCGCTGATCGTCACCGACAGCGTCTTCTCCATGGACGGCGACGTCGCGCCGCTGACCGAGATCGTGGAACTGGCCCAGCGCCAGGGCATCCGCACGCTGGTCGACGAGGCGCACGGCACCGGTGCGCTTGGACCCGGCGGGCGCGGGGCGCTGGCCGACGAGGGACTGGAGGACCAGGTCGACGTGATCGTCGGCACGCTGGGCAAGGCGCTCGGCTCCTACGGGGCGTTCGTCGCGTGCGATCGCCGGATGTCCCGCTACCTGGTCAACGCCGCCCGCACGTTCATCTTCTCGACTGCCCTGCCGCCCCCCGCGGTGGCCGCGGCGCTGACCGCGCTCGACCTTCTCCTGGAGCGCCCGGAGCGCGTGCAGCGACTGGCCGCCAACGCCGCCGTCCTGCGGCGTGAACTGGAGCGTGAGGGCTTCGACGTCGCCGGGTCGGCGACGCAGATCATCCCGCTGCTCGTCGGCGACGCCGGACTGGCAATGACGATGTGCGAGGCGGCGCTCAAGCGCGGCGTGTTTGCGCAGGCCATCCGGCCGCCGACCGTCCCGGCCATGACGTCGCGGCTGCGGCTCTCGGTCATGGCCACCCACCGCGAGGCCGAGATGGTCCGGGCCGCCCGCGCCCTCGGCTCGGCAGCGCGCGAGGTCGGCTTCGATCCCCGCCGGGCGCTCGAGCAACTGCCGGCGCTGGAGCCCGAGCCGGAGCCGGAGCCCGCCGTGGCCGTGAGCCGGTCGTACACGGTGTTCGATTTCGAGGCGCCGGAGCCGGTCCGGC
Source organism: Solirubrobacteraceae bacterium (assembly GCA_051985625.1). GTDB lineage: Bacteria > Actinomycetota > Thermoleophilia > Solirubrobacterales > Solirubrobacteraceae > Palsa-465. The sequence continues at coordinate 13,976 of JBPYFQ010000273.1, forward strand.
GCGCCGCCTAGCTCGCCGCCGGCCCTCGTGTTCGTGAGGCTGCGCGGGTGCCTGGTCACCGGCACGGATACCGGCGTGGGCAAGACCGTCGTGGCAGCGGCGATCGTGGCTCGCCTGCGCCGCGACGGCCTCCCGGTCCGCGCGTTCAAGCCGCTGATCACCGGGCTGGACGACCCGCCGGACCCGGACTGGCCCCCGGACCACGAGCTCCTCGCCCGGGCGGCGGGATCCGCTCCTGAGGACGTGGTGCTCGCCGGCTACGGCCCGCCCGTCTCCCCCCACCTGGCCGCCGAGCTGGCCGGCTCCGAGCCGCCGTCGCCGCCCGTCCTCGCGGCGTCGATCGCCGCCCACGCCCCATCGCGGGCGGTGACCATCGTCGAGGGGGTGGGCGGCCTGCTCGTCCCCCTGGGGCCAGCCGGCGACGTCCGCGCGCTGGCGACCGAGCTCGGCCTCCCCCTCGTGATCGCCGCCCGCCCGGGGCTGGGCACCATCAACCACACGCTGCTCACCGTGGAGGCGGCGCGCGCGGCGGATCTGGCGATTGCCGGCGTCGTCATGACCCCGTGGCCGGCGGCGCCGAGCGTCATGGAGCGCTCGAACCGGGAGACGGTCGCCCGGCTGTCCGGTGTGGAGGTGGCGACGCTGGCGCCGATCGCGGCCGCCCGGCCCGAGCCGCTGGCCGCCGCGGCGGACGCGCTGCCACTGGAGCGCTGGCTGGGGATTCCGACCGCCGCGGGAGATACGGTCCACCGGTGCGCAGCCCCGCCGAGCTGATCGAGGCGGACCGCCGGTACGTCTGGCATCCGTTCACCCAGCAGCAGACTTGGTGTGACGAGGAACTGCCGCTCGTCATCGCCCGCGGCGAGGGCACAAACCTGTACGACGTCGAGGGCAACGAGTACATCGACGGGGTCTCCTCGCTGTGGTGCAACGTGCACGGCCACCAGCATCCGGCGATCGACGCCGCGATCCGCGCCCAGCTTGACCGGGTGGCGCACTCGACGATGCTCGGCCTCTCCCACGAGCCGGGCATCGAGCTTGCCGAGCGCCTGGTCGCGATCGCCCCCGGCCGCCTGCAGCGCGTGTTCTACTCCGACAGCGGATCCACCGCCGTGGAGATCGCACTGAAGATGGCCTTCCAGTGGTGGGCCCAGCGGGGCGAGCCGGAGCGGACCGGCTTCATCTCGCTGGAGAACGGCTACCACGGCGACACCATCGGCGCCGTCTCGGTGGGCGGGATCGATCTGTTCCACGCCGTCTACCGACCGCTCCTGTTCGACACCTGGCAGGCGCGGCTGGGCGATGAGGACCACCTGGAGCGGCTGCTGACCGAGCACGGACAGCGGGTGGCGGCGGTGATCGTCGAGCCGCTCGTCCAGGGGGCGGCGGGCATGCTGATGGCGCCGGACGGCTACCTGCGCCGGGTGCGGGAGCTATGCGACGCGCACGGCGCGCTGCTCATCTGCGACGAGGTCGCCACCGGGTTCGGCCGGACCGGGCGGATGTTCGCCTGCGAGCACGAGGGCGTGGCGCCGGACCTGATGTGCGTGGGCAAGGGGCTGACCGGCGGCTACCTGCCGTTAGCGGCCACGCTGACCACGGAGGCGGTCTACGCCGGCTTCCTCGGCCGGGCCGACGAGGCTCGCACGTTCTTCCACGGCCACACCTTCACCGGCAACCCGCTGGCCTGCGCAGCCGGGATCGCCACCCTGGAGACGTTCGAGCGCGAGCGCACGCTGGAGCGCGCGCCCGGCAAGATCGAGCTGCTGGAGCGCCACCTGGAGCGGCGTGTCGCACCGCTGGCGGCGGTGGCCGAGGTCCGGCAGCGCGGACTGATGGTCGGCATCGAGCTGGTCGAGGGCCGCCCGGACGAGCGCCTGGCCCAGCGGGTGACCGAGGCCGCCCGGCGCCGGGGCGCCATCATCCGCCCCCTCGGCAACGTCATGGTGCTGATGCCGGCCCCGGCGATGACCTATGAGGATCTGCGCCGGCTGGTGTCGATCACGGCGGCCGCCATCGAGGAGGCGTCGGCCGGACGCGTGCTCAGCGCGGCCTGAGGCCGTAGCTCCCGGTCAGTCCTCGTACGGCGCGAAGTCCTTCTTGCGAGCTCCGCACACCGGGCAGAACCAGGTGTCCGGAATGTCTTCGAATTTCGTTCCCGGGGGGATCCCTCCGTCCGGGTCTCCTTCGGCGGGGTCATAGATGAACCCGCACGATTCACACATGTATTTCATCCGCGGCAAGCGTACAAGCCGGGGCCCGGCGACAGCCCGCTGACGGCCCGCGTGTAGGGTCTGGGTCCGTGGAGAACGCGCGCCCCGGTCCCGGCGAGGAGTTCAACCCCGGCCCCGCGACGGTCCCGCGCCCCGCGGCGACCGTGATCCTGCTCGGCGGCGGGACGTCCGGCCTGGAGGTCCTGCTGGCCCAGCGCAACCCGCGCTCGAGGTTCATGGGCGGGGCGTGGGTGTTTCCCGGCGGCGCCGTCGCCCCCGGTGACGGCGATGGCGAGGCCGGGCTGCGAGCGGCGGCCGTCCGGGAGCTGGGCGAGGAGGCGGGGATCCAGCTCGGCGACCCCGCCCAGCTTGTCTCGTTCTCCCGCTGGATCACCCCCGCCGCCTCGAAGATCCGCTACGACACGTGGTTCTTCCTGGCGCAGGCCGATCCCGGCGTCGAGCCGCGCATCGACGGATCGGAGATGGTCGACGCCGCCTGGTTGGAGCCGGGCGCCGCGCTGGCGGCCGGGCGGGCGGGCGAGATCCTGCTCGTCTTCCCCACCATCAAGCATCTGGAGCAGCTCTCGCGGTTCGAGTCGGCCCAGGCGCTGCTCGAGCACGCCCGGACCCAGACGATCTCGCCGGTCGAGCCCCGCGTGGTCGGCACCGGCGAGACGGCGCGGATCGTGCTCCCGGGTGAGCCGGGCTACGACGGGTAACGCGCGGACCCGCGGGGCCGAGCCAACCCGACCCGCCGGGCTGAGCGGACCCGCCGACCCCTCAGAGACGCTGCCGGCCCGACGTGCCGGCCACGACCGGGTGGATCTCCGCGTCGCAGATCGCCAGCGAGCGGTTGATCCGCACGGTGACGGTCTGGTTGGGCGGCGTGACGAGCAGCGTCGCGTAGGACGGGCAGGCCGCGCTCGTGCGCGGGTTGAAGTCCTCGCCCTCCAGGATCGCTGACGCGACGTGTCCCGGGGCCAGCACCACGACCGGGTTGGCCCGGGCCCGCGGGGACAGCCCGCCCATGAACCCTTGCGGCGTGCGGGCGATGTTCAGCTGCCGGTGGCGTCGGCTCGCGGCCACCAGCGCCGCCCCTGGATAGCCGGTCAGCGTGCACCGGGTCCGGCCGGTGTCGCGAAACAGCAGCGTGAGTCCCACGTGACCGGTGGCGGCTCCCGCCCGGCCGATCGAGACCGCGGTGTGCGCCGGCGAGCAGCCGGCCGGCAGCGCGGCCGTCTGAGCCCGCGGGGCACGCCCGGCCGCGCTCGTCGAGGCGGACGCGGAGGCGGAGGTCGTCACCGTCGTCGTGGCGGTGGTGCTGACCGTAGCCGTCGCCGAGCGCCGGGAGGCGGTGCTGGAGGAGCCGCCCGATCCGCACGCCGCCACCAGGGCGGCCGTCGCCAGGACGGCCAGCGCGCCCCCAGGGCGCGCGATCGATGGCCCCATCTACGTGTCCCCGTTGAAGTTCGGGAGGCCCAGCGACTGGATCCAGTGGCTGACGGTCACGTTGAGCTGGGTGAACTCGCCGGTCCAGATGAGGACGCCCATCGCGATCAGGACCGCCCCGCCGGTTCCGATCACCAGCGGGTAGTGGCGCTTGACCACCGCAAACGCCGACGTCGCCCGGCCGAACGCCAGCCCGGTGATGAGAAACGGGACGGCCAGGCCGGCGCAGTACACGGCGAGGAGGATCGCTCCCCGCGAGGCCGAGTTCGACGTGCCGGCCGCGGTGACGATCGCGCCCAGCGTCGGGCCGGTGCAGGGCGTCCAGGCCAGCGCGAACGCAGCGCCGGTGAGGATGGGGCCGCTCCGGCCCGCCCGGGACACCAGCCGCGTGACGTGCCACTCCCGGGAGAGCGCCGGCACGAACGGCGCCAGCAGGAACAGCACTCCCATGACGATGATCACCGCCCCGGAGATCTTCAACGCGGTCGGCCCGGTCAACGCCGACCGCAGCGCCCGCTGGCCGAGCAGCCCCAGCGCGATGAAGATGAACGAGAAGCTGGCCACGAACGCCAGGCTCGGACCGATGACCCGCCCGGGCCGGATCTCCCCGGGCTGCCCGCCCGCCACGGCCGAGATGTACCCGGGCACCAGCGGGAGCACGCACGGAGACAGGAACGAGATCAGTCCAGCCCCGAAGGCGACCGGAAAGCCGATTCCAGATGCTGCATCCATCGTCGCTGCCAGAGTACCGCCGGGGCTACTCCCGGCCCAGCAGGAGCGCGATCCCCTGGCCGCCGCCGATGCACAGCGTGACGAGCCCCAGCTCCAGGTCACGGCGCTCCATCTCGTCGAGGAGCTTGGTCGTCAGCGCGGCGCCGGTGGCGCCGATCGGATGGCCCATCGCGATCGCGCCGCCGTTGGGGTTGACCTTCTCCTCGTCGAGCCCGAGGTCGTCGATCACGGCCAGCGCCTGGGCGGCGAACGCCTCGTTGAGCTCGATCACCTGCACGTCCTCCAGGCGGCGCCCGGAACGATCGAGCACTTTGCGGACCGCGGGCACCGGGCCAATGCCCATGATCGACGGGTCGACGCCGCAGCTGGCATAGGCCAGGATCCGCGCCCGCACCGGCGCGCCAAGCTCGGCCGCGCGGGCGGCGCTCATGAGCACGACGGCCGCCCCGGCGTCATTCATCCCGGACGCGTTGCCGGCGGTCACGGTCCCGTCCGGCTTGAACACCGGCTTGAGGCGGGCCATGGAGTCGACCGAGGCGTCCTCGCGGATGTGCTCGTCGCGGGTGAACTCCACCTCCTGGCGCTTGACCCGGACCGCCACCGGGACGATCTGATCGTCGAAGCGTCCGGACGACCGCGCCTCCGACGCGAGGCGGTGCGAGCGGACCGCGAACTCATCCTGGCGCTCACGGGAGATCGAGCCCCGCTCGGCCAGGTTCTCGGCCGTCACGCCCATCAAGATCGACTCGAACGGATCGGTCAGAGCGCCCATCACCGGGTCGACGACTTCGGCCTCACCCATCCGGGCGCCCCACCGGGCCGCCGGGAGCCAGTAGGGCCCGCGGCTCATCGACTCGGCGCCGCCGGCCAGCGCCACCGCCGCCTCGCCGGTCTGGATCGTCTGGGCGGCCGAGACGATCGCCTGCACCCCGGTCCCGCACAGCCGGTTGACCGTGTACGCCGGCACCTCCTTGGGCACGCCGGACTTCATCCCCACCACCCGGGCCATGTATGCGTCGCCGGGCTCGGTGTGGATGACGTTTCCGAACACGACATGGTCGACCGCGCCGGGCTCGATGCCCGCCCGCTCGATGGCCGCCGAGGCGGCCGCGGCGCCCAGATCGGACGGCGGAACCGAGGCCAGACCGCGGCCGTAGGAGCCGATGGCGGTGCGAGCGGCAGAGGCGATTACAACGTCGGTCATGGCGTCCTTTCCAGGGGTGCGATCACCCCAAACAGCGTAGATGGAGCGGGCTTTGGGGGTGTCGGAGTCCGCCGCGGGCAGTCGTCGGCGTGGAAATTCCTACGTGAAACGGCATAAAGCTCTGACGGTCCCCCGGGGCAGCCGTTAGCATCCCCCTGGGTTCAAGTGGAAGCCTCGGCCCTCCCAGCCACCGTCGGACTGGCGCGCACTCGGACCGCGATCGGGGCGCCGCTGCTCCGCATCCGCTCCGACGAGCAGCTGGTATCGATGTTCCGGTCGGGCAACGAGGACGCCTTCCGGGCCATCCACGACCGGTACCGGCAGCGTCTCGTCGCCTACACCCGGCAGATGCTGGCCGGATCGACGGCCGACGCCGAGGACGCGGTCCAGGAGATCTTCGTGCGGGCGTACTCCGGCCTGCGCGCCTCCCAGCGCGAGCTGGCCCTCCGAGCCTGGCTGTACCGCGTGGCTCACAACCGCTGCATCGACGAGCTGCGCCGTCCCCAGACCGTGCCCACCGAGGAGATTCCGGCCATGGCGGCCGGCACCGGGCCCGACCCGGTCGCTCAGACCGAGCAGCGCGATGTCCTGCGCCGCCTGATCGCCGACGTGCAGCGCCTCCCCGACCAGCAGCGGTCGGCCCTGCTCATGCGCGAGCTCGGCGGCATGGCCTACGCGGACGTGTCCGGGGCGCTCGGCGTGTCGATCCCGGCCGTCAAATCGCTGCTCGTGCGGGCGCGCATCGGCCTGGCCCAGGCCAGCGAGGCGCGGGACACCGCGTGCGCGCGGATCCGCGAGGACCTCATCGACTCCCATGACCGGGGCGTGCGCAGCAGCGGCCTGGCGCGGCGCCACATGCGCGACTGCCCCAACTGCCGCCGCTTCCGATCTGAGGTGCGCGGGGTCAGCCGTCAGCTGGCCGCCTTCGTGCCTCCGCTCGGGCCCATCGGCGTCGTCGCCAAGCTGCTCGGCCTCGGCAGCGCGGGGGGCGGAGGCGCCGCCGCCAGCAGCGGCGCCGTCGCCGGAGGCGGGGCCGCCGCCGCCACGGGCGCGGCTGCATCAGCGGGAGCGCTGGCCGGCGCCGGGCATGTCGTAACCCTGCTCGCGGCCGCGGTCGTCACCGCCGGCGGCGCCCTGGAGCTTGGGCACGCGCCGCTGCACGTCCTCCCCCACTCTCATCACCACCGCGCCCCGGCGCACGTCGACCGGGCGGCCGAGGTCGACCCCGCCGCCTCCGGCGGCGTCGCGGTCGCGGCTCCGTCCGTTACCGGCGTCTCCGCATCGGCGACGCCGGCCGGCTCGCCCGCCGCAGGGTCCTCGACCGGCTCGGCCGCCGCCGGGTCCGCCGCCGCCACCGCCCGGCGCGCCCACGCCCGGCATCACGCGCGCGCGAACGCGGCGCCCTCGCTGGTGGAGAAGGTCGACCCGGACATGTACCTGGTCGCCCAGGCCCTCGGCCAACAGCCGTCCTCCACCACCTCGGCGTCGTCCTCCAGCGGCTCCTCGACCGGGCCGGCCACCGGCGGGTCCGCGACGTCGACGACGCCGGCGCCGGCGCCGACCGGCTCGCCCGCCCCCACTCCGGCCAGCCCCAGCTCTGCCCCCTCCGGCGGTGCCACGACGGCACCACCGTCCTCGTCGACCCCACCGGCATCGTCGTCCAGCCCGGCCAGTCCGCCGGCCGGCAGCAGCACGGGCGGCGCCGCGGCGGGCACGTCAAGCAGCACCGCGGGCTCGGCCAGCGTGCCGCCCGCCGCCCGGAACACCTCGCCCACCCGGCGATCGGGCACGGCCGGCAAGCGGACCCACACCGGAGCCGTCTTCACGATGACCGGCAACTGATCCGCGCGGTCCCGCGCGGGTTCGCCGACCTACCCCGGGCGCGGCTCTGACGGCGTCCGCGCCGCCAGGTCCGGCCGCTCCACCCCCGCCGGCAGCCGCCCCTCGTCGGCCAGCTTGTCCAGGTGCGCCGCCAGCGTCACCGTGGCGGCCGGCCGCAGCAACTCCGGAACCTCGGACCACGCGGCGTCGAGCATCTCGGGGATCGACCGCGCCCCGTCGGCCAGCGCGGCCAGCAGCCGCCGCTCGCGGTCCAGCCGATGGTCGATGTACTCGCCGATCTTGGCCTCCGGGTCGTTGACGACCGGCCCGTGCCCCGGCAGGAGGACCGTGAGATCGCGCCGCTGCAGTCGCCGCAGCCCATCCAGGTAGGCGGCGAGCGCCCCGGGATCAGGGGCGATGAAGACGCTCCCCTGGCCGAGCACGGCGTCCCCGGTCAGCGCGACGGTGCCGGCGATGAAGGCCAGGTGGTCCGGGGCGTGGCCGGGAGTGGCGACGACGGCCAGGGGACCGAACCGGTCCCCGTCGGCCAGCCGGCGATCGATCTCGCCCCGGGCCGCGGCGAGCGGCGCCGCCGGAAACCGCCGGCGAACGGCCGCCACCGCTCCGGCGTGATCCGCGTGATCATGGGTCAGCGCGATGCCGCCGAGGCCGCCCCGCCGGGCGATCTCGTCGGAGACCACCTCGACGTGTTTGTCCAGCGCCGGACCGGGGTCGACCAGCCAGGCCGGGTCGGAGTCGACGATCCACGTATTGGTCCCGGTCAGCGTGAACGGGCCGGGATTGTCGGCTCGGAAGCCCACGATGGAGGTGCCGGGGAGGTCCACGCGAGGCATTGATTGAATTGTCAAGGATGCCGGTGCCCACCGACGACCTCGGCCCCGATCCGGAGCCGCCGGGCACCGGCGGCCCCGGGCGCGACGACGAGGACCCCGGCCGGAGTCTGTGGCGCGGGCTGATCTCGCTCGCTCTCCTCATCACGCTCGTCGTAGCGCTGCTGCTGGCGGTGCCCGGGCTGCACGGGGTGGCCGACCAGGTCGCCGACATGAAACTGGGATGGGTTCTGGCGGCCGTCGTCCTGGAGATCCTCTCCTGCGTCGGATACGTGATCGCGTTCCTGCAGGTGTTCGAGCGGGCGCCGATCCGGTTCGGCGCGCGGGTCGCTCTCAGCGAGCTGGCGTTCGGCGCGGCGGTCTCGCTCGGCGGCGCCGGGAGCCTCGCCGTGGGAGCCTGGCTGCTGGTGGAGCGCGGCGCCAACCCGCGGCGGGTGGCGGAGCGGTCGGTCGTCCTGTTCCTCCTCACCAGCGCCATCAACGTGGTGACGCTGACCGTGGTCGGCTTCGCCCTGTGGCTGGGGATCCTGCCCGGCACGAACAACCCGTGGCTGAGTCTCGTACCCGGCCTGGTGGGGCTGCTGGTGCTGGTGGTCTTCGCATCGCTGCCCCCGCTCAGCGACCTGCTGGCCGCGCGCCGGGCGCCCGGACGTCTTCGCACCCTGCTCCAGGAGACGTCCGCCAGCATCCGGCAGACCGAGCAGCTCCTGCTCCGGCCGGACTGGCGGATGATCGGCGCCGTCGCCTACCTGTGGTGCGATATCGGAGTGCTCGCCGCCTGCTTCGCCGCAGCCGGCCCGGTCCCGCCGCTCGCCCCGCTGGTGCTGGCCTATCAGATCGGCTACCTGTCCAACGTGATCCCCATCCCGGGAAACATCGGCGTACTCGACGGCAGTCTCGTCGGCATGTTCGCCCTGTATGGCGTGCCGGCGACCCTGGCGACCGCGGCGACCGTCGTCTACCACGCGATCGCCCTGTGGGTCCCGGCCATGTGGGGGACGATCGCGTTCGTGATCCTCCGCCGCACGCGCAACGAGCCGGTCACCCTGCGCCCGCCGCGTGAGGTGCGCCGGCAGCGGCGCCGCGCGCGCCGGCGGTCCCACGACCGGGTCCCGGCGGGGCGCCGGTGAGCACGGCGGGCAGAAGCGAGAGCTCCCTCTCACCGTTTGATCCAGTGACGTCGCCGGGCATAATCTCGCGTGCTGCCTCCCGTTACGAGTAACGGATTGCTCGTCTCCGACACCGAAACCACCCTCTCCCCCGGGCCGCTGGAGCCGCCCCGGTCGGGGCTCGGCCCCATTCCGCCCCAGGCAGCTCCCTACCTCCGACAGCTGCGCGACGCGCTGACCGGATACGCGGCCGGGTCGGCTCCGGACGGCCTGGAGGCCGCGTTCGCCGCGGCCGGCGCCGTCGTGGCCCGCGTCGCCTCGGTGGGCCCGGGCGGCCGCCCGGATCTCGACGAGATGCGCCGGCTGGCCGAGGCGCTCCCCGAGTTCGGCGCGTTCCTGTCCTGCGCGGCCGATGAGGCCCGCCGGGTCATGGCCGCGGGCACGGGCGGCGTGTGGCGGGCCCTGGGACTGACGTCGCCGCCCCCGGCCTGGACGCTCGAGGAGCACGACGCCGCCCGGATGCTGTTCGCCTGCGCCCTGGCGCCCGGCCGGGACGCCAAGCCGGCCCGGCTGCGGACCGGGTTGCGCTCGCTGGCCGCGGCGCGCATCGGCCGGGCGCTGGCCGCCGAGCTGGCGGCAGGCGAGGAGCCCTGGGTGGCGGCGCTGGGCGACCGGTACGACTCGGTCCGTCACCGCTGTGCGCCGCGAACCACGTGGCGCAGCCGCGGCCTGTCGGACCTGCTCCGGCTCGACGAGCCCTCACGGCGAGCGGTGGCCGCCCGGCTGGAGCAGTGGCTCGTCGGCGGCGGCGGCCTGGATCGGCTCGGCGCCGAGCTGGAGGCCGCGATCGTTCACGCGCGGACGCCGGCTCGCTTCGCCTGAGCCCGGGCGGCCGCCCCGCCCACTAAGGTGGCTCCATGAGCGCCGCCACCCGTCCCCGGCGCGGCCGCCCGGCCACCGCGACGCGGGCCGACGTGTTCCGCGCCGCCCGGGACCAGTTCATGGCCGGGCAGCGTGTCGACGTGACGATCATCGCCCGGGACCTGGGCGTGGGGCGAGCCACCATCTACCGCTGGTTCGGGTCACGAGAGCGACTGCTGGCCGACGTGGTAGCGAGCGAGCTGGAGACCCTCGTCGCCCACGCCCGCGATGAGGTGGGCGCGCGGGGCGCGATCGGCCTGCTGGAGGTGTTTGACCGGGTCAATCGCCGGATCGCCGATTCGACCGCGCTCCGGCGCTTCGTCGAGCAGGAGCGGGCCTCGGCGCTGCGCCTGCTCACCGCCGGCGACGGCGGCGTCCAGTCACGCTCGGTGGCCTGCGTCGCCGAGCTGATCGCCTCGGAGGCCGCCGGCGGCGAGTACGACCCTCCGGCCGACCCGGACACGCTCGCCTACGCCGTCGTGCGCCTGGCCGAGGCGTTCCTCTACAACGACGCCGCGGTCGGCATCCGGGGCGACCATGTCCGCTTGCGTGAGGTCCTGGCGGCGCTGCTCGGCGTCCCCGGAGCGTCGGCTCGCTGACTCCGGCGAATTCGCCGGAAGCATCGGACGAATTCGCGCGTTGTATTCGCGATGACCAGTATCGCCGTCGAGGCCCGAGGCCACAAGCAACCGCGCGAAGCGCCGCTGGTCGTGGTGGCGGCCGCCGACCGCGCGGTCCGGACACTGACCGTCGCCACGCTGAGCGCGGCCGGGCTCAGCGTGCGCGGCACCGCCGCGGCAGAGGCGGCCGACCCGGGCGCCGATGCAGCGGATGCCCTGATCGTCCACTACGACGCGGTGACGCCGGATCGGCTGACGCTGCTCCGAGAACTGCGGCGCGCCCACCCGTTGCTGCCGATCGTCGTCATCTGTCCGACCGCCAGCGCCCGGAGCGCTCGCCGGGCGGTCGACGGTGGGGCCGACGGACTGGTGTTCGTGGAGCAGATCGCCACCGCGCTGGCTCCCACGGTGGCCGCGGTGTTGGCCGGCCAGACATCGGTCCCGGCCCAGATGCGCACCAGCGTCCGCCGTCCCTCGCTCTCGTTCCGTGAGAAGCAGATCCTCGGCATGGTGGTCATGGGCCTGACCAACAACCAGATCGGCGCGCGGCTGTACCTCGCCGAGAGCACCGTCAAGAGCCACCTGTCGTCGGCCTTCACCAAGCTGGGCGTCCGGTCACGCAGCGAAGCGGCCGCGCTCATCCTCGACCCCCAGGAGTCGCTGGGACCGGCGATCATGGCGGTCATGGGACCCCTGGACCGCGGTCAGAGCACCTCCGCCTGATCCGCGGCGCGCGGAGCCGACGACGTGCCTGCCCCAGGCGCGGGCTACCGTGAAGGGGATGGAAGCCACCCATCGGGGACATGTCGAGGCGATGCTGGCCGAGGCCGCGGCCGACCACGCCGACCTCATGGCGCGCCTGCCCCCGGACATGCGGGCCTCGCTGCCCGTCGACGCCCAGGGCGTCACCCAGGCGATTGACCATCTGGCAGAGGCGGCGGGGCTGTCGCAGGCTCAGCGGCGGGCGCTCATCCGGCCGCACGCGGTCAATCCGGCCGTCCTGCACGCGCGCGTTTTCGGCGGCGCGGCCCTGACCCGGGAGACGGTGGTCGCCTCGTTCGTGGAGGGCGCCCGGGTGCGCGCCGATGCGCTTTCGGCGCTGGCGGACCTGGTCGGCGGCGACCCGCTGGGGCAGGAGGTCCGCGCCCTGCTTTTGGAGCATCCGCCGCCCGTGCAAGCCGACGGCGACGATGTGATCCCGGCGCTCCAGGCCACCTACTCCGCCCACGAGCGCGCGGCGGTGCTGATCGCCGCCCGGCTCGACGACGCCTGAGCCCCCTCCCCCACCCCGGCCCCACCTCCGTCGCACCGCAAAGCGCGAATTTGCGGCCCTTTCCGGCGTTGATTTTGAGATCACAGGCGGTGGCCGGAGAGGAATCGACCAAACGTGGAGCAGAACATCACGCCGGACGGGCTGCCCATCGGGCCGGAGCCGGACGCCGTCCCGGACCCGCTGCGGCTGACGGCTGCGGCACAGTCCCATCACCGGCGACCGAGGCCGCGGGACCGCGAGCGCGGCCGCCGTCCGGCCGCGGCTCAGTCAGACCGGCGGTCAGATCAGCGCCGGCGGCGTCGCCGGCAGAGCAGCCGGCCCGCCATCGTGGCCTCAGTCCTGGCCGTACTGGCGCTGGTCGGCTGTGTCATGGCGATCCTCATGCTCGCCACCCAGCCGACCGCGACCCGCCTGGAGCGCGAGATCGGATCGCTCAGCCGCCGGCTGTCGGCCGACCAGTCCCAGCTCGCCACCCTGCGCGCGGCCGTCGACCGCACGGGCGCCGGCAGCAGCGCGCTGCACCGGCAACTTGGCCACATCGCCGGCCGGCTGGCCGGCCTCCAGCGCACCGTCCACGGCATCCAGGCCGTCACCGCGGTCTCCCAGCAGCAGGCGATCGGCCTGCGGGACTGCGTCCCCGAGCTCCAACAGGAGCTGACCGGCCTGGCGCTCCAGACCCGCTCGGTGGGCGGCCGGGTGACCAGCGTCGGGCTGCGCAATCCTCTTCTGCTGTCGGCGCCCTGTCAGTCGCTGTTCTCGGGGCTCTGAGCCGCCCGGGCGGAGCCGCACCCGGCCCGGGACTCGACTCGGCCATCCTTCAGGCTCGGAAACGGCGCAGGCGCAGGGCGTTGGCCACGACGCTGAGACTGGAGAAGGCCATCGCGGCCGATGCGATGACCGGGTTGAGCAGGCCGACCGCGGCCAGGGGCAACGCGGCGAGGTTGTAGCCGAAGGCCCAGCCGAGGTTCTGCTTGATCGTCCGAAGGGTCGAGCGGCTGAGGCGGATTGCGTCGGCGGCGGCGCCGAGGTCGCCGCTGACGAGCGTGAGATCGGAGGCCTCGATCGCGACGTCGGTGCCGGTCCCGATCGAGAGCCCCAGGTCGGCCCGGGCGAGCGCGGGCGCGTCGTTGACGCCGTCGCCCGCCATCGCCACGACACGACCTTCGGCCTGCAGGCGGGCGATGACCTCGGCCTTGTCGGCGGGCATCACCTCGGCGATCACCTCGTCGATCCCGACCTGGTTGGCCACCGTCCGCGCGGTTGTCGCGTTGTCTCCGGTGAGCAGGACGGTGCGGAGGCCGAGCGCCTTCAGCCGCCGGATCGCCTCGGCGGATGTCGGCTTGACCGCGTCGGCCACGACGAACACCGCGGTGGCGCGGCCGTCCCAGCCGGCGGCGATGGCGGTCTCGCCGCGCGCCTCCGCGGCCTGCCGGGCCGCAGCGAGGGCGGGCGACAGGTGCAGCGCCCAATCGGCGAGCAGCGCCGGCCGGCCGGCGACGACCGCGTGTCCGTCGACGACGCCCTCGACGCCGAGGCCCTCGCGGTTCACGAATCCCTCGACGCTGGGCAGACGCGACCGTTCCCGGGCGGCCGTCGCGATGGCGCTGGCGATCGGATGCTCCGAGGCGTCCTCGAGCGCACCGACCAGTCGCAGCGCCTCGTCGCGGTCGATGCCGTCCGCCACCACGACGTCGAGCAGCGTCATCTGCCCGGTGGTGACCGTGCCGGTCTTGTCCAGCACCACCGTGTCGATGCGACGCGTCGACTCCAGGATCTCCGGGCCTTTGATCAGCAGGCCGAGCTGGGCGCCGCGACCCGTGCCGACCAGCAGCGCGGTGGGGGTGGCGAGTCCGAGAGCGCAGGGGCAGGCGATGATCAGGACGGCCACCGCGGCGGTGAACGCGAACGTTGGGCTCTGCCCGGCGCCGAGCCAGAAGCCGAGCGTCGCAACGGCGATCGTGAAGACCGCCGGAACGAAGACGCCGGAGATGCGATCGGCGAGGCGCTGTACGGGCGCCTTGCCGGTCTGTGCCTCGGTGACGAGCCGAGCGATCTGGGCGAGCGCCGTGTCGCTGCCGACTCGGGAGGCGCGGACGGTCAGCCGTCCACCGGAGTTGATCGTCGCGCCGGCGATCTCCGAGCCCGGTCCGACCTCGACCGGGAAGGACTCGCCGGTGAGCATGCTCATGTCGAGCGCGGAGTGGCCGTCCTCGACGGTCCCGTCGGTGGCGACCTTGTCGCCGGGACGGACGACGAAGCACTGACCGACGTGCAGTTGGGCGATCGGGACGCGGCGCTCGCTGCCGTCCTCCTCGAGGATTGCGACGTCCTTGGCGCCGAGTTCGAGCAGCGCCTCCAGGGCCGCGCCGGCACGGCGCTTGGCCCGCGCCTCGAAGTAACGGCCGGCCAGGATGAACGTCGTCACGATCGAGGCCGTCTCGAGATAGACCTCGCTGGCGCCGCTGCCGGACGAGGGGATCAGGTTGAACACCATCCGCATGCCGTTGGCGCCGGCGTCGCCAAGGAACAGCGCATACAGCGACCACAGCCAGGCAGACAGCGTGCCGACGCTGATCAACGTGTCCATCGTCGCGGTAGCGTGCTTCAGGTTCACCCACGCGGCCCGGTGAAACGGCCACGCCCCCCACAGCACAACCGGCGTCGCGAGCTGCAGCGACAGCCACTGCCAGTTGTCGAACTGCAGCGCCGGGATCATGGCGATCAACAGAACCGGCACTGACAGCAGGGCGCTAATGACCAGCCGGTTGCGGAGACCGGCGGTCGGATCCGGCTCGGCGGCCTGGCCGGTCTCGGCCTCGACAGTCGGCAGTGCCGCCCGGTAGCCGGCGGCCTCGACGGCCGTGATCAGCTGCTGCACACCGATCCCGCCTGCGTATTGCACGGAGGCGGTCTCGGTGGCGTAGTTGACCGTGGCGACGACGCCGTCCAGCTTGTTGAGCTTGCGCTCGATCCGGTTCGCGCACGAGGCGCAGGTCATCCCCGTGATGGGAAGCTCGAGTCGTTCTGTGGGGGTGGTGGCGCTCATCGGTCTCAGGCGATGTCGTAGCCGGCTTCGTCGATCGCGTCGCGAACAGCGTCGTCGTGGAAGCCGACCCCCTTGACGGTCACGGTCTTGGCGTCGAGGTCGACGTCGACGACGCTGACGCCGGCGACTTTGGTGACCTCGCTCGTGATCGCGCTGCGGCAATGGCCACAGGAGATACCCGGGACTGAGTAGGTGGTGTCCATGGTCTTGTCCTTTCGGAGTTGCTGTTCAGGAGACGGTCTGGGTGAAGGCGACGGTGCGGACACGGCCGTGAGTGCGGAACTGCAGGAACAGGCGGTACGTGCCGCGCTGGGGGAGCTCCGTGTCGAACGTGATGGCCCCATTCGCCGGGTCCGCGCTCACCGGGTGAACGTGCGAGTAGGAGAGCTCGGGGGCGTGAAGTGCCACCAGGTGTCCGTAGGAGCCCAGGTACGGCTGGAGGTCGTCGACCGGCCGGCCGTGGCGGCTGATGCGGAAGGTCAGCTGGGCTTCCTGGCCGGCGGTGAGCTGGGCGGGACGCTCGAGCTCGACGGCATAGCCGGCGGCGTGGCTGTCCACCGCCGGCGCTGCCAGCGGCATGGTGCGCGACCGGCCCGGTGCGGTCAGGTTCGTGCCCAGGACGTACTTGCGGCCATCGGTGACGAAGTCGGCGATCGCCCGATAGATGCCCGGCCGCGGGAGATGCAGCTGCACCGTGAAGGTGCCGTCGGGCCCAAGCATCGGGTGCACGTGCTCATAGCCCGTCAGGTCCGTGCGGACCACGATCAGGTGAAGGAGCTTGGTGTTCTCTCGGTCGAAATGACGGATGGCGTGGCCGTCACAGCCGATGATCCGGAACCGC
Organism: Solirubrobacteraceae bacterium; assembly: GCA_051985625.1. Taxonomy (GTDB): domain Bacteria; phylum Actinomycetota; class Thermoleophilia; order Solirubrobacterales; family Solirubrobacteraceae; genus Palsa-465. The sequence goes on from JBPYFQ010000273.1 coordinate 30,056, forward strand.
CAGGTCGTCGGGGCGCCGGCGCTCACCGTCGGCGAGAGCGGAACGAGCCGGAGGCCGGCGACCTGGCTGCGCAGGCCGTCGGAGCCGGGTACGGCTTCGAACATCGGTGCGGCGCTGTGGCCGGCGGCCGGCATCAACTGGCTGCCGAAGCCGGCGTCGACAGCGGCGACCTTGAGACAGTCCTGGAACGGCGGCGTAGCTCCGGTGGCGGCACCGATCGTGGCGGCCGATCCGGCGGCGAGCCCGAGACCGGCGGAGAAGGCGATGAGGCGCGAAACGGTTGTCTTGAACATGGGAACAGCCTGCCGCTGGAGCCCCGAGCCGACATCGGGCAGGCACCCTTAGATCGCACCCTTAAACGCCGGTGCCCGCCGCAGGGGCGGGCACCGAACGGCGGTTGCCGGAGTGGTCAGGCCTCGGCTGAAGCGGTTTCGCCCTCGAGCGATAGACGCGGCAGCCAGTGCAGCTTCCGCGGAAGCCACCAGTTCCAGTCGCCGAGCAGCTTCATGCTCGCCGGCAGCAGCACCCCGCGGACGACCGTGGCGTCCAGCAGCACCGCGACGGCGAGCCCGACGCCCATCTCCTTCAGGCCGATGTTCGACAGCGTGCCGAACAGGGCGAATACGGCGACCATCACGGCGGCCGCGCTGGTCACGACGCCGGCGGTCGTCCCGATCGCATGGGCGACGGCCCGCTCGGTGCTCATCCCCGTGTCGTACGCCTCTCGCACCCGGCTGAGGATGAACACGTGGTAGTCCATCGACAGGCCGAACAGAACCACGAACAGGAACAGCGGCAGCCAGGCCACGATCGTTCCGTTGGAGTGGAAGCCCAGCAGCTTCTGGCCCCACCCGTTCTGGAACACGAGCACCAGCACCCCGTAGGAGGCGCCGACGCTGAGGAGGTTCAGGACGATCGCCTTGAGCGCGATCACCAGCGAGCGGAACGTCACCAGCAGCAGCAGGAACGCGGCGACCAGGACGAAGCCGAACACCACCGGCGTATGCGTGGCGAGACTCGCGTTGAAGTCCGCGGTCTGCGCCGTGACGCCTCCGACCATCACGCGGGCACCCGGCGCGCCGGCGAACGCGGCCGGGATCAGCTCTCCGCGCAGCATCGCGAGCTCGCGGTGCGAGGTGCGGTCGATTCCGGTTCCGGCGGCCGGCAAGGAGATCCTGGCCACGGTCCGGTCTCGGCTGATCTCGACGGTCGCCCGGCCCGTGAACAGCTCGCGATGGCCCGCGGCAGCGGTGTCGAGCCGCCGGATCGAGCCGGCGATCGCGGGTGCGGAGACGTCGTGCGCCTTGACCACGACGGTCACCGGCGTGCTCTGGCTCGGGAAGGCGGCCTGGATGCGATCGAGGCTGCGTACCGCCGGGATACTGCGAGACAGCGACTCGCTCCCGGGCATCGAGATGTGCATTCCCAGCGCCGGGATGGCCAGCCCCAGCAGGACGCCCCCGCTGACCAGCGCCGCGAGCACCGGCCGGCGGAGCACCCGCTCCACGATCTGTGACCAGATCCCGGCACCAGGCCGGCGTCGCGTCAGCCGAGTGCGCAGCGGGAGCCGTCCCTTCTCGACTCGATCGCCCAGCGCGGAGAGCACGGCGGGCAGTACGGTCAGCGATCCGATCACCGACACGGCCACGACGAGGATGGTCCCGGTGGCCAGCGACGAGAACGTCGGCGAGCCGCCCAGGTACATGCCGCCCATCGCGATCATCACCGTGGCGCCCGACACCAGCACCGCCCGGCCCGAGGTGGCGGCCGCTGCCTCGATGGCGGCGCCGGTCGCCCGACCGGCCGCTCGCTCCTCGCGCACTCGCTTGAGGTAGAACAGCGAGTAGTCGACGCCGACCGCAAGACCGATGAGCAGGATCACGTTGCTGATCGTCTGATCGACCGGGGCGATGTGGCTGATCGGGCCGACCAGGCCCAGCGTTGCCGCCACCCCGGTGATGGCCAGCAGCAGCGGCACGCCGGCGGCCACCAGCGCGCCGAACGCCAGCACCAGGATGAGCAGCGTGATCGGCATCGACGTCGACTCGGCCTTGTGCAGGTCCTGCGCGAAGGACTCCTCGATCCCGCGGGCCATGCTGGCATCGCCGGACTCGGCGATCACGAACCGAGGCTGGGCTTTGGCCGCGGCCGCGACGGCGGCCAGCGGTCCGGCTACCGACATGTGCGTCGTCATCTCGTCGCCCCTGACATCGAATGCGACGAGCGCCGAGTGTCGATCCGGCGAGATCGCGCTGGGTCGGACGTCCTGGGCGACGCCGGTGTGGCGCAAACGAGCGACGACGTCAGAGATGGCGGCCCGAAACGGTGGAGTGCCGGCCGTCATCGTCCGGCTCTGAATCAGGACGACCTCCTTGGCCTGGCGCGGGAACGCGGCGCCGGCGACTCGGGCGGCGCGCCCGGAGTCGCCGACCGCGGCCTGCTCAGGGGTCAGGGTGTGCTGGTTCAGCGCGAAGCCGCTCAGAATGGCCGCGGCCACGAAGGCGATCCAACCGAGGATCGCGGCCCTGCGATGGCGGGCGCTCCAGCGCCCGGCTCGCGCGGTGATGCTCATACGAGGTGATCTCACGGGATGCTCCTCAGTGGAATGGGGTGGATTCACGGCTGCAGCGTCGCTCCGGCCGCCCCCGGGGACATCGGGCAAGCACCCTGAGCCGGCACCCTGATTCGCTGAGGTGGCCGGGGCGAATCGGAATCGACTCCCCAGGGCGGTCACCGGTAAGCTCGCCCGCGGGGCGATGCCGTTTTCTTCAACCTTTGTCGGCCGCACTGCGGAGTTGGACGCGCTTGACGCAGCGCTGGGAGCGCTGGAGAGCGGCGCGCCACGAGCGGTTGAGGTGGTCGGTCCAGCCGGGATCGGTAAGAGCCGGCTGCTCTCCGAACTGGGCGCCCGTGCCGAGGGACGGGGCCACGTCGTCCTCCGGGGCTCCGGTGCGGAGCTGGAGCAGGATCTCCCCTACTGGGTGTTCGTCGACGCGCTCGATGACCACGTGGCCGGTCTTGACCACCGGCGCCTGGACCGGCTCGACGCGGCGATGCGATCGGAGCTCGGGCAGTTCCTCCCCTCCCTGGCCGACTCGGAGGCCGCGCCCGCCACCGGGTTACATGAGCGCTACCGGACGCACCGCGCCGCCCGAGCGCTGCTGGAGCATCTGGCGATCCCCAAGCCGCTCGTGCTGCTCCTGGACGATTTCCACTGGGCCGATCCGGCCTCAACCGATCTGCTGAGCGCGCTGCTTCGCCGTCCGCCCGCGGCCGGCGTGCTGATCGCGTTGGCGGCCCGGCCCCGCCAGTCGCCAACGCGGCTGGCCACCGCGCTCGAGCGCGCGCACCGGGCCGGCGTGCTGGCTCGGGTCGAGCTTCCACCCCTGACCCGGGATGAGACGCGCGAACTGGTGGGAGACCACGCCGATCTCTTCTACGGGGAGACTGGAGGGAATCCGTTCTACCTGGAGCAGCTGGCCCGCGCTCCGACCGAAGCGCGGCCAGGCGCCGGGGGCGCTGTGGCGCTGGCGGGAGTACAGGTCCCCCCGATGGTGGCCGCAGCGCTCAGCGAGGAGCTGTCGCTCCTCCCCGGGACCGCTCGGCGCGTGCTGGACGGCGCCTCCGTCGCGGGGGATCCGTTCGAGGTGGAGCTCGCCGCCGCAGCGGCCGACCTGCCTGAGAATGACGTGCTGGACGCGATCGACGAGCTCGCTCGGCTCGAGCTGGTCAGGGAAACGGACATGCCACGCCGGTTCCGGTTCCGTCACCCGATCGTGCGCCGAGCGGTCTACGAGACGACACGTGACGGCTGGCGGATTGGCTCGCACGAGCGGGTCGCCGTGGCACTCCACGAGCGAGGCGCGCCGGCCAGCGCCCGGGCGCATCACGTCGAGCGCTCAGCCCGCCACGGCGACGCGGCGGCCGTCGCGGTGCTCCGCGAGGCCGGCCAGGAGGCCCGCTCGCAGGCGCCGGAGACATCCGCGCGGTGGCTGGCCGCGGCGCTGAGGATCGTGCCGGCCACGGCCCCGGCTGACGAGCGCGTCGGGTTGCTTCTGCCGATGGCGCAGGCGCTCGCCGCCACCGGCCAGTTCGAGGCGAGCCACGAAACGCTGCTCGAGATCCTTGACATCCTTCCGGCCGACCAGGTCTCGCGGCGGGTGGAGGTCGCCGCCTGGTGTGCCCGGGTCGAGCACCTGCTCGGTCTCCATGAGAGGGCTCACGACCGGCTGATCGCCGCCCTCGACGGCCTGGCCGACGAGAGCTCGCCGGAACGGCTCACGCTTCTGATCGAACTCACCTTCGACGGTTCGAATCGCATGCAGTACAAGTCGATGGAGCCGTGGGCCGAGCAGGCTGCCGCCGTCGCAGACCAGATGCCGGAGCCGCTGCTGCAGGCGGCCGCCCTCGCCGCGGCCGCACGCGGATTCGTGTTCGCGGGTTTCCCGGACCGGGCGAGGCCGCTTCGCGACCGCGCGGCCCGGATCATCGATGGCATCCCGGACGCCGTACTGGCGCGGCGCCTGAACGCGATCGTCGATCTCGCCGGCGCCGAGCTCTACTTGCACCGGTTCGAGGAAGCCTCGGCCCATGCGCAGCGGGCCCTCGCGGTCGGTCGGGCGACCGGCCAGCATCAGCTGTTCCCAGTCGTGTTCGCAATTCTGGGGATCACCTGGATGTTTCGCGGATACCTTCACCCGGCACTCGATCCGCTGGCGGGGAACGTCGAGGCTGCCCGCCTGTCCGGAAACGCGCAAGCCATCTCCTGGAGCCTGTACGGGCTCTCACAGGTCACGCTCGCCGCGGGTGACGTCGAGCGCGGCATGGCCGCCGCGCAGGAGGCCGTTGACGTCGGCGACGATGGCAAACCCAGCCACCACGTCGCCTACTCAGCACTCGTCCTCGCCCAGGCGCACCTGCTCACCGGCAAGCCCGACCGCGGACTGGCCATCCTTGAACGCGCCTCCGGCGGCGCCGACCTGCCCCTCATCGCCGATAGCTGGCGTGCCTACTTCCTGGAGCTACTCAGCCGCTGCCGGCTGGCGATGGGAGACCATGAGGCCGCGCAGGAGGCCGCGGCCCTCGCCGACGCGAGCGCGAGCCAGACCGGGCTTCCGCTGGCTCGGGCGTGGGCAGATCGGGCCGCCGCCGCTGTCTCTCTCGACGCCGGCGAGGCCCAACTGGCCGCCGATCTCGCTGCGCGGTCAGCCGAGATCGCCGACAGCGCCGGCACTCCCATCGAAGCGGCGCTCTCTCGCACACTCGCTGGACGGGCGCTGGCGGCCGCCGGCGAGCGCGACCGTGCCAAGCAACAGCTCGAACGCGCGGCAGCCGCCCTCGACGCCGTCGGAGCCCAGCGTTACCGCGATGCCGCCGAACGCGAGCTACGCCAGCTCGGTCATCACATCCACCGCCGCTCCCAACCAGCCGCCGGCGAGGGGAGCGGAGTCGAGACGCTTACGCAGCGCGAGTTGGAGATCGCCCGCCGCATCGTCGACCGCCAGACCAACCGACAGATCGCCGAGGAGCTGTTCCTCAGCCCCAAGACCGTCGAGACCCACATCCGCAACATCTTCGCCAAGCTCGGAGCCGATTCCCGCGTCGAGGTCGCCCGCATCGTCGAGCGGGCAGACCGCCTCTCCAGCGTAAGAACGTAGCCGGCGGACTTCGATCAGGCCGGCAACCACTCCTCGTCGAGGATGGCGTAGGCGACCGTGTCCAGCCATCGGCCGGACCGGTGCAGTGACTCGCGGACCGCGTGCTGTTCGCGACGCATGCCGACGCGCTCCATGAGGCGCCACGAGGTGTCGTTGGCGAGGAAGCAGTTCGCGGTGACCCGGCGCACGCCGAGGTCCTGGAAGCAGTAGCGGAGGAGCTCACGCACGGCTTCGCTGGCGTAGCCGTGACCGGTGTGGGCGGGATCGAGGACCCAGCCGAGCTCCGCCTGCGCGTCGCGGGCCTGGTCGGCGACGTCGAGCTGGGCCCAGGCGTTCTCACGGCGGAGCATGAAGTCGCCGATGATCGGGGCCGCGGCGTCGTGGCCCAGGACGACGATGATGGTGCTCGCCAGACGGTCGGGCTCCGAGAACAGCGTGCGGTAGCTCCGAAGGTCGGCGGGGCAGCCGGTCAGCCACTCGTTGACCGACTCCAGCCGGCGGTACCGCCAGCTCGAGTCGGCGTCGGCGGAGGTGGCGGGACGGAGGGTGAGGCGCTCGGTGAGCAACGGGCGCTCAAGCGCCGGCCGGCGGCCCGTGACGGGGGCGCCGGCGGTGCGGAGCTCGGCGATGACCGCGCCGATGTCCCGCAGGCCGGCCAGGACACCGTGGAGCTGCGCCTGGTCGGCGGTCGGGACGGTGACGGTGGTGGTGCCGTCACCGTCGCGGGTCATGTCGAGCTCGCCAAGCCAGGCCGACCAGTGGTCGTCGAGGTGGCCGTTGACGCGGATCGCGTAGGTCGTGGGGGCAGTGTTCATGCGACGGCCCATCCCGTGCCTGGCGCGTCGACGATCTCGGCTTGGCGGCGCTGGTCGCGCCACAGCGAGACCCCGAGGCCGATCAGCGCGATGCCGGTGGGTACCGCGAACGGGCGGCTGAACGACTCCGGCAGTGCGGACAGCGCCAGGGCGGAGATGGTGCCGTAGGCGAGCAGCGCGCACGCCCAGCGGGCCAGCACACCAGCGCGGAACAGCGCGATGCCGAACAGCAGACCACCCAGCGAGTAACCAATGCCGGCGACGAGGAATAGCCCCTGCATGGCGCCGATGCCGCTGCTGTCGCCGTGGGCCATGGCCCCGTTGATGACGTGCTGGACGTAGACGGGGTTCGAGTGCGCCTCCGCCGGGAGGACGTAACCGACGATGCATTCGACGGCCAGCAACGCCAGGTATCCGGCGGTCAGCAGCCCGTAGCCGGCACGCCCCAGGAGGCCGAACCGGCCCCGGTGGCGCAGGAACATGCCGGTGAAGCCGACGAGAGCCAGGAGGCACATCAGGACCTTCGCGGACTCGCGGACCGCCATCTCGGTGGTGACGATGTGCGCCACGTCGGCCGGCGGGTGGTCGATCTGGACGCCGATGAAGATGGCACCGGCGGCCGCGGCGCACAGGCCCGCGGCGGCGGTGAGGCGGTGGCTGGTGATGTTCATGTCGGACTCCTTGGTCGGCGCCGGGCGGGGTGTCCGGCGATTCCGGCACGTTAGGAATCGATGTGGTGAGCGCACATCACAAGGTGATGTGATTTCCCGGGGGTGATCCGGAGGAGGTGACGCTCAAAGCAGGCCGAGGTCCGTGGCTCGGCGGACCGCGGCGCGGCGGGTGTTGACGTCGAGCTTGCTGAAGATGTGCTTGGTGTGCGTGCGCAGCGTGTTCACCGAGACGAACAGGTGGCCCGCGATCTCCGGTCCGGTGAGCTCGGTCGCCAGGAGGCGCAGCACCTCGCATTCGCGCTCGCTGAGCTCGTCCGCGGAGACCGGTCTAGCGGGGCGGGGCGCCGACGGTTTCCGAGCGGCGGCCAGCAGACGCTCGGCGCGCGCTCGCACGTCCTGCGCCGCGTCGCGGGTGGCCTGTCCGAGCAGCTCCGCCATCGGCGGTCCCTCGTCAAGGAACAGCCGGCAGTAGCCGGCCGGCACCCCGTCGGTGAGGGCGGCGGCCAGGTCGGTCGCCGCCGAGTCCGCGTCGCCGTTGGCGTGGTGGGCGAGCGCCCGGACCAGGCGTGCCTCGACCAGGCTGCCGTCGCGGCCCGCCGCCTGCGCGGCCTCCGCCACGCGGTCAAGCAGGCCGAGCGCGCGCGCCGCCTGACCTTCTGCCACGAGCAGGCGGGCCAGGGTGAGCTGGTCATATTCGGCCAGGTAGGTCGGTGGATCGGTCGGCGCGACGCCGCGCTGTCGCGCCCACGCCCGGGCATCATCGAGGCGGCCCTGGACGATCTGCACCCGCGCGCGGGTCGCGGCGATCGGCCGCACGTCCGGAAAGTAGCCGGGCAGGAAGAGCGGCTCGGCCTGGTCCAGCATCGCAATCGCGCCGTCCAGGTCGCCGCTGGCTCGCAGCAGCGCGGCCGTCGCGGTGTACCAGCGGTGCCGGTTCTCCAGCAGCGAGGCCCGGTCGCCGAGCTCGCGGGCGACCTCGAGGTGTTCTGCGGCCGCAGCGAGGTCGCCCTGCTCACGTAGGACGTCCGCGAGACCGACGTGCAGGTCGCCGGTGGTGGAGAGCACCGGGCCGGGGCGGCTCTCGGCCACGCCCAGGGCCCGTTCGTAGAGCCGGCGCGCCTCCACCGGGCGCCCGCGCGCCAGCCACATGTTCGCCAGTACCACGGTCGCGCCCAACTCGTCGGTGACCATGCCGGCGGCGTGCAGGCTGGCGACCGCCTCGGTGAACGTGTCCACCGCGGTTCCGAGGTCGCCGTTCGCCCACGCCGCCAGGCCGACGAACCCGGCGGCGGCGCCGCGGGCGAAGTGGTCCTCCGGGCCGGCCAGCGCGAGCGCCCGGCGCGCCTGCGCGACCGTGCCGTCGACGTCCCCCCGAGCCTGGGCAACCGAGGCGCGATAGACCGCCAGCATGGCCGGCAGGGACCGAAGCTCACCCTCCCGCTCCCTGGCCGCCTCGGCCAGGGCGCCCTCCGTGGGAGTGGTCAACGGCGGCATCGTGTCGAGACCGGCTCCGGCGGTGTCGAGCCATGCCTCCACCCCGTCGAAGTCCCCCTCGGAGAGCCGGCTCCACCCCATGAAGGTGGCCAGCAGCGGTCGGCGACGCACGACGTCCTCGGGGAGCGCGACCAGCCACGGGCGAAGGGTGCGGTCCTGGCGTCGCCGGCGCAGATCGGCCACCGTGAGCTCAACGAGGTCGGCCGCATACTCGTGGTCGCCGCTGGCCAGCGCGTGCCGGATGGCATCGCCCAGCAGCCCGTGCTCAGCGAGCCATCGGCTGGCCGCGACGTGCAGCTCGCCGACCCGGTCGGCATCCCGGCCGGCCAGCCGCGCCCGCAGGGCGTCGGCGAACAGGTGGTGGTAGCGGTACCACCGACGCTCGTCGTCGAGCGGGGCGACGAACAGGTTTGCGCGCTCAAGGGTCTCCAGCATCGACTCACCGTCGGAGCGACCAGTCAGGGCGTCGCAGAGGCCGCCGGTCATCTGGTCGAGCACGGATGTGTCGAGCAGGAACGCGCGCACCGGGTCCGGCTGCCGGCCCAAGACCTCCTCGACCAGGTAGTCAAGGACGAACCGATGGCTTCCGGAGAAGGCCTCGACGAATCGAGCAACATCTCCGGATCCGTCGCCGGCATGGGTTCGGGCCGAGAGGGCCGCCAGTTGCAACCCGGCCGCCCACCCCTCGGTGCGCGCCTCGAGGGCTGCCACGAGCGCGGGCTCCAGCGCCAGCCCCATCACCTCGTTCAGGAACACCTCTGCCTCGTCGGGGGTGAACCTGAGGTCCGCGGCTCGCACCTCCACGAGCTCGCCCCGCGCCCGCAGACGGGACAGCGAGAGGGGAGGGTCGGCCCGAGTGGCCATCGCCAGCGTCACCTGAGGGGGCAGGTTGTCGACAAGGAAGGACACCGCTTCATGGACGGCGGTCCCGTCGATGACGTGGTAGTCGTCGAGCGCCACCACCGTGGGGCCGGCCAGGACGTCGAGATCGTTGATCAGGCTGACCAGGACGGCGTCAGCCGGCACGGTTCCGCCGGCCTCCACCAGGGCGAGCGCGTCGATACCGACCTCCGGCTCAGCGGTCTGAATCGCGGCCACGAGATGGGTCAGAAACACCCGGAGGTCGGCGTCGCCCGCGTCGAGAGCCAGCCAGGCCACTCTGGATGGCGCCCCCTCGGCCGCCGCCAGCCACTGCGCCAGCAGCGTGGTCTTGCCGAACCCGGCCGGCGCCGCCACCAGGACCAGCCTCGGCGCCTCGCCCGCGCCCGCGCGCACCAGATCGGTCAGGCGGGCGCGCTGCACCAGCCGGCGACGCGGCGAGGGCAGGTGCAGCTTGGTGCCCAGCAAGCCCCGCTTCATCGACGCCGAGTTTGACCGCTCGCCAGGTCGTGATCAACCGGAATCCGTTGGTCACCAGGTGCCCCTGTCGGAGTCGAGGACCGTCAGCCGCCGGCGCTGGACAGGCCGCGATCCAGGACCGTCACGAGCCGCTGGAAGGTCTCGTCGAGCTCCAGCGGGATCCTGAAGCCGCCGAGGAGTTCGAGCTCGACGAAGCCGTGCAGGGCGGCGCGCACGATTCTCACCGCGTGGATTGCATCGTCGCCGGCCAGCCCATACCCGCGCAGGACCGCCAGCACGACTGCGACCAGACGGGACGCCTCCTCGGAATCCGCCTCGCGCTGGAGGGCGGCGTACATACCGGGGTGCTCGCGCGCGTACGCGCGGTAGGCGGCCGCGACGGCGCTCAGCGCCTCGCCTCGCGCGCGCCCTGCGGCGGCATCCTGCAGTGCGGAGCGCAGCTCGTGCGCCCCGCGCTCGGCCAACCGGCGGCGCAGATCGTCGAGACCGGCAACGTGCACGTACAAGGACGGCGCACGGACCCCGAGTCGGCCGGCGAGGCGCGCGAGGGTGAGCGCCTCGAGCCCCTCGGTGTCCGCCAGTTCCGCGGCGGCGGCCACGACCGCCTCGGAGTCCAGCCCGGCCCTCGGCATCAGGCGCCCGCCTCCGCGATCGCCCGGTCCATCGCGGCGGCAGGGTTCGGTGTCGCCGGTCCGTGGCCGACGACCAGCAGGTTCGGGCCGAGGGCTCGCAGCGCCTTCGCGGACTCCGCGTCCTGGCGCTTGTCGAACGTCGCCATCGCCGCGAGCGGGAAGCGCAGGTAGAAGTGGTTGGAGACCGCCACGCGTCCGTAGGAGGTGTAGACGTCGCCGGCGATCAGACTGCCGTCACGCGAGTCCAGGAAGGCCACATGCCCCGGGGTGTGGCCAGGGCTGGCGACGACCTCGAGGCTGCCCACCCGCTCGCCCGCATTGATTCGGACGTCGGGGACGGCCTTGAGCTTCGGCCAGCTGCCCGTCAGCTTGCCCTCCACAACCTTCTCGCCGGCGTGAATCCGCGCGTCGAGTTCCGGCATCAGCACCTGGACCGAGCTGCCGAGGCGCTCCTTCAACGCATCAACCGAGCCGATGTGGTCGCCGTGGCCGTGGGTCAGCGCGATCCGGCGGATCTCACCTCCGGCCTGCCGGGCGGCGGCGATCAGCGTGTCCGCGCCGCCGCCGGTGGTCGTGTCAACCAGGGTGAAGCCATCGTCCTCGCGCACGAGGAACGCGTTGACGAAATGAAGGCGGGTGATCTGAATCAGGTTCGGGGTGATCGTCTTCGTGCTCATTCGGGTTCTCCAGGCCGTTTCCTAATGTAGATAGGAATCTACCTATTGTCAATAGGAATGTCAAGCCCTCTCTACTGACGACGAGGTTCCATCTCCCCCGCGGCGGGACAATGGCGCTGTATCAGCCTCGGCACGCTAGAGCCGGCCCACCTGTCGCTGGCGAGAAATTGCGGGCGGATCCTGACCTGAATCGCGAGTAGGGTCGCACCACTGTCAAGCAACCGGAAGGAGCAACGTGGCAGAGAGAGATGGGTATATCGCCGGCGTGCCGTGCTGGATCGATACCGCCCACCCCGATCCGGACGCCGCGGTCGCCTTCTACGGCGGTCTATTCGGGTGGGAGTTCGAGGACGTGATGCCGCCCGGCTCAGAGGGCAAGTACTTCATGGCGCGGATCCGCGGCGGCGATGTCGCCGGGATCGGATCGGTGCCGGAGGCCGCGCCACCGATGGCGGTGTGGAACACCTACGTACAGGTAGACAGCGCCGACGAGACCGCGGCCAAGGTCAAGGCGGCGGGCGGCACGACGCTGGCCGAACCGTTCGACGTGATGGACGCAGGACGGATGGCGGTGTTCGCCGACCCCGAGGGGGCGGTGTTCTGCGTCTGGCAGCCGAAGCGGCATAAGGGCGCCCGCGTCATCAACGAGCATGGAGCGCTCAACTTCAACGGATTGGCGACCGGCGACCTTGAGGCGGCAAAGGCGTTCTATGGGTCGGTGTTCGGATGGCAGGTGTTGGGGGTTGGCGACAACTTCCAAGCTTGGGGGTTGCCGGCCTACGGCGACCACCTCGAGCAACTCCAGCCGGGCAATCGACAGCGCACCGCGGAGATGGGCGCCCCCGGCTTCGAGGAAGTAGTCGCGGCCATCGAGCCGCTCCAGCCAGGCGTCCCGCCCCACTGGAGCGTGACCTTCATGGTCGACGCCGCCGACGAGATCGCGCAAAAGGCGACGGAGCTCGGCGGCAAGGTGCTGGTCGCGCCATTCGACGCGCCGTGGGTCCGGATGACCGTCCTGTCAGATCCGCAGGGCGCGACGTTCATCGCCAGCCAGTTTGTCCCCGAGAACCGGGACGCCCACTCCAGTCAGGATTCGATGAGCGCCGCGTAGCTCGGCCACACGGCGGGGCCGCCGCGCATCCTGGCGGCGGCCCCAGCCCGGCTTATGCCGCCAGAGGCTGCGGCTGAACGAGCGTCGCGTTCTGGCGTTCGAGTTCCTTCGAGACTCCGGCGCGCCAGCCCCCGGCGAGCATCGCCGCCATCGGGTCGGGGAAGATCTCTTCCTCGCCCCTCTCGATGCCGTCGAGGGTGCCCTGGGCGACGGACTCCGGAGGTGTCTTGGGGATGCGAAGGTCTCGGACCATGTCGGTGTCGATCGGACCGGGCAGCACCGCGTGGACGCTCACGCCCTGCCCGGCCAGCAGCGCACGCAGCGATTGGGTCAGTGACAGCGACGCCGCCTTGGAGACCGAGTAGGCCGGTAGCACCGGCACCGCGGCCAACGCCCCGACCGACACGACGTTGACCACCGCTCCCTGGCTGCGGGCCAGTGCTGGCAGCAGCGCCTGGGTCACGTCCAGGGTCCCGTACAGGTTGACCGCCAGGTGCTGCTCGAACGCCGAGCGATCGCTCAGGTCGTCGGGGACTGAGACGCCCGCGTTGTTGATCAGGATGTCCAGCTCGTCGACCTGCTTGACAGCCCGCTGGATCTGCGTCGGGTCGGTCACGTCCAGTGTCACCGGCGTGACCCGCTCATCGGCGTGAACCAGCGGCCGGCGCGACGCGGCGTACACCCGACGGGCGCCTCTTTTCAGGGCCTCGTTGACCAGCGCTCGGCCGAGACCGCGATTGGCTCCGGTGACCAGTACTGCCTTGCCTGCGATCGTGGGTGTGGACATGGTTGTGTCTCCTTTTCGTGGGTGGCGGTTGTGGGGTTTGGTTGATGCGTCTAGTTCGCGGCGGCGAGCGCGGGCTGAGGTTCGCCGGTAGTGGTCTTGGCCACCGCGGCGGAGAGCTCGTCGCGGCGGACGAGGGCGAAGATCGCCGGGACCGCGAGGAGCGCGATCGCGCCCAGCACCCAGAGCGCCCGCTGAAAGCCGCCTGTGAGCGCTGTGGGCGCGGCGTGACCGGCGTGAAGCAGCGCCTTGGTGTGGGCGGCGGCGATGCTCGAGGCGATCGCGACCCCGATCGCGCCGCCGATCTGCTGGCTGGTGTTCATGAGCCCTGAGGCGAGCCCGGCCTGGTGCTCTTGGACGCCGGCGAGCGCCGCGATCGAGATCGGGATGAACGCGAACGCGGCCCCGGTGCCGGCGACCGCGAACGGGCCCGCCAGGTTCGCCAGGAAGTGCCCGTGGGTGGGCACCTGGGTGGCCCAGATCAGCCCTGCGCCGATCAGGGTCATCCCGATCGCCATGACGATCTTCGCGCCGCCGCGCGTGGCCAGCCACTGCGAGAGGCCGGCGAGTGCCACCACGGTGATGGAAGTGGCCAGCCACGCCACGCCTGACTGGAGCGCGCTGTAGCGCAGTACCTGCTGCATATAGAGGGTGCCGATGAAGAAGAACGCGAAGAAGCTGGCGCCGAGCAGCAGCCCCGCCGCGTTCGCGCCGGCGAGCGTGCGCCGCCGGAAGATGGAGAGCGGCAACACCGGCGCCTCGACCCGGCTCTCTACCACGAGGAACGCGCCGAGCAGAGCCGCAGCTGCCGCCAGCACGGCGATCGTCCTCGTCGCGCCCCACCCGTACTGCGGGGCCTGCGAGATCGCGTACACCAGCGCGACGAGCCCGCCGGTGCCGGCGAGCGCGCCGAGCGCGTCGAAGCGCCGGCGCGTCGTGTCGAGCCGGCTGTTCGGGACGATGCGCGGCGCCAGCGCCAGCGCGGCCACTCCGATCGGGACGTTGAGGTAGAAGATGTACTGCCACCCGGCGTAGCGGGTGAGAAGACCGCCGGTGATCAGCCCGACGGTCGCGCCGCTGGCGCCCAGCCCGCCCCAGATCCCCAGCGCCTTGTTGCGCTCGGCGCCCTCCTGGAACATGTTCATCACGATCGACAGGGCTGCGGGCAGCATGATCGCGGCGCCCAGCCCTTGGATCGCCCTGGCCGCAATCAGGAACTCCTCGCTGCTCGCCAGTCCGCAGGCCAGCGACGCCGCGGTGAACAACGACAGCCCGCCCATCAAGATTCGGCGGCGACCAAACAAGTCCGCCGCTCGGCCGCCCAGCAGCAAGAAGCCGCCGAACGTCAGCGCGTACGCGGTGACCACCCATTGCAGGCTGGTCTCTGAGAAGTGCAGGTCGCGGCCGATCGTGGGCAGCGAGACGTTCACGATCGTCAGATCGATGACGCACATGAGGAACGCCACGGCCAACAGCGCAAACGCGCGCCAGCGTCTGATCGGTGCCTGTCCGGTGCCCGTGTTGGCCCCGAGCGGATGGGCTGGGTTGTCTGCGGTAGTCATTGCGGCCTCCTTTGTGGTCATCACAGCTGTAGGCGTTGGGAGGTCGCGACATTGAGCGATGAATTTGCGGAGCCGCCGACGTCTATACGAGCGATGGCATGGATCGGAGACCTCGGTGCGAGGACGCGAACGTGAGCGAACGTGCGCTTACGCTGGCTCGCTCCGGGGACGAGGATGCGTTTCGCGAACTAACCGAGCCCTACCGCCGTGAGCTGCAACTGCACTGCTATCGAATCGTCGGCTCGACCCAGGACGCAGAGGACCTGGTTCAGGAGACCCTGTTGGCCGCCTGGCGTGGGCTCGAGCACTTCAAGGAGAACGCGTCGATCCGGACCTGGCTGTACCGCATTGCCACCAACCGATCACTGGACGCGCTGCGGGCCAGCGCGCGCCGGCCGCAGCACGTCGAACCCTTGACCGATCCGCCCACTCCCAGCCGTCTGACTGAACCGATCTGGCTCGAGCCCTACCCGGACGCGCTGATTGAGGGGATTGCCGACGAGGCGCCTGGGCCCGAGGCCCGCTACGACCAGCGGGAAGCGCTGACCCTCGCGTTCGTGACCGGCCTTCAGCATCTCCAGCCCCAGCAGCGGGCGGTCCTGGTCCTCCGCGACGTACTCGGGTTCCGCGCGGCCGAGGTGGGCGCGATCCTGGGCACGAGCCAAGCGGCCGTGAACAGCCTGCTGCTCCGTGCCCGCCGAGCGCTCGACGACCGCCTGCCCGCTGGGTGGCGCGACCGAGCGCCGCTTCCCAACTCCCCGCACGAACGCGACGTCGTTGGTCGGTTCGCGGACGCGCTCGGGGACGGCGATATCGACGCGGTCGTCGCCTTGCTCACCGAGGACGCGTGGCTGACGATGCCGCCCTACCCCTACGAGTACCAAGGAGCCGCGGCGATCGAAAACTTCCTCCGCGTCCGCGGGGCACGCCACGACGATCCGCTGCGACTCGTACCCACACGGGCCAACGGTCAGCCCGCCTTCGGGTGCTACTTCCCGTGCCCCGGAACCGAGATCGCGCGCGCCTACGGGCTGCTCGTACTCACCCTCGCCGGCACCAGGATTGCGGAGATCACCTTCTTTGCCGACAGTGGCGTGCTCCCCCACTTCGGACTACCGCGCTCGGTGCCCAAACAGCGCGAATAGCCGACCCGAACCCCGGCGGGTTGGCGCCATCGATAGGTCGATGGGCTGCGCCGCTAACCGAGCCCGTAGGCCTTGATCTGTTTCGCCGTGTCGACGTAGTGGCGCATGCGGGTGATCTTGCCCTGGTCGTCGAGTGAGTACAGATGCAGCTCTTCATCGGTAAGGCGGCCGCGGTCGGGCATGGCGATCGAGATCTGCACCTCGACGACCACCTGGTGAGCGCTGGCGAGAATGTCGAGCACCTGGAAGTCCTCGATCTGCATCGTCGCCACGTAGGCGAAGAACTCGGCGACACCGCCGCGGCCGTAGCGTGGCTTCATCGGCGGTATGCCGGCCTTCTGCCCGGCGTTATCGCCCCACGATTCCCACTCGCAGGTATCCGCGATCTGGTCGAGGATGAAGTCGGTGTCGCCGCGGCCGAAGGCCTCGTAGACACCGCCCACGACGGCAAGATTGGCGGCGGCCCTGCTGTCGGTGGCACTCATGACGGTCCCCTCCGATTGCGGCGCCTTCACGAACCAATCAGTATGTGATCTCCTCGGCGACTTCAGTGATCGACGGACCGAACAGCGGGCGGAATCTCTCAAAAACCCCTGCCTCCCGGAGCCGCGTCAGAACCGCTTTGGCGTCGTCCGCCGAGGAGTACTCGACGGCCAAGTAGATCTCGTTTGGGTTCTCGACCGAGCGAGACAGCCGATGACCCTTGGCCACGGCCATACGCCCTCCGGGATCTGAATCGAAGAGCCGCTTCCACTCCTCGAAGTCGTCAACCTCAAAGCCCATCAGCATCAACGCCATCGCTCACCCCCGTAGTCGTGGCTTGACCGTGGTGGCCCTACTCTAACCGCGGCGAACACGCCCAACAAGAGCGACGCTGAACCAGAGCCACGGCGGCAGGCGGTTCCCACTGACCGCCAACCGGGGCTTGTGGCACCCGCAGGCCTCTGGCAGAGTCGCCGTCGTGAGACTCGAGCCGCTCTATCGCATCCGCTTCGGCTATCCGGAGGGATGGACTACCAGTCTGGGCGGCGAGTGGGAGCAGCATTTCTATTCCGCCGAGGGGCGTTGCGAGGGGAAGATCGGGGGACGGTTCCATGGGGCGAACTATCCGCTGCGGCGTTCTGATGGGACCTTCCAGCCCGACTTTCGAGCTGTGATCGAAACCGACGACGGCGCGACGATCATGTTGGAGTGGCACGGCTACGGCCGCGCCTATCCCGTTGGCCGCCGGCAGATCGTCGGGGCCGTGTTCCACTTGAGTGACGACGCGGACTACAAGCGATTGAATGACGTCGTCTGTGTGTGCGCGGGTGAGGTACGAGCGTCCGGACGAGAGCCCCCCGAACTCGTCGTCGACGTCGCCGAATTGATCTGGGAAGAGGTCGCCGAATAGGCGCTATTGGAGCGCCCGTCGGGCGGCCCGCAGGCACAGGAGCTACACCTTGGCCGCCACGAGCCACTCTTCGAAGCTGGGGCCGGCGAGCTTCGCTCCCGGGTTGGGCAGAGCGGCGCCGTGCGCGTAGGCCACAGCGTCCGGGTCGTCCGGCTGGGCGAGTGGGCCACCACGGCTCTCGCGGACCTCGGTTGCGTCGCCTCGACTGGCAAAGAGGGCCGCGGCCGCATCGGCGAGACGCTCCTCCTGCGGGCCTGCGACCTCGGTGATTCTGCCGTTCTGGATCTCCGGCTCCTCGGCCGCGTCGGCGAGGGTTTCGGCGACGACGCGCGCGGCCACCAGCTGCGTTTGCATCTCGGGCACGTAGGCGACGCCATCCTGGATCGTCCACCCGACCAGCGGGTCGACGAACTCGTGGAACTGGGCCGCGCGAACGATCCGGACCGGGAGTGGGCCTTCAAGCAGCGCCTGCTCCTGCGCCGCCTTGGCCGCGTTGTAGCCGCCATGGAACTTATCGATGCCGATGATCGAGACGACGACAATCCGCTTCGCCCCGGCTGCGGCGCCCGCTCGCTGCAGGTTCCGCGCCGAAGCGGTAAAGAATGCCGTCGCTTCCTGCTGGTCAGGCGAGGGGCCAGTGGCGGTGTCGATGATCGTCTCGACGCCGACGAGCGCCTGATCGAGCCTCTCGCCGCTGACCACGTCGACACCCTTAGAGCGCGCGATCGGGACGACATCATGCCCGCGCTGCGCGAGGATCTCGACAAGCGGGGATCCGACCCGACCGGTGGCCCCGACGACGGCGATCCTCTGGCTCTGGTTCTTGGTGTTCATCGTCCTTCCTTTCCCAGTGTCGGCGACTCGGCGCCGATAGAAATCGACCCGTCACTCGTATGACACCCGGACGGACGAAGATGTGACCGTTGGCATCATCCTGTCGTCGATGCGGGCCGTCATCTTGACTCACTCCTCGTCGGGGCCGCGCTGGCAGGTGGCCGACGTGGACGAACCTGAGCTGGGATCGGGTGATGTGCTGGTGCGCGTGGCGGCCGCCGCGCTCAACCACGCTGATGGTCTTATGCGCAGGGGCAGCTACGTGCCCTCGGGCGCCGGCTGGCGGGTTTCGCCGGATCGGGTTGGGTTTGAGCTGGCGGGAACGGTCGCGGCCGTTGGCCCATCGGTGACCGGCGTCATGGTCGGCGACCAGGTGATGGCACAGGCGGGCGGGGCCTGCGCGGAGTCGGTGGCGGTGGACGCCGGTCTTCTGCTGCCGACGCGAGGCCTGGCCCTGACCGCGGCGGCCGCGCTGCCCAGCGGCTTGCTGACCGAGCACGACGCGCTGGCCCAGGCGGGGTTTGTGCCCGGCGACGACGTCCTGATCACCGGAGCCTCGTCGGGGGTCGGTCGCATTGGCGTCCAGCTGGCCCGAACCCTGGGCGCGGGGAGGATCGTGGCCACGTGCCGTGACCAGGCGGCCGCTGTCGAGCTGGGCCGGCTGGGCGCGGATCTCGTCATCAACCCCGACACCGAGTCCGTCGCTGAGGTGCTGGGCGGGCCGGACCGGCCGAGGTGCTCCATCGTTCTGGACCACGTCGGCGGCGAATTGTTGGCCGACGTGATGCGCGCCGTTCCGGCTGGTGCGCGGATTGTGCAAATCGGTCGCCTGGGCGGGCGATCGATGCGGCTTGACCTCGAGTTGCTGGCAGCCCACCGACTGATCCTTCGCGGCACCACCTTCCGCGGCCGGGACCTGTCCGAGCTCCACGACGTCACCGCACGTCTCCGTGATGAGCCGACGCTGACCGCAGCCTGGGGAGGGATCCTCCCGACGATCGCCTCGGTGTTCGCGCTCAATGCCGCCGAGGCGGCCGCCGAACAGCTCGTCTCCGGGCAACGCTCCGGAAAGATCGTGCTGTTGATCTAGTGGGCCGCGTTGACCCCGAGGACGATGGGTATCCCGTGGGCGAGCCACCACGAGGGCGCCCGGACGGCCAAGCGAGCCCGCCATGATGTCCTCCGGGTGTCAATCGATCGGAGGGTCCCGTGGACGACAAGATCAACCTGGCTGCCAAGTTCGCGCTGCTCGACCGGCCGTATCGCCCCGGCGTGGTCGGCTTCGTCAATGACTACAAGCTCCAAGTCGTCAAGGTCAAGGGCCAGTTCGTCTGGCACAAGCACGACGAGACCGACGACTTTTTCCTGGTCATCAGCGGTCATCTCACGATCCATCTGCGGGACCGCGACATCGAGCTGGATCCGGGGGAGCTCTTCGTCGTCCCGCGCGGAGTTGAGCACTGTCCCGACGCCGACGACCAAGCCGAAGTGCTCTTGATCGAACCCGACGGCACGCCAAACACAGGAGATGCGGGCGGCTCAATGACCGCAGAGCCACGCATGCTCTAGGCATCCGCCGCCGAACCCGCTGCCCGACGATGCGGCGCCCAGCTACGCGGCCGGCAACGTGATCGCCGCGGTTCTGATGTTGGGCGGCCGAGATCCGTGGCGCGTGAGCTCGCGGAGATGAGAGGCAGCTCGACACGATCAAGGCTGGGCTGGCGCGGCTGCAGCGCGGGGCCGACTGACGCAGGATCGATCCCAGCAGCGCGGAAGGTCTCCCGGGGTTTGGGCGTCCAACAACGTGAGCACCGCCTCGGAAGATCGATTAACTTCGTTCAAAGGTGATGACCGCCCAGGTCGATGCACACGCGTTCTGGCTCCGTGCGCCGGGCCGCGGCGAAATCCGTCCGGTCACGCTGCCCGAGCCGCAGCGGGATGAGGTGGTGGTGCGCACCTTGCGGTCCGGCGTCAGCCGCGGCACTGAAACGTTGGTGTTCCGCGGCGGCGTGCCGCCGAGCCAGTACGCGGCGATGCGAGCGCCGTACCAGGAGGGCGACTTTCCCGGTCCGCTCAAGTACGGCTACCTCAACGTCGGCATCGTCGAGTACGGACCGCCGGACTTGCGCGGTCGCACGGTTTTCTGTCTGTATCCGCACCAGACCGCTTACGTGGTACCGGCCGCCGCGGTGACGCTTGTGCCCAGCGGGGTCCCCCCCGCCCGTGCCGTGCTTGCAGGCACGGTCGAGACAGCGGTCAACGCGCTGTGGGACGCCGGACCACTGCTTGGCGACCGCGTCACCGTCGTCGGCGCCGGGATGGTCGGCTGCTGCGTCGCGCGACTACTGAGCCGGTTCCCGGCCATCGAGGTCACCCTCGTGGACGTCGACGCCACCCGGGCCGATGTAGCGACCGAGCTCGGCGCCGAATTCGCGTTGCCGGCCGACGCCGTGGGCGGTCGCGACCTGGTCGTGCACGCCAGCGCCACGTCATCCGGGCTCCAGCGGTCGCTGGAGCTGCTGGCCCCCGAGGGAACGGTCATCGACCTCAGCTGGTACGGAGATAGCGAGGTCCGGCTTTCGCTGGGAGGCGCGTTTCATGCGGGTCGGCTCGGCATCCGCGCGAGCCAGGTTTCCACCGTCTCGCCGGCGCGTAGCGGGCGGCGCACGACAGCCGATCGGCTAGCCCTGGCGCTCGAGCTGCTGCGCGACCCGGCCTTCGACGTCCTCCTCACCGGGCAGTCGTCCTTCGCCGAGCTGCCCGACGTGATGGCCAGCCTGGTCGCAGGAAGGCTGTCCGCTGTCTGTCACACCATCACATACGACGGGGACTGATCGTGTTCAGTGTCACCGTCCGTGATCACATGATGATCGCTCACAGCTTGCGCGGCGAGGTATTCGGACCCGCGCAGCGCCTGCACGGCGCCACCTACATCGTCGACGCGACGTTCCAGCGACCGGCCCTCGACGCCGACGGGCTCGTCGTCGACATCGGCCAGGCGGCCAAGGCGCTGCATGAGGTGGTGGCCGAACTGACGTACCGCAACCTCAACGAGGACCCCGCGTTCGCCGGCATGAATACCTCTACTGAGGCGCTTGCCCAGGTGATCGCGGACCGGCTCGCCGACCGCGTTCACGCCGGCGCCCTGGGCGAGAGCGCGCGGGAGCTCGCCACGCTGGCTGTCACCCTGCACGAGTCGCACGTCGCCTGGGCGAGCTACGAACGGCCACTATGACCGCGGTGCACGTCGTCGTACCGGACGGTATCGATGATCCGAGCCGGCCGACCGGAGGCAACACGTATGACCGCCACGTCTGCCGCCATCTCGGCTCGGCCGGGTGGTCCGTGCACGAGCACGCCGTCCCGGGACTGTGGCCGCACCGCGACGGCGATTCGATCGCCGCCTTGGCCGGCGTGATGGAGCGGATCCCCGACCGTGCCCCCGTGCTCCTCGACGGACTGATTGCCTCGACCGCCCCTGAGGTGCTTGTCCCCGAGGCGCGCCGGCTGCACTTGGTCACGCTCGTGCATATGCCGCTGGGCGATCGCCCGGCAGATGCAGCGGCCGTGGACATCCGAAGGCGCGAAGGCATGGTGCTGTGGGCCGCCGCGGCCGTGGTCACGACCAGCCACTGGAGCCGAAAGCGACTGCAGGAGCTCTATCGGCTGCCGCCGGGCCGAGTCCACGTGGCCACGCCCGGGGTCGAGGCCGCCGACCTCGCCCCCGGGTCGGCGGCCGGGGGTGGGCTCCTCTGCGTCGCCGCTGTGACGTTCGAGAAGGGCCACGACGTGCTGCTCGATGCGCTGCAGACGATGTCGGACCTGCCCTGGCGCTGCGTCTGCGTGGGCAGCCTCGACCGCGCCCCGAAGTTCGTTTCGGGTCTCCTCCCGCGCACGCTTGATGGCGGACTGCGTAACCGCGTGTGGTTCGCCGGACCACAGTCCGGCGCCGAGCTCGACCGTAGCTACGCCGCCGCCGATCTGATGGTGATGGCATCCCGGGCCGAGACCTACGGCATGGTCGTCACCGAAGCTCTGGCTCGTGGCCTGCCGGTTGTGGCCGCCGGTGTGGGTGGCGTGCCAGAGGCCATGGGCTACGCCGCCGACCGAAACCGGCCAGGGCTGCTGGTCTCCCCCGAGGACCCTGCGGCGCTCGCCGCCGCGCTGCGGGCGTGGCTCGGCGACGCCCAGCTCAGAGGGCGATTGCGACGGGCCGCGCGCGAGCGGCGTGAATCGCTCTCCGGATGGTCGACCACCGCGTCTGGCCTCGCTGATGTCCTCACCAGGCCGTCAGGATGAACGCGCCGGAGATCCGGCTCGGCAGGCAATGGCTCTCCCTCCGTGAGCCTGCGGACGCCGCGGCCCGTGCCGGCGACCTCGCCGAGCACGTGGCCAGACGCCCGCCGGGCACCGGACGCTGGGCGATCCATGACCTCGGCGGCGGTGCCGGGGCGATGGGACGGTGGCTCGCGCCGCGGCTTCCCGCGCCGCAGCACTGGGTCGTGCACGACCTCGACGCCGACCTGCTGGAGGTCGCCGCCGCCGATCTCCCCGGGCCGGCTGCCGACGGGGCGGCCGTCACCCTCGAG
The DNA here is from genome assembly GCA_051985625.1 of Solirubrobacteraceae bacterium. Lineage (GTDB taxonomy): Bacteria > Actinomycetota > Thermoleophilia > Solirubrobacterales > Solirubrobacteraceae > Palsa-465. Next base: position 52,779 of record JBPYFQ010000273.1, read on the forward strand.
ACGAGGCACTCCGACATCACCCGGCTGCGGCCAGGCGATCTCGCCGGCGCAAGCCTGATCACCGCCTCCGCGCTGCTCGACCTGATGACCGAGGAGGAACTGCTTGGGCTGATCGCCGTCTGCGCCGAGCCAGGATGTCCGATCCTGCTGACTCTGTCGGTTGTCGGTCACGTCGAACTGACCCCGGCGGATCCGCTGGACGGCCGCGTGGCCGCCGCCTTTGACGCCCACCAACGCCGGGTGACCGAACGGGGGCGTCTGCTCGGCCCCGATGCCGTTGCCCTTGCCGTGGAGCAGTTCGGCCGGCTTGGGGGCGAGGTCGTCGTCCGGCCCAGCCCGTGGGCACTAGGCGCCGGACAGGCCGCTCTGGCAGCCGAGTGGTTCACCGGGTGGGTGGGTGCAGCCTGCGAGCAAGAAGCTGAGCTCGCCGCCGAGACGTCGCTCTACACCCGCCGACGCCTGGCTCAAGCAGCCGCCGGAGAGCTCATGGTGACCGTGCACCACGTCGATCTGCTGGCGCCACCGCGCTGAGCGCGCGACCTGGGTGCGGATCGTCGCAGTGGGCAGCAGCGGCGGCATCTATCTAGCCGGGCAGTCGGTCTGGAACCGCGACGACAGCGCGTACCGAAGCAGCACCACGTCGCCGATCTGACGGACCTCGGCGAGCGTCGCCCGCCGACCGGCATTCCACGGGAAGCGCCCGTCGTTCACGAATCGCGTCGCCCGCGAGTCGCCCACGAAGAACGGCGCGACCACCAACTGCAGTTCGTCGGCCAGGTCTTCCGTCAGGAACTGCGTGTGCACTTTGCCGCCGCCCTCGACCATCAGTCGTTGCACGCCGCGAGCGGCGAGATCCTCGCTGACCCGGCGCATCTCGACCGGCTGGCCGCCGTCGACGACGGTCGCCACGCCTCCGAGACGCGCGCGCGCATCGCGGATGCGGGGTCTTGTGCAATACACCAGCTTCTCGCTTTCGCCGGCAGCGAAGAAGTCGGCGCCCGGGTCCAACTCCAGCCGCTCCGTCAGTGTGACCTTGATCGGGGACGGCGGGAGCCCCCGCGTGGTCCGCTCGTCGCGACGATACGTGGACCGCACCAACAGCCGCGGATTGTCGTTGCGCACGGTAGCCGCGCCCACCAGGATCGCGTCGCAAGTCGCACGCACCGCGTCGACTCGGTCGAAGTCGGCGTCGTTGGACAACTCAAGGCGCCGCGGCGCGGCGTTGCCGAGGTAACCGTCGATCGACATACCACAGCTCAACAGCGTGTAGGGACGGTCAGACATTTGCCGGACGCCCCCGAAGCGAGGACTGGGACCGCTCAGATGGTCGGTGAGGACGGGCATCTGTTGCTCGCTCCCGGCGCGGCTGTTGGGTCCGCCCCGGAGCTCGGTTGCGACGCAACCAGGCGATCACCAGTACAGCGGCGCCTGGAAGGCTGGCCACGACCACCATGACGCCGAAGGCTACGGCGGTGGCGACCCCGTGTTGCGCGCCGAGGCCGGCCGCGCCGAACGCCCATGCCGTCACGCCCTCGCGAGGGCCCCAGCTACCGGCGCTGGGCAGCATCATCACCGCCATCACGAGCAATGCGATCGGCAGCATCCGGGACAGCGGAGCGCTGACGCCGGCGGTCCGCGCGGCGATGAGGAAGGTAGCGGCGTGGCCGGCGACGCCCAGCGCGGATGCCAGCGCGATGGCCAGCCACGCTCTCCGGGCGAGCAGCCCGTTACGGATATCGCCGGCCGCACCGCTCACGAGCCGCGCCCACGCAGACCGAGTGGCATCGGATCGCACCCGGGCCACGAGCACGACGCCGATCACCGCCACGACCACCGCGATCGCGACCAGCGGCGTGGACGACCGCACGGGCGACGGCAACACGAGGAGAACGATGACCGTCAGGAGGACCTGCACGAACTGCCCGGCGAACCGTTCCCACCCGACCGAGCGCAATGCGCGGCCGACATCGTGCACATCGCGCCCATGGCTGACCCCGCGGTGGACGTCCCCCACGATCCCGCCCGGCAGCGTGGCGTTGAGGAACATCGATCGATAGTAGGCGGCCACCGCGGCGGGCAGCGACAGGTCGACGCCGAGTCCCCCCGCCACGATCTTCCACCGCCAGGCATAGCCCACCGTGGTCAGCAGGGCGAGGCCTGCGGCTGCCGCCAGAGCCCCGCCGTCGACCGCGTGGAGACCGGTGACGAAAGGTCCGGTGCCCAGGCGCCAGACGACCACAGCCAGGGTGACCATTGAGGCGACCAGGCGTCCCCAAGTCGCCAGGTTCCGTCTGATGCCGGCGCCGGTCACGGCGACTTCCGGGCGGACGGCTGCGGCCCATATGCCGTCAGAAAGCGATCGCGGAAGGCGCTCATCCGCAGGACCGGCGCGTCCGGGCTGGGTAGCAAGCCCGATTGCCAGCCCCATGCTCCGATCCGCCTCAGCACCGACGGGTCGTGAGCGATGATCGAGATCGGCACATCGCGGCTGGCCCCCTGCCCGCTCACGATCGCCAGCGGCTGCTCGTCACCGACGGCGACGAGGACGAGGTTCTTCTTGCCGTAGCGCTGTACGAATGAGATCAAAGCGTTCAACGAGTATTCGAGCGACCGGGCGTAGGCAGCCTTCACCTGGCTGGGATGCCACCAGAACGAGCTCGGTTCGCTGTCCATCGGGATACGGCTGAAGACCGAGCCGTTCCCCAAGTCGTTCCACGGAATCATCTGGGGGATGCGGTCCCACGGCATGTGACTCGACACCGTGTCGACCTCCGCGAACAGGGGTCGGTGCGGTTTCGCCAGTTCGAGGCGCTGCAGGGCCGCGAACATATATTGGTCGGGCATGGGCGCGTAGTTGAAGCCCGGCCCGCGGTAGCCCATCGCCTGGCGGTCATAGAGCTTGTCGTAGTGGTAGAAAGACGATCCCTCCGGCCAGGAGCGATCGTCCGCCGGCGCAAAGTTGATCGTCCGCCACCCGGCCCGGTCGAACGCATCGGAGAGCGTGAACCGGCGGCTGGCGACGAGCTGGTCATACCGCCGCTGGCTGTTGGCCCAGACGCCCGCCTGCAGCGTGGAGTGAGCGAGCCAGCTGATGCCGCCGAAGCCTGGCGCGTTCACGAAAGCGCTCCGCGCCGAGAACCCAGCGTTCCGCAGCCGGCTGGTTCCCGTATTGAGCAGCGCATCGATGGCCGGGGAGAAGGAAGAGCCCCGGACCGAGACCTGACCGTAGGACTCGACGAACACGAGAAGGACGTCTTTGCCCCGCAGAGCGGTCAGGAGCCGATTGCCCGGGGTGTTGCGAAACGGGTCGTGCTTGATCTGTGTGGCGAAGACGGCCTCGTCGTGGATGTCGGCCTCCACCGCTCGCACCTCGTGGACGACATAGCTGGCAGTGCTCGTGGAGGCGATGGGGCTGTGCGACAGAAGCTGCGCGCCGAACATCGAGCAGAGCAGCCAGACGGCGCCGAGCGCCGCGATGCCGCGAAGCGACCATCGGCGGTTGTCGGCCGCCACGCGGGTCAGCCGAAACATCGCCAGGGTGATGACGACGACGAGCGTGACGGCGAGCGCCACCCCGCCGTAGACGATCAGGTTCGCCTCGCTGTTACCGATGGCCGCGCGCAGCGTCTCGATGCCGATCCCGGCGTCGCCCGCGTCGCCCACGACATCAAAGGGCCGGGCAAAAGCGGTGAAGAACGCGATGTCGAAGATCTTCAAGATGACGAGCAGGGTGAGAGCCGGGCCGAGGACGCCGGACAGGATGCGTCGCGGAAGGGTGGGCAGGAACACGGCCAGTGCGACGAGCACGAGGCCCTCGATCGGGACCCTGAGGAATGCGGTGGGCGTGAGATCCTGCGGCTGATTGGGGGCCACCAGAGCTGCCCAAACGACCAGAACGGCAAGGACCGTGAACGCGGCGGCGGTACTCCGGCCCAGTCGGCCGTGGTCCACTGCGGGAGCGGCGACCGCGGCGCCGGCACCGTTCCGGTGGGTCCACAGCCACACCACATCGCGTCCGAACGACTCAACCAGCAGGATGAGCGCCCCGACGAGGATCGCCTGGTTCACGGCCCGCGGCAGAACGTCCGCGACCGCTATCAGCAGCACGATCCCCACCGTTGCGGTGACGACCTTGCGCCAATAGCGCGGCGGCAACGGCGCGCGCATCCACGCCAGCGGCCACCCGGCGACGAGAAACGCATAGCGCGCTGCGCCTATCGCCAGCACCCAGGCGCCAGCCGACCGGGCGACGTACACGCTGAGAATCATGATCAGGAACGCGTCGACTTCACCGTCGAACCACGCGCCGAGCATCCCGGTCGTGCTCATGTGCCGCGCCACCCATCCGTCTACGAAGTCGAGCACCAGCGCGAGCCCGACGATGGACACCAGGAGCGCGACCAGGGCGCGGTGGGCAAACGAGTCCGCGACCAGCGCGGCGACAACGACGGCGAGCGACGCCCGCGCCAGCGTCACCCAATCGGCGGCTCCCAGCCCGTCAGAGCGATAGCGAGACAGGCCATGCGCTAGGACCGCGCTCAGGAGTGCCCCGCAGATGAGTCCGATCGCCCAGCCGGCGGCGCTGAGGCCAATGGTCCCGGCGAGCGCCCACAGCAGCAGCCCCTGAGCGATCAACCCGGTCAGCGGGCCGGCGTCCACAGCTCGCGTCGTGCGGTTCGAGCGCGGCGCCCTCCGTGGCTGTGCGCTTGTCTCCATATGACCAATAGACGCTGGCGTCACGATAGCCTTCCCCGCGGGCTGTCAATCTCCAGACGATGAACGACGGTCAGCTTAAGAGGTATCGTGCCCACGAGCCTCGGCTGACCTTGCCATGAAGCAGGACGCGCGCGCGCCGTTCACGCGGGCCCTGCAGCGGGCCCGGCTCGCCGCCTACGCCCCCGGCGAGTTCATCGGACAGGAGAGCTTCATGCATGCCGGAGAGATTCTCGACCTCGCGCGCCGGGCCGGCGTTGCGCCGGGGATCGATGTGCTTGACCTGTGCTGCGGAGTTGCCGGTCCAGGACGGTTCATAACTCGGGAGCTCGGTTGCAGCTATCTCGGGCTGGACCTCAGCTCCAGCGCCATCGAGATCGCACGTGAGAATGCGGGCGATCTTCCCTGCCGCTTTGAGGTCGCCCGGATCCCGCCGCTGCCTGCCGGCCCGTTCGATGTTGTCCTCCTGCTTGAGACCATGCTCGCGTTTTCCGATAAGGAGTCGCTGCTCCGGGAGATATCCGAGGCGCTCACGGCCGGCGGGCGGTTCGCGTTCACGATGGAAGAAGGATGGCCACTGACCGGCGCGGAGCGCGCGGGGATGCCCGACGCCGACACGGTCTGGCTCACCCCTCTGCCGGAGATGCTTGCCTGCTTGCATCGGACCGGGCTGACGGTCCGCTGGCAGGATGACTGCAGCCGGTCTCACCGTGCCGCGGCAGATTCGTTGATCAAGGCTTTTGAGGCCGACGCGACGGACATCAGTGCGCAGATCGGACACCGAGCGCTGGACGAGCTGCTGGCCGCCCACCGCCTCTGGAGCGACTGGTTGCGGGAAGGACGCGTCCGCAAGCTCGCATTCGTTGCGGAGAAGACGGGACGCCGCGAATAACCGGGCGGAGGCCCGAGCGGCGCCGCGCTGTTCGGCCTAGCGGTGTGCCACCAGTCGAGCGCGGACCAGCAGGACATCGTGGTCGGTATGCCTGGCAGGCATCACCTGCGCCGACGGCGAGGGCAGCGCGCCCGTTCCGTATATCTGCTGATTCCCGGGGTTCTGGCGGGCGGCCCTGTCGGTTCGGGTCCAGAAGCCCGGCGGGGCGCAGGAGGAGCGACGGTTGACGTCGCCTCCGAAGATGACGGTATGCGTGACCCCACGACGTGCCAGGACCGTCCTGAGCTCGGCGCACTGCGGGGCGTTCGCCGCTACCTCGTCCGCCTCCGAGGACGCCAGGTGAGTGGTGCACACGTCGGCGCCGGTAGCTGTGCTGACGCACATCCAGCGGCGCTGCTCGGGACCGGCTTGGGCGTGGAAGGCTCGGCTCTCGACGCTCTCGATCGCTGCCTTGGTCAATACTGCGTCACCGAAAAGGCCACGGCCGCCCGGTTTGATGCACGCCAGGAGCTTGTGGTGGTAGATCACCCGTGAGAAGCGCTGGTAGTAACCGGTCTCCCGGGCGATCAGCGCGACATCACCGCTGCAGGCCTCGTTGACGGTGACCGCGTCCGGGTGCGTTTCGCGGATGCGAGCCACCGCATCCGCCACACCCGCCGGGTAGTCGACCTTGCGATAGCAGCCGGCCAGGCCGGACAGGCAGAGATTCGTCTGCATCAACGTGTACGTCGAGCCGGCGGCCGTCGACGCAGCCGCGGGAGCTTCTACGGATCGCCCGCAGCCCGGCAACGCGAGACCGACCGCGCAACTCACCACCAATCTCAGTGGGGCGCGGACCCGGCAGCAAGGAATGCGGTCCCCCAGCACAACTCGGTCCAGGAGAGATCGGCCAGTGCTTCCTGCATGGCTACGTGAATCGCGTCCCACGGACGACGCATCATCCATTCATCTATGAAAGCGAAGGGCCGGACGACTGCGGTTCCAAGGTGCGCTAGCCACCCAGGGGTGTCGTCGGGAGCCTTGAGATCCAGCACGACCCAGCGTCCGCCTCCGGAGAGAGCCGCGGCGCCGTGGGCGATGACCTCTGCGCACTCGGGCACCTGCGACAGGGCGTACGTGGACAGGATCGCGTCGACCTCAGATGGGAAGTCGAACTCGGCCGCGTCGGCTTGCACGAGGGTGATATTGCTCCAGCCGTTCGTGTCGATCCGATCCTGGGCACGAGCGAGCATCGCGTCCGTCAGATCGACGCCGACGATCCGGCCGGCGGGACCGATCAGGTCCTCAATCAGCGGGAAGTTCAGACCTGTGCCACATGCGATGTCGACCACACTGTCACCCTGGCGCAGGCCGAGCGCTTGTACGGCCCGGAGGCGTTGGGCCCGCTGGGGGTACCCGGGCGCGGGGTAGAACCGGCAGGTCATGTCGTAATGCTTCGCCTTCTTGCGGTATGTCTCGATCAGGTGCTCTCGCGTACGGTCGACCTGGCTCATGGTGCGCTCCCCGATCTCGGCAGCGTCGCGGTGGAACTGCACGCCATCGCCATTCCCATCTAGGAATCCGCGCCTCGTGGCGCAGCGGACTCGACCGCAGCCTTGATCGCCGCCATCTCGCGATCGCTTACGCGCTGAATCCTGTCTTTGAGAACGCGGCCGGGGAGCGCGCGCATGATGCCCGCGAGGTCGACCTCAATCCACATGTTCGCGTCGGTCTGCCTGTCGTTCGTCGGCTCGAGTTGCATTCCCCAGCGAGCCGCCGAAGTACCCATCGGCCCGGCGAACGCCACGTAGCGGGGCGCCTCGACGACGGTCACTTCCTGGCTCCGGCCGCGAGTCGACCCGAGTATCCCCTTGGCCCGCTGGTCCACCTTTGCGCCGGGCTGAAGTGGCGCTCCTCCGCGAACCCGGCATTCGAGAACGGTTGGCGCCCACTCCGGCCAGCGACCGACGTCACAGACGTAGGCCCACACCTCAGGGACGCTGCCGGCGATTGTGATGCGGCTCTCGGTTCTGAGGGTCATCGGGCGGGCTTCGGGTTGACCAAGTCCGGTCGCGTCAGGCCGCCTGCGACGCTACATCCTGACTGAGACGCCAGCAAGTGCGCTCTGATCCTCATACGACCCTTAGACGCTGGCCGCAGGACAAGCCTTCCCGCCCGCGGGCTGTCGTCCTTCAGGCGGCGGACGACCGTCGGCGTGCCTCGTCCACCACGATCGCCTAGCAGCGATCCGGGTGGAGCGGCCCGGTGAGCCGGAAGACCTGGATCGCCCAACTCGGAGAGAGCACCAGCCTGGCCGCGGGGTCGGTCCGGGTCCAGTCGACCTCCGGCGAGTGCAGCAGCTGCGTGGTGAAGGTGATCGCGCGGGCGGTCGTGACCACGTACCGGTAGTGCCCCCGGTTCAGCGCCGTGCGCCAGGCCCGACAGCTGGTGATGGGCCGGAACGAGCCATGGGGACCGCGCTGGCCCATGTACGCGATGCGATTGGAAGCGTCGAGACCCCAGAGGGGATAGCCGAAGAAGAAGCCGAACGTGCCCACCAGGGCGATTCGCGCGTGGTGCAGGCCCCGGGCCCAGCGCCACACCTTGTAGACGGCATCTGGCCCGTACTTGCCCGCGTATCGGTGCCTCAGGTAATCCCGGGTACCCGAGTAGCCCACCGCCACCCCGGCCAGCACGAGCAAGAGCGCCAGCGTCGCGGCGGTGGCGCGGACGAACCGGCGCGGGAGCGACATCAGCGACCATGGTCTGAGGACCACGATCACCGCCACCAGGAGGACCAGGACCACGGCGGCGTGGGCTCCGC
>JBPYFQ010000274.1:0-23167 GCA_051985625.1 Solirubrobacteraceae bacterium
AGGAGATCGTCGAGCTGCTGCTCCGGCGGATCCGCGAGTCGATGGCCGAGCGCGAGCTCCAGCTGGAGCTGTCCGAGCCGGCCAAGGACATGCTCGTCGAGAAGGGTTGGGATCCGGCGATGGGCGCCCGGCCGCTGCGCCGTGCGATCCAGCGCTACGTCGAGGATCCGCTCGCGGACTTCGTCCTGCGCTCGCAGGTGCCGTCGGGTTCGACGGTGATGGTCGACTGGCCGGCGGCCGAGGACGGCAGCGAGCCGCCCGCGGACGCCGACGTCAAGCTGACGGTCATCGAGCCGGCGCCTAAGCCGACCCCGGTGGCGGTCGGCGGCGAGGGCGGCGAGGAGGCCGGTCCGGACGAGCCGGCCGGCTCCGACGACGCCCCCGAGAGCGAGTAGCTCAGCTCCACGACGTTGCCGGCGGCGGCGAGCACCGTCGCCGGCCCGAAGTGGTGTGCGAGCGCGCGGGCGGCGACGTTGTCGCGGAGCATCGACATATGGAAGCGGCGGATGCCGGTGGCGCGGGCGCGTTTGGCCAGCGCGATGAGCAGCGCGATCCCGACTCCCCGCCGCTGCCAGCGATCGACCACTTCGATCGCCACCTCGGCGGACTCGAAGTCGTCATCGACGCGGATGTAGCGGGCGATCGCGATCGGCGCGCGAGGCGGGGGCGAGAACGCGATCATCGCCTCGTGGTGCCAGTGGTCGACGTCGAGGAGGAAACGCAGCTCGCGGGGCGAGAGGGCGCGCTTGGTCGTGAAGTAGCGCTGGTAACGGGAGCGCTCGCTGAGATGGCCGAACGTGAAGACAACTGCGCGGTGGTCGGAGGGGAGGAGCTCGCGGATCGTGATCGGCGGCATCACACGACCCTTAACGCGTCTCAGACCCCGTATGTGAGGACCAGGGCGCGCGCTCCCGTCCGCTCGGTCTCGTACACGTGAGGTACGTCAACGGGGAACGACGCGTAGTCGCCGGCGGCGAGCTCCGTGACCCGCTCGACCGGGCCGGCGATCAGCTTGCCTTCGAGCACGTACACGCCGGCGCGAACTCCGGCCGGGCTCGGCGCCGGTTCCTCCGACTCGCGCGGCGCCCATGCGCGCTCGGACAGCGCGATCCCGGCCTCGTCGATGCGGTCGAGCACACCGTGCCGGCCGCGACGCACGATCCGCACCTCGCCGGCAGGCGGCTCCTCGAGCAGCTCGCCGAGCGACACGCGCAGCGCCCCGGCGAGCGCGGCCAGCGTCTCGATCGTCGGATTCGATCGGCCGCTCTCGACGCTGGACAGGGTCGCCTTGCTCATGCCCGTGGCGCGCGCGAGCTCGGACAGGGACAGGCGCCGGGCGATCCGCAGCCGGCGGAGATTCGCCGCAAGGACATCCTGTGGACGGAATGGTTCATCGTGGGCTAACATAGAGAACGTATCGTTCAGTTTATCGAACGCCCAATGATCACCTTCTACTTCGACGTCGGATCGCCTTATGCGTACCTCGCGGCGGAGCGGGTCGAGCGCGTGTTTCCGGAGCCGGTCCGGTGGCAGCCGGTTCTTCTCGGCGGCCTGTTCAAGCTGACCGGGCGGAGCTCATGGGCGCTCGGGGACTACCGGCGTCGGCAGGCGGGCATGGCGGAGATCGAACGTCGGGCCCGCGGCTACGGGTTGCCGCCGATCCTGTGGCCCGACCCGTGGCCGACCGACTATCTCGCCGCGATGCGGGCGGTGACGTGGGCGTTCGCGGTGGGGTGCGGGCACGAACTGGCGCGGGCGCTGTTCCGGGACGCCTTTCAGCAGGGTCGCGAGCTGAGCATCCAGGCACATGTCCTGGCCGGAGCGGTCGCGGTGGGGCTCGACCGGGGCGAGACGCAGGCCGCGATGCGCGATCCCGCGGTCAAGCGAACGCTCCGAGAGGCGACTGAAGACGCCCACGCGCTCGGGGTGTTCGGAGTGCCGACGGTGGACGTGGCCGGCGAGCGGTTCTGGGGGGACGATCGGCTCGAGGACGCAGCGGCTCACGCGGTTTCCGTCGGGCGCGCCGCGTAGCCTCGTCCCGAGTGCCACGCCCAACCTCGATCCACGTCTGCTCGGCCTGTGGGCACGAGAGCACCCGCTGGGCGGGGCGCTGTCCCGGCTGTGGAGAATGGAATTCGCTCGTTGAACAGGTCCGGGATGCGCGGCCCGCTGCCGGGATGCGCGGCGCGGCGTCCAGAGCCGGGACCGCCGTGAAGCCGGTCGCGCTGCGGGACGTGGCCGCCGTCGAGCAAGTGCGAATGAGCACGGGGATCGGGGAGCTCGACAACGTGCTGGGCGGCGGCATCGTGCCGGGGTCGCTCGTGCTGATCGGCGGATCCCCGGGAATCGGGAAGTCGACCTTGACGACGATGGTGTTGGCCAACCTCCACGGCGCCGGGCGGCGGACGCTGTACGTCTCGGCGGAGGAGTCGGCGGCCCAGATCCGGCTCCGCGCCGAGCGCCTGCCGGCGGGTGCGTTGGGGATCCCGGTGATCGCCGAGACCGCCCTGGGGGCGGTGCTCGCCACGCTCGAGCGCGAGCGCCCGGAGGTGTGCGTGATCGACTCGGTGCAGACGCTGCACACGGCGGAGCTCTCGAGCGCGGCCGGTTCGGTGGCGCAGGTACGCGAGGTGGCCAGCGAGCTGATGGGCGTCGCGAAGGCGCTGGGGATCGCGGTTCTGCTCGTCGGGCACGTGACCAAGGACGGCACGCTGGCCGGACCGCGGGTGCTCGAGCACCTGGTCGACTGCGTGCTGCAGTTCGAGGGCGAGCGCGAGCGCACCTATCGCACTGTGCGCGCCGTCAAGAACCGGTTCGGCTCGACCAACGAGGCGGGAGTGTTCGAGATGCGCGACGACGGCCTGGTCGAGGTGCTGGACGCCTCGGCGCGGTTCGTGGGAGAGGCCACGCGGGCGCCCGGCAGCGTCGTCCTGTGCGCAATCGAAGGTTCCCGGCCACTCCTGGTCGAGGTCCAGGCGCTCGTCTCGAGTTCTGAGCTGGTGCCGCCTCGCCGGATCACGTCGGGTCTCGACCGCAACCGCCTGGCGCTGGTCCTGGCCGTGCTCGGGCGCCACGCGGGAATCGGCGCCGGAACCTCGGACGTGTTCGTCAACGTCGTCGGCGGGGTACGCGTCGACGAGCCCGGCGCCGACCTGGCGATCGCGCTGGCCGTGGCCAGTGCGGTGCGCGGCGTCGCGCTGGGTGGCGCCGGCGGTGAGCCTCTGGCTTGCTTCGGCGAGCTCGGTCTGACCGGCGAACTCCGTTCCGTCGCACACACCGACCGGCGGCTGGCCGAAGCGGCCAAATTCGGGCTCGGCCCCGTGGTGGAACCGGCCGCGCACCTGACGCTTCGTGCGGCATTCGCACATGCGTTCGGGAAGCGGCACGAGGCACTCGCGGCGTGAGCGGCCGTAGTGCGCGTCAATAAGCGGTAAACTCGTCCTTCATGCCGCCGCGTTCCGGGGAAGAGCTCAAAGAGGAGCTCGAGTCTCGACAAGAGTCCCGGATGGTAAGGGCGCTGGAAATGGTGGCGCCGGGGACCGCACTCCGGGAGGGCATCGACAACATCGTTCACGCGCACACGGGGGCGCTGATCGTGATCGGCGATGCGGACGAGCTGTCGTTCCTGTTCTCCGGCGGGATCAAGCTCGATGTCGACTACTCGCCGGCGCTGCTCTACGAGCTGGCCAAGATGGACGGCGCGATCGCGCTCAGCTCGAACGCCACGAAGATCGCGCACGTCAACGTCCAGCTGACGCCCGACCCGACAATCCTCACGCTCGAGACCGGTACACGGCATCGCACCGCCGAGCGGGTCTCCAAGCAGACCGACTCGATCGTGGTCGCCGTCTCTGAGCGGCGCGAGGTGGTCTCGCTCTATGTCGACGGCGTCAAGTACATCCTCGAGGACATCCCGGTCGTGCTGGCCAAGGCCAACCAGGCCCTGGCCACGCTCGACAAGTACCGGAGCCGCCTCGACCAGGTCTCGACCCGGCTGACCGCGCTCGAGTTCGAGGGCGGCGTCACCTTGCACGACACGCTCACCGTGCTGCAGCGCGCCGAGCTGGTGACGCGGATGGCGGTCGAGATCGAGCGCTACATCGTCGAGCTCGGCACCGAGGGCCGGCTGATCGAGATGCAGCTCGACGAGACGATGGTCGGCGTCGCCGCCGACAAGGCGGCCCTCGTCCACGACTATCTCGTCGAGGACACCGACGACCGTTTCGCCGTCGTGAGCGACCAGCTGGCGCGGCTGCCCCATCAAGACTTGTTGGACTTCGGTCGGCTGGCCGAGCTGCTCGGTTACGACCGCAAGCTCAACACGCTCGACTATCCCGTATCTCCCCGCGGATTCCGCATTCTGGGTCGCATACCCCGGCTGCCCAGGCTCGTCGTGCAGCGGATCGTGACGGAGTTTGGGGGCCTCGAGGAGCTGCTCGCCGCCTCAGATGGCGAGCTGGAGACCGTCGACGGAGTCGGCGAGATCCGGGCGAAGGACATCCGGGAAGGCCTTCGCCGACAGCAGGAGATCAACCTCGTTGATCGGTACCTGCAAACGTAGGTAATCCCGCGAGCGGGTCCACCCCGCGCCGCCTTGACAGAGGAGGACACCATCACAGAGCTAATGGAAGAGCACCTGGATGACTTGGAGCCGATCGAGACTCCGCCGCACGTCGAGTTCGAGATCGGCGACAGCGTCGTCTACCCGCACCACGGTGCGGGCAAGGTGCTCCGTAAGGAGGAAAAGGAAGTCCTCGGCGAGAGCCGTGAGTATCTGACGATCAAGATCCTCCACAACGACATGACGGTCATGGTCCCGACCGAGAACGCCGCCGTCGCCGGACTGCGCCGGGTCATCGACGAAGAGACCGTCAAGAAGGTTCTCGCTGTGCTGCAGGACGAGTGTTCGGAGATGCCGAAGAACTGGAACCGGCGCTTCAAGCACAACCGGGACAAGATCAAGACCGGTGACATCTACGAGTTGGCCGAGGTCGTCCGCAACCTCGCCATCCGGGAGTCCGAGAAGGGCCTGTCCACCGGCGAGAAGCAGATGTTCACCCGGGCCAAGAAGATCCTCGCCTCCGAGCTCATGTACGCGCTTGGCATGGACGAGCAGGAGGTGGAGGAGCATATCTACAGCCTCCTGTCCGACTCCGGAAAGGTCGCCGTCGCGGCCAAGTAGGCCAGCCGGCAAATGGCGGTCGCGCTGATCGTGGCCGCAGGACGAGGCGAGCGCCTTGGGTCTCCCCGGCCCAAGGCGCTCGTCCCGCTTTGCGGGCGCCCGATGCTGGAGTGGAGCGTCGCGGCGCTGCGTGCCGTGCCGGGCGTGGCCGAGATCATCGTCGCCCTCCCGGCCGGCGACCTGGGCGCAGCCCCGGAGGGGACGCGGGCGATCGCCGGCGGCGAGCAGCGGTCGCACTCGGTCCGCAACGCCCTGGCCGCCTGCGGTCACGGCGATCCGGTCATCGTCCACGACGCCGCGCGTCCCCTGGCCACGCCCGAGCTGTTCACGCGCGCGCTGGTGGAGCTGGAGCAGCACCCGGACGCCGACGCGCTGATCGCCGCCGCGCCGGTCACCGACACGATCAAGCAGGTCGGCGACGACGGCGCCACCGTGGTCGCCACGCTCGACCGGGGTCGGCTGTGGGCGGTGCAGACCCCGCAGGTGTTCCGCCGCCGGGCGCTGGAGCGCGCCCTGACCGAGGCCACCGAGGCCGAGCTGTCCGGGGCCACCGATGACGCCTGGCTGGTGGAGCGCACCGGCGGTACCGTGCGCATCCTGAGCTCAGATGCGGGCAACATGAAGATCACCACCCGACAGGATCTGCGGGTCGCCGAGCTGCTGCTGACGGAGCGCGGCGCTGTGAGCGAGCCCACCCCATGAGCCGGCCCACCCCATGAGCACCGGGATCGGCTACGACTGCCATCGCCTGGTGGCGGGCCGGCGACTCGTGCTCGGCGGCATCGAGCTCGACCACGAGCTGGGGCTGGACGGGCACTCCGACGCCGACGTCCTCACGCACGCCATCATCGACGCGCTCCTGGGAGCCTGCGCGCTTGGCGACATCGGCCAGCATTTCCCCGACACCGACCCTCGTTTCCGCGATGCGGACTCGATCGAGCTGCTGCGTGCGACCGTCGAACTGGTGGGCGAGGCCGGCTTCGCCGTCCGCCACGTCGACGCGACCGTCATCCTGGAGCGCCCCAAGCTCGCCCCGGTGCGCGAGGCGATGCGCGAGCGGCTGGCCGAGGCGCTCGAGGTGCCGGTGACGCGGGTGAGCGTCAAGGCGACCCGCGGAGAGGGGATGGGGTTCGTCGGCCGCGAGGAGGGGGTGGCGGCGATGGCCGTGGCGACGGTGGAGTCCGCCGCGATCTGAACTCCCCAGCGTCGGTGGCGACGCGGGGCGAACGTCAACGGCGGCAATGAAGGCGGATCGGGCGGCTGCCGGCGGCCCGGCGACAGGGGTCTTGGGCTGGTTCTGTCGTATAGGACCAGAAACATCCCACGGCCCCGCTCCGCGACTGCCGGCGGCGCCCGGATCCTCCTTCATTGCCAGTCGTAGACGTAGCGGCGCGGCGTAGCCCGCCCGGGGATGAACAGCCGGTGAACGCAGCGCCGTCGCAGCGCGGCAATACGGCGCGGCACTGGCAGAATCCGTTACATGGACGAACGCAGCCGGGGCTCGGTGCTGGTCGTCGACGACGAGCCGACGATCGCCGAGGTCGTGTCGCGGTATCTGGAGCGGGCCGGCTACCGGACGCGCACCGCGGGCGACGGGGCGCGGGCGCTGGCCATGATCGGCAGCCAGCGGCCGGACCTGGTGGTGCTCGACCTGATGCTGCCCGGCATCGACGGGCTGGAGGTCATGCGCCGGCTGCGCCACTCCGAGCCGGAGCCGATCTGCGTCATCCTGCTCACGGCCAAGGGCGAGGAGGCCGATCGGATCATCGGCCTGCGCCAGGGGGCCGACGACTATGTGGTCAAGCCGTTCTCGCCGCTGGAGCTGGTGGCCCGGGTCGACGCGGTGCTGCGCCGGGCGGACAGCGCGCCCGCCCAGCAGGCGCCGATCGAGCTCAGCGACCTGACCATCGATCCGGTCGCTCGCCAGGTGTTCGCCCGCGGGGAGGAGGTCGTCCTCACCCAGCGCGAGTTCGACGTGCTCCTGTTTCTGGCGCGCAACCCGGGGCAGGCCTTCTCACGCAACCAGCTGATGGACGCGATCTGGCAGTACTCCTTCTACACCGACACCTCGACGGTGACCGTCCACATCCGGCGGCTGCGGTCGAAGATCGAGGCGGACCCGAGCCGGCCTCGTCACATCCAGACGGTGTGGGGAGTCGGGTACCGGTTCTCCCCGTGATCAGCCGGGTCCGCACGTGGGCGGGGTCCCTGTCGCGCCAGCTGGCGCTGGTGGTGCTGATCGCCATGACGCCGGTGCTCGTCGCGCTCGTCGTGGTGTCGCTGTTGATGGTCGTCTCCGGGCACGCGGCGCTGCTGGTGGCGGCGATCGTGGTCGGCGCCGGTGTCCTGGCGTTCCTGGGCGCTCGGCTGATCGCCGGCGACATCGTGCGGGATGTGGCCGGGATTCGCGATGGGCTGCGCGCGGTGGGCGGCGGCGATCACACCGTGCAGATCACCACCGACGCCCGCGACGAGCTGTCCCAGCTGGCCGACGCCGCCAACGCCATGATCGGCGACCTCCGGGGCCAGGCGGCCGCCCGCGACCAGTCCGAGTCGGCGCGGCGCCACCTGGTCGCCGCCGTCTCCCACGACCTGCGCACGCCGATCACGTCGCTGCGCCTGCTGACCGAGGCGGTCAGCGACGACATCGTGGCCGGCGAGGTGCGGCGGGGATACCTGGCCCGGATGCGAACCCATATCGACGCGCTGAGCGCGCTGATCGACGACCTGTTCGAGCTGTCGCGGCTGGAGGCCGGGGACATCAGCTGGTCGCTGGAGCGGGTGCAGCTGTCCGAGCTGGTGGGCGAGACCGTCGACGCCATGCGCCTCGAGGCCGAGGCCAAGGGGGTCGCGGTGACGGCCAGCATCCCGTCGTCGCTGGCGCTGGCCCGGGCCAACCCGGAGAAGATCCAGCGCGTGCTGTTCAACCTGATCCAGAACGCGATCCGCCACACGCCCGCCGACGGGAGCGTGGTCGTCCGGGCCGAGCCGGCGGACACCGGGATCGAGGTGGAGATCGTCGACGACGGCGAGGGGATCGCGGCCGACGAGCGAGACCACGTGTTCACCGCCTTCTACCGGGGCGGCGATCAGGCGGCGCGCAGCGAGACGGGCGCCGGCCTGGGGCTGGCCGTGGCCCGGGCCATCGTCGAGGCCCACGGCGGCCGGATCTGGCTGGCCGACACCCCGGTGGGCACGCGGGTCCGCTTCAGCCTGCCCGCGGCGGGCTGAGCCGGGAGCCAGCCGGTCGCCTGGCGCCCGGAGGTCCGCGGGTCCGCGCCTGCTAGCCGGTCGCCTGGCGCCCGGACGTCCGGGCCGCGCGGGCGGCCTCGCGCTGGGCGGCCTGGTCACGCATCTGCTCGTGCTCGACGAGGCGGGCCAACTGGCGGACGGTGCCGCGCAGGTGGGAGCCGACGAGCGGCTGGGCGATGCGCTCGGCCACCCACCCGGCGATGCCCGACCCGGCAACGCCGGCGGCGAGGCGGATCTCGGCCCGCGTGCGGCCGCCGGAGGTGGGCCGCAGGCGCCACCGGCCGCGCTGATCGACGCCGGTGATGGAGGTCCAGGCCAGCTCACGCGGGGGATCCCATTCGACGATCTCGATCAGGCCGCCGACCTCGGCGGAGCCGATGCGCAACAGGATGCGGTAGCGGGCGCCCAGTCCGGTCGGCGCGTCGCTCTCGACCTCCCAGCGCGTGATCCCGGACATGAAGCTGAGCGCCCGCTCCGGGTCCGAGACGACGCTCCAGACGGAGTCGATTGGCGCCGAGACAACGGTCGCGGCCGTGGTCCTCATCCGATCACCGGGAAACGCCGCTCGGCGGCCAGGCAGTCCAGCGCCTCCTGCATGAGCCGGGTGAGATGGTCATAGATCTCGTCCACATCCGGATCGGAGCCGAACTCGACGCGCAGATCGATCGGCGGCAGCGTCTCGACCGTGATCTTGGCCGGGAGCGGAATGTGCCCCAGCATGTCGCCGACGTTCACGCCCCACGGGAGCGCGAGCGAGATCGGCAGGACCTTGAGGCGAAACATCCGGTCGAGCAGGAGCAGCCGGGCCAGGTGCTCGCCGCGGGACAGGAACAGCGCGGTCTCCTGGCCGCCGATCGCCACCACCGGGACGATCGGCACATTCTCCTCCAACGCTAGGCGGATGAAGCCCTTGCGACCGTCGAAGTCGACGCGGTTGCCCTCCCAGGACGGCCGGTGGACCTCGTAGTCGCCGCCTGGGTACACGAGGAGCGCAGCGCCGGACTGCAGTGCCTTGCGGGCGTTGTCCCGGGACGCGGCCACGGTCCCGAACTTCCGCAGCCAGCCGAGCCCCGGCATGGCCAGCACGAGATTGTGAGCCAGTTGGTAGAAGGGCCGCTCGACGCCGAAGTACGTGTTGAACGCCATCGTGAACACCATCGTGTCCGGCATCATGTTGCCGCCCGAGTGATTGCCGACCAGCAGCGCCGGCCCGGAGTCCGGAATGTTGCCCAGGCCACGGACCTCGCCTCGGTGCCACAGGCTGGCCGCCAGCCAGAAGAGGGGGAGCCGCTCGCGGATGAAGTCCGGGTCACGCTCGTCGAGGTCGGCGCCGGGAATCCGCCGCTGGGCCTGAGCGGCGATCCCGCGGATGATGCGGCCGACGAGCCAGCCTCTGCCGTCGTCGTCCGCCGTTGAGTCCCCGAGGGCGGCGTGCCCGTTTGTGCCCGCCCGGTCGGCGATGCCGGTATCAGCCATTCCGCGAGATGTTAGGCGGCCCGAATCCGCCTCACGCTCTGGCCGCCCCCGTCCGGGCGAGCCGGCGGCGCCAGCGAGATCTCGGTGCGGGCGAAGAAGCGCAGCAGGAGTTCGTTGGTCTCCTCGGGGCGCTCCACCTGGGGCACATGGCCGCAGGCGTCGATCGTGACCTGCTCGGCGCCCGGCAGCCACTTAGCGACATGACGGCTGAACGCCGCGGGGATCAGGTTGTCGTGCGTGCCCCAGACGAACAGGGCCGGCGGCCGCAATTCGGCCAGCCGCGGGTAGAAGCCGTGGCGGCCGTACGGCGCCTCCAGGTAGATGTTGCGCGCCGAGGCCAGGAAGGCCAGACGAGCGCCCGCGGAGTGGTAGATGCGCCGGAACTCGTCGACCATCAGATCGCCGACATCGGGGTCGATCAGATCCCGGTTGCAGAACAGGCTCCAGAACTGAGTCGCCACTGTGTTGCGGGTGAAGCCGTGCGGGAGCAGACCGAACTCCGGGCGCAGCAGGCGGACCAGCGGGTGAAAGCCGCGCTTGATCCAGGCCACCGCGGGACACAGGAGGGCGACCGACCGGATGCGCTCCGGCTCCATCAGGCCCATCTCGATGGCGATGCGCCCGCCCATGGAGTTGCCCACCAGGTGGGTCTGGGCGATGCCCTGGGCATCCATGAACGCGAGCATCGTCTCCGCGTACCAGCGTGCGTTGTACGGCGCGCGAGCGGGCTTGGAGGAGGAGCCGAAGCCCGGCAGGTCGACGGCGTGGACCCGGTAGCGCTGGCTGAGCGCGGCGGCGGTGGCAAACAGCGACGCGCGCGTGCCGCCGAGGCCGTGCAGGAGCAGTACGTCCGGCCCATGCCCCATCGTCAGCGTCGAGACGTGGTGGCGGCCCACCGGGACATCGTGGATCTGGAGCAGCGGGGGCCGGCCGCCGGGGAGCCGGAACATGCCCTCGAAGCCGACCGCGTAGTCGAGGTTGCCCGACACCGTCAGGCGGCGCAGCTCGAAGGCGTCGATCCCGGACATCTCGCCCTGGCGCAGGGCCAGCCAGGTGGCGGCGTCGGTGCAGATCGTCACGTCGGGGCGCCGGCGGGTCGCGCCCTTGCGCACCCGGGCGCCGTGCGCGGTGCAACGAACCTCCCACGTGTGGCCCAGATCGGTCAGCTTGATGTGGTAGGTGGCATCGAATCCGGGATCGGCGCCGAGATAACGGTCGGGCAGCGTGGCGAAGGCGGACTCGACGGCCTCCAGGCGGTGGGAGCGTTGCGGAGAGATAGCCATCTCCGGTTACTTAACGCCTCGCGGCGGTCGGAATGAGTGCTGGCTCCGCGCCCGGCTGGCCGGCGGCCGGTCCGCGCCCGGCCAACCGGCCGATCCGCGTCCGGCCAAAATGCCCGTGGGCGCTAGGGTTGCGCCATCGTGCGCACCGTCTTCCTGCATGACACCCGGACCGACGAGGTCCGGCCGATCGAGCCGGAGGTTCCGCCCCGGGTGCGGATCTACGCCTGCGGACCGACCGTCTACGGGCGCGTGCATGTCGGCAACGCCCGCCCGTTCGTCATGTTCTCGCTGCTCAAGCGCTTCCTGCGCCATGAGGGCTACGAGCCGGTGTTCGTGGGCAACATCACCGACATCAACGACAAGATCTACGCGGCGGCGCGCCAGGCCGGGGTTCCAAGCGCAGATCTGGCCGAGCAGATGACGGCCGCCTACAGGGCTGACACCGACGCGTTCGGACTCGGCCGCCCCGACGCGGAGCCGCTGGCAAGCGAGACCATCGCGGAAATTGAAGACTTGATCGGGGATCTGGTGGGGAGCGGGCATGCCTATGCCGCCGAGGGCGACGTCTACTTCTCCGTGCGCTCATACCCTGATTACGGCGAACTCTCCCATCGAAAGCTCGACGACATGGATCAGGGCGAGGAGGCCGGGGAGGCCGAGCGCAAGCGGGATCCGGTTGATTTCGCGCTGTGGAAGGGGCACAAGGACGACGAGGACACGTGGTGGGACTCGCCGTGGGGCCGGGGCCGCCCCGGCTGGCACATCGAGTGCTCGGCCATGGCCGAGCACCTGCTCGGCGTGGGGTTCGAGATCCACGGCGGCGGCAGCGACCTGATCTTTCCCCACCATGAGAACGAGGCCGCCCAGACCCACGCCGCTCGCGGTGACGATCTGGCCCGGCTGTGGATGCACGTGGGCATGGTCCGGCTGGACTCGGAGAAGATGTCGAAGTCGGTCGGCAACGTGTTCATGCTGGGCGAGGCGCTGGCCCGCTACGGCCCCGAAACGCTTCTCATGTACTTCGTGGGCGCCCATTACCGCCAGCCGATGGAGTTCGACGACGAGCGCCTGGAGGAGGCGGCGGCCCGCGCCGAGGGGATCCGCAACACGGCGCGGCGGCTGGTCGACGGCCCGAGCCCGAAGTGGTCGGCGCCGCTGCGCGAGCGCTTCTTCGATGCGCTGGCCCAGGACTTCAACACGCCGCGGGCGCTCGCGGTCGTCTCGGAGTGGGAGCGCAACGCCAACCGCAGCGCGCCGGGAACGGTGGGGTCCGACGATCTGCGGGAGATGCTCGACGTGCTCGGGCTGGCCGGGCTGGTCGACACCTCCGGCGCCGAGGTCCCGGATGACGTCGCTGCCCTCAGCGAGGCCCGGGAGCGCGCCCGGCGCGAGCGGGACTGGGCGGCGGCGGACCGCCTCCGGGACGAGCTGCGCGGCCTCGGCTGGGAGGTCCGCGACGGCCCGTCCGGCCCCGAGCTCGTCCCCGTCGCATGACCCCCGGGGAGCGCTTGCCGCCCGCGGCCAGGCGCGCCCAGGTTTGCATAACTCTGAGCGTCACTTGACACCGGAGCGGTGCTATGTCAAGCTCGCGCCGCTGAAGTAAGGATCAACTCGAGCTTTAGGTCTATATCGAGTCGGTCCGGACGGGTTCTCGATGACCCGGATTTCTGGGAAGGAATTCAATATTGGTGCGGCGCCAGGGGAGGTAGCGCGCCACGACGATCCGCCTGCCGCGTCTCGCGGCAGCGGGAAAGGCTGGTTTCGTGGCTCGATTGTCTGCTAGCTCTCAGGCTCAACCCAAGGTTGAGGACGGGTACCTCATCGCCCTTGCCAAGCAGGGGCACGCCGATGCGTATGACCGCATCGTCCGCCGGTACTACGGCTTCGTCCGTCTGAAGGCCTCCTCGTACTTCCTGGCCGGCGGCGACGCCGAGGACCTGATCCAGGAGGGCTTGGTGGGGCTCTACAAGGCCGTCCGCGACTACCGGACCGATCGCGAGTCGAGCTTCCGGAACTTCGCCGAGCTGTGCATCACCCGGCAGATCATCACCGCCGTCAAGACCGCCACGCGTAACAAGCACACTCCGCTCAACCAGTACGTCTCGTTCTCCAGCTCGCCAGCGGGCGGCACCGGGGAGAGCGAGCCGACGCTCGACGAGGTGATCCCGGGATCGACGGTCCACGACCCGGTCAACCAGGTCATCTCCAGCGAGGAGCTGCGGGCGCTCGTCGCGTGCATCTCGACGAGCCTGTCCGACCTGGAGTCGCGCGTCCTGGCGTTGTACCTCGACGGCCACTCCTACGAGGAGGTCGGGCGGCGGCTGGACTGCGACTGCAAGACGGTCGACAACGCGCTCCAGCGGGTCAAGCGCAAGGTCGGCGCCCACCTGACCCAGCGGGCCGTCGCCGCCTGAGAGGTCAGGCGGCGGGTGCGGGGCTGGGCGTCGGCGCCAGCCCCAGTCCGGAGCCGACCGCCCGCTCGCTGCGGTAGCGGTCGTGGAGGTAGAAGCGCTCAAACGCGCGCGGGATGTCCTCGGCGGCCAGGCCGGGACCGCTGTCGCTGACGGTGAGCGTCCCGGCGGTGGCGATGACGGTCACCGTCCCGCCGGCCGGAGTCAGCCGGAGCGCGTTCTCCACCAGGTTCGACGCCGCCTGGAGCAGGCGGCCCCCCGGCCCGCCACGGGAGAAGGCGCACCGATGGGGTCGGATGTCAACCGGCGATCGGGCCGAGCACCGGCTCGATCCCGAACGTGGAGAACGCTCGGAACGCCGAGAAGGTGTGGTGTTGCGGGCCGTGGAAGTCGGAGGATCCGGTGGTGAGCATCCCCAACTTGGCGGCCCGCGCGGCGAGCAGCCGGGTCTGGTCGGCGGTGTGGGTGACATAGAACGCCTCCACGCCGTCCAGCCCGGCCTCCCGGAAGCGGTCCAGCGCCGCCAGGACCTCCCGGTCGGCGTCGATGTCCCAGAACGGGTGGGCCCACACGGCGACGCCGCCGGCGCCGTGGATGAGCGCGATCGCCTCCTCGACGGTGGGGGCGGCGCGCGGGACGAACGCCGGCCGCCCCTCTATCAGGTACGCCACGAGGAACGCGGTGGGGTCATTCAGGCCCTCCGCGCGCAGGCGCTCCTGGTTCTCCGGCCGGCTCACGACGGCCTGGGCAAGATGGGGCCGGCCGATGGCCTGGCCGGCCTGTGACCGCCGGGCCAGCATCTCCTCGTCGACGGCGAAGCCGAGCCGGCCCAGCGCCGCGGCCATGTTGGCGGCCCGGGTCTCACGGTCGCCGCGTGAGCGCTGGAGCGCCTGCTCCAGGGCCGGATCGGCGGGATCGATCAGGTAGCCGAGGATGTGGAGATCCTGGCGGGAGTCGAACAGGGAGGTGATCTCGACGGCCGGCGCCACCCTGATGCCGGCCTCGGCCGCGGCGTTCGCAGCCTCGGCGACGCCCTCCGCCGTGTCGTGATCGCTGAGCGCCAGCAACCGGACGCCGGCCGCGGCCGCGGCCTCCACTACCTGGCGCGGGCTTAGCGCCCCGTCGGAATGGACCGAGTGGCTCTGCAGGTCGAACGTGGGCGCGTCGTTGGTCGAGGGCACGCCGCGAGCCTAACCGACCCTACGGGCGGTCGTCCCGCTGCATCAGTCGCCGCCGGCCGCCGCCACCGCCTCGCGGCGCCGCACGGGCAGGCGCGGGAGGCGCTGCAGCGCCAGCAGGCCGCCGCACGCGACGAGCAGGGCGGTGATCGCTCCCAGCCCGAGGCCGGCCCGGGCGCCGAGGGCGGCCATGGTCGCGCCCACCACCGGGCCGCCGATCGGCGTCGAGCCCTGGAAGGCCACGAACCACAGCGACATGACGCGACCGCGCATGTCCGGCGCGGCGCCGAGCTGGAGCGTCGAGTTGCCGGTGGACATGAAGGCGATGCTGCCGGCGCCCACCAGCGCCAGCGCCAAGAGCTCCAGGGCCAGGTCCGGCGCCAGCGTGGCCGCCGCCAGGGCGCCGCTGAAGGCGAACGCGGCGATCACGAGTGTCCGCAGCCCGGTCCGCCCGCGGGCGGCGACGAACAGGCCGCCGGCGACCGCGCCGAGGCCCATCGCGGCGGTCATGAAGCCGAACCCGGTGGCGCCGACGTGCAGGCCCCGGTCGGCCATGACCGGCAGCGAGACCTGGAATTCGTAGGTCAGACACCCGGCCAGCCCCATCATGATCAGCGGCACGGCGAGCGTGGGCGTGTTGCGGATGTAGCGCAGCCCCTCCCGGAGCTGGCCCCGGGCGCGGGGCGCCGGTGGCGAGGGGGACAGCGCGGTCGCGTCCATCGTCGTCAGCGAGAAGACGACGGCCGCGAAGCTGGCCGCGTTGGCCAGGAAGCACACCCCGTCGCCCGCGGTGGCGATCAGGATGCCGGCGACCGCCGGTCCGACGGTGCGTGCGGCATTGACGAGCACCGAGTTGAGGCTGACGGCGTTGCGCAGGTGGTCGGCCCCGACGAGCTCCATCATGAACGACTGGCGGGCCGGGTTCTCGAAGGCGTTGTTGAGGCCGAGGAGAGCGGCCAGGATCCCGATCTGCCACACGGCGACCGAGCCGGTCACGGTCAGGAGGCCGAGGATCAGCGCCTGAACGCCCATGGCGCTCTGGAGCGCGATCATCAGGTGCCGCTTGTTGACGCGGTCGGCGATGACGCCGCCGTACGGTCCGAGCAGCAGGACCGGGAGCGTCTGGAGGGCGACGATCACGCCGAGGGCGGTGCTGGAGTGCGTGAGCGACAGCACCAGCCACGACTGGGCGGTCATCTGCATCCAGGTGCCGATCAGCGAGACGGCCTGGCCGGCGTAGTAGCGGCGGTAGTTGGGAACGGCGAGAGCGGCGAAGGTGGTTCGGCCGGCACGCACGACGCGCGTCACGGCCGCCGGTCCTGCAGCTGCTCGGCGAGCCCCTCCAGCGCCGGAAGCGCCTGCTCGATGAGACCTCGCTCGGCCGGGGACAGGCCGGCCAGCGCGTCGTTGACAGCGTCGGTGCGCTCGCGGCGGATCCGTTCGGCCAGCGCGCGGCCGGCGTCGGTCACCTCGACCCAGGCGGCGCGGCGGTCGCCGTCGTCGCTGGTGCGCATGAGCAGACCCGCCTCCACGAGATGGGAGATGGCCCGGGACAGCATCGTGGGATTGAGACTCTCCGACTCGGCCAGGGCCGACAGCCGGACCGGCCCGTCACGGACGACGCTGAGCAGCACGGAGCTCCGGGTCGGCGTCAGGTCCGCCGCGGCACCCGCGGCGGTCGTGCGCAGGCGCCGGGACAGCCGTCCGATCGCCACTCGCAGCCGGGTGGCGGTGTCGACGTCGAGGATGGGTGCCGCGGGGCTCAGAACGTCTCCTAAATACTTGCTTGCTGGCAAGCACTAGATTAGCAGGCGACGACCGCCGTCCTCGCCGGCGGAGGGCTGAGACGCCGCCGGGGGCTGAGACGCCGGCGGAGGGCTGACGCCCGGGCGGAGGGCTGACGCGCGGGCGGAGGGCCGTCTAGTGGTCGGCGACCGTGGAGTGGTCGCTGCCGGTGGCGACGATCAGCACGTTGCAGCGGGCGTGATGGGAGACCTTGTTGGGCACGTTGCCCAGGGCCAGGCGCCGGGCTCCGTGCATCCCCCGGCTGCCGACCACGATCATCGACGCGTCCACCTCGTCGGCCACCTGAAGCAGCGCGTCCGCGGGGTCGTGCCGGACCGCGTGGGGCGTGACCTCCACCCCGGCGATCCGCACGCCCGCGGCGGCCTCGCTGAGGATGCCCTCCACGGCGTCGTCGGGATGGACGGCCCACACCTTCGCCGCTCCCTCCGGCGCGCCGGAGATCTTGGCCCCGCGCACCGGTTCGAACGCCGAGACGACGTGGAGATGGGCGCCGAGCGCCTTGGCCAGGCGGACCGCCTCGGCCACCGCCTCCTTGGCCGTCTCCGATCCGTCCGTCCCCACTACGATCGAATCATCCATCTTGAGAGCTCCTCCTACCGCGCCGCCACTGGGAATTGAACCCTATCCCCCGGGGCGAGCGGTTACCAGCATTAAGAATGGATGAGCGGCCTGGGTAGGGTGGAGGCGATGCCGGCGCTCCTCCTGTTCAGCGACTCCGAGCGTGCGCCGGCCATGCGGCATGAGGTGCCCGTCGCTATCGGTGACCCGTTCCTGTTCGTCGAGCGCGACGGCCGCCGGGTGATCCTCACCTCCAGCCTCGAACGCGACCGGATCGCCTCCGTCCTGCCGGAAGCCGAACTGCTCGACCTGTTCGACTTCGGCTATCGGCAGCTGGCCCAGGTGCACGCGCCCGCCCAGGCGCAGCGGATCCTCGTCGCCCGCGTCTTGAGCCATCTGGGGATCCGGGATGTCGTCGTGCCCGGCGACTTCCCGCTGGGGACCGCCGACGTCCTGCGCGCCGACGGCGTCACGGTCACCGTCGACGACGCGGCGTTCGCCGCGCGCCGGCGGGTCAAGGCCGGAGCGGAGCTCGACGGGATCCGCGCCGCCCAGGCCGCCGCGCACGCGGCGATGGTCCGGGCCGCGGAACTGCTGCACCAGGCCCGCCCCGGGCCGGACGGCTGGCTCATCGGCGCCGACGGCCGGCCGCTGCTCGCCGAGGAGGTGCGCGGGGAACTGCGGCGGGCCTGCTTCGAGCGCGGCGCGAGCTGCCCGGCGGACATGATCGTGGCCTCGGTCCACAACGGCTACGGCCACGACCCCGGAAGCGGGCCGCTGCCGGCCGGGCTCCCGATAGAGGTCGACATCTTCCCCCGCCACGAGGCGACCGCCTGCTGGGCCGACATGACGCGCACGTTCGTGGTCGGCGAGCCGGCGCCCGAGCACGCTCCTCTCATCGCCGAGCAGGAGAGCCTGGTGCGGGCCGTGCTGGTCCAGACGCGGGCCGCGGTGCGCCCCGGGGTGACCGGGCTGGAGCTGCACGGCGCGGCCTGTGACCGGTTCGAGGCGGCCGGCCGGGCCACTCAGCGCACGGCCGATTCCGGGGAGCGCGAGGGGTTTCAGTTCGGCCTGGGGCACGGGGTGGGGCTGGAGGTGCACGAGCCGCCCGGGATCGGCCTGTCCGGCCACCAGCCGTTCGTGGCCGGGGACGTGATCGCGATCGAACCCGGCCTGTGGGATAACACCGTGGGCGGCGTCCGGTTCGAGGACCTGCTGCTGGTGACCGAGGACGGGTGCGAGGCTCTGACCCGCTTTCCCTACGAGCTGACCCCGCGCGACCGCGATTTCTATCCTTAAGCAGGCCGCCCGACGACGTTTCGACGATCCGCGTGCAGTCGCCGTACGGCAGAATGGCAACTAATACGGTCGACAAACTACGGAGGATCACATGACGCTGCAGATCGGGGCCACGGCTCCCGACTTCGAGGCTCAGACCACCGAGGGTCCCATCTCCTTCCATGACTGGATCGGTGACTCCTGGGCCGTGCTGTTCTCCCACCCCAAGAGCTTCACGCCCGTGTGCACGACCGAGCTGGGCTACATGGCCAAGATCAAGCCAGACTTCGACCGCCGCAACGTGAAGATCATCGGCCTGTCGGTCGACCCGGTGGAGGAAAACATCGGCTGGGCGAAGGACATCGAGGACACCCAGGGCACCGCGCCCAACTATCCGATCATCAGCGACGAGGACTTCAAGGTCTCCAAGCTGTACGAGATGCTGCCCGCCGACGCCAGCGGCGACGCCAAGGCCCGGACGCCCGCCGACAACCAGACCGTCCGCAACGTGTTCGTCATCGGCCCGGACAAGAAGATCAAGTTGATCCTGGTCTATCCGATGTCGACGGGCCGCAATTTCGACGAGGTGCTGCGGGTGATCGATTCGCTGCAGTTGACGGCCGACCACAAGGTGTCGACGCCAGTCAACTGGCAGCAGGGGGAGAAGGTGATCATCTCCGGCGCGGTGTCCGACGACCAGGCCAAGGAGATCTATCCGGACGGCTGGGAGTCGCCCCGCCCGTACATCCGGATCGTCCCCGCGCCGGCCGGCAAGTAGATCCACTGGCACTCTGCGATGGGGTGAGCGGCCGGCGCGGTCGCCCACCCCATCCGAGGGTTCACGCCTTGACGTCCACGCGTGGGCCGGCGCGCGCCTACAGCGCGGCCCGCTGGGCCGCCTGATCACAGCGCCCACAACCTGAGATGCTCACGTTCACTTTTCCTTCACCGGAGGGTGGATGTGGATCACGTCTCGGCTGTCCCGAGACCGTGCTGGATCGGCTTCGACGAAGGTTGTAGGCGGCGATGTCCCTGCATTTTCTGAGGAATTACCGAAGATCGTGGCTGACGGGCGACGTCGTGGCGGCGGTCACGCTGCTGGTCATCGCCGTGCCCGAGCAACTGGCGACGTCGCGCCTGGCCAACATGCCGCCGATCACCGGCTTTTACGCGTTCGTGGCCGGGACCGTGCTGTTCGCCATCCTGGGGACCAGCCGCCAGATGTCGGTGGGAGCGGACTCGACGATCGCGCCGCTGTTCGCGGCGGGCGTCGCCGGCATCGCGGCCAGCGGGTCGCTGCACTACCAGGAGCTGGTTTCGATCCTGGCGGTGATGGTGGGTCTCATCCTGGCCCTCGTCTGGCTGCTGCGGCTGGGGTGGATCTCCGAACTGCTGTCGGCCCCGATCATCACCGGCTTCCTGGCCGGCATCGCCGTGATCATCATCACCCACCAGCTACCGGATCTGCTCGGCCTGGCCGCCGCGCACGGGTCGACCGTGGACCGGATTTCTTCGGCCGTCTCCCACCTGGACGATGTGAAGGGCTGGGCGCTGGCGGTCGGTCTCGGCGTGTTCGGCATCGTCGTCGTCACCGAACGCGTGGACCGGCGCGTGCCGGGAGCGCTGATCGCGCTCGTGGCGGCCACGGCGCTGGTCGCCCTCCTCAGCCTGCGCCGCCACGGCGTCGCCGAGCTCGGCCACATCGCCCACGTCAGCCCCCATCTGGGGCTGCCCGGCTTGTCGCTGGCGAACGTCGGGCGTCTGGTGCCGCTGGCCGGGGTGGTGGCGCTGGTCGTTGTGCTGCAGTCGGCCGCGACCACCCGGGCGTTTGCCGAGGAGGGGCACTACCACGTCGACGTGGGGCGCGACCTGCTCGGCGTCGGCGCCGGGAGCATCGCCGCCGGCCTGATCGGCGCCTTCCCGGTCAACGGCAGCCCAGCGCGCACCGGGGCGGTGGCCTCGGCCGGCGGCCGCACCCAGCTGACGGGGCTGCTGGCCGCCGCCGGGGTGGCGGCGGTGGTCCCGGCCGCGGCGGTGTTGCGCTACGTCCCGCTGGCGGCGCTCGCCGGCATCCTGCTGTTCGTGGCGGTCCGCCTGTTCCACGTCCGGGACCTGGTGGCGATCTGGCGCTTTGACCGGATCGAGTTTGCGCTGGCGATCATCACGCTGCTGGCGGTGGCGGTGATCGGGGTGGAGCAGGGCATCCTGGTGGCGATCGGACTGGCCATCCTGGAACGGGCCCGGCTGACGGCGCGGCCGCAGCTCCACGTCCTCGGCCGCATCCCGGGGACGACGAGCTGGGCCCCGCTCGGCAGCGAGCAGCACCCGGAGCCGGTGCCGGGTGTGCTGGTCGTTCTGTTCGCGGTGCCGTTGTGGTTCGCCAACGCCGCCCACTTCCGCGCGGCGCTCGAATCGGCCTGCAAGCAGGCCGGCGACCAGGTGCGGGTCGTCGTGCTCGACGCCCTGGGGATGAGCGACCTCGACTTCACCGGCGCCCGCGCCCTGCATGAGGTGCTCGATTCGCTGGACCGCGACCACGTGACGTTCGCCGTGGCCCGGGCGGGGCAGCATCTGCGGTCCAACCTCGAGCGCAGCGGCGTGCTGGCGCGGATCGGCTCCGAGCACATGTACCCCTCCACCGACGCGGCCGTACGCGCGCTGGCGCCGGCCCAGTCGGCGGCTACGTCCTAGGCCAGCTTGCCGTACTCAGCGGGATCCCAGGCCAGCAGCGCGAGCACCTGAACCATGGCGCTCTGGTCCAGCAACGTCGGCGCGCCGTCGGAGAAGCGGAAGCCGTCATCGGCGTCGCGGTGGTCGGACCAGGCGCGGTCGGCGTAGCCGCGCATGGCCGCGATGATGTCCGCGCGGAGTCCGTCGTCGGAGGTGGCCGCGTGCAGCTGGAGCAGGTTGCGGAAGAAGATGGCGTTGAACGCGGCGGGCTGGCGCTCGTAGGCGCCCTCGTAGTGGCGCAGGGCGCGGCGCGCGATGGCGGCCGCTCGCGCCGCATACGGGCCGGAGTCGCCGCCGGGCGTGCGGGCGAGTAGGACGTTCAGGCCGACCATGCTGCCCTGGTTGTAGCTCCACAGCGCCCGGTCGATCGAGCCGTCTCCGCGGATCTTGTCCCAGAACAGGCCGGTGCCCGGGTCCTCGCCGGCCTCCGGCGCCTGGGCGGCTGCGTCGAGCGCGCCGTTGACCCATCGGTACATGTGGCCCGGGCCGACGGCCTCTGCCGGCTCGGCTCCAAGCTCGGCCAGGTGCAGTCCAAGCTGGGCGTTCGGCGCGCTGGACACCGTGTTGCGGTCATGGTTGTTCCGCCCGGCGCCGCGGCCCTGCTCCACCCAGAACACGCCCCCGGGGGCCGGGACGCCCGGTCGGGTGTCCCATCCATGCACGGCAAAGCGGAACAGCTCGGCCGCCCGGCCGAGACGGCCGGTCCCCGGGCGCATCCGTTCCAACTGGACGAGAGCCAGGCCGACCCACGCGTTGTCGTCGTAGTAGCGGTCGCCGCCAAACGGGGTGCCGGGGACGTCCGATGCATAGGCCGGCCACGGACCGCGCCGGTCCCAGTAGCGCTCGAGGGCGGCGAGGCGCTCGTCGATCGCCGCATCGGCGTCGAAGCCCACGGAGGGGGCTCCGGACAGGTCGAGCGTGGCGACGAACGCCCGGATGAACGGCCACAGGTGGGCGACCGCGCCGGGCAGATGCAGCCGGCCGTCACGCCGGTACATGCCGCGCCGGGTCGCGAACCGGCGCTGCATGGCCCGGTAGGCACGGCCGGCCCGGTCCGCGTAGGCGTCGGCCGAGATGCCGGTGGCGGTCACGGGCGCGGCTCGGCCGGGGGGCGGGGGACAGAACGTGGGGTCATCTCCGCTGAGGATGTCGCAATCGGCCGGTCGGTCGCCCCGGCTACCCTCAATGGCGTGCATTCCGCACCGGGGACGATCGCGGAGCTGCTCACGGAGACGCGCACGTGGGCGGTGGTCGGCTGCTCGCCTGACCCCCGCCGGGACTCGCACCGGGTGGCGCGCCTGCTCCAGGAGCGGGGGTTCCGCGTCATCCCCGTCAACCCGGCCGTCGACGAACTGCTGGGGGAGCGGTGCTATCCGAGTGTCGTCGACATCCCGGCCGAGGAGGGCGTGGAGGTGGTCGACATCTTCCGGCGGGCCGATCGGGCCGGCCGCCATGTCGACGAGGCGATCGCCATCGGCGCGCGGGGCGTCTGGCTGCAACTGGGGGTCATCGACGAGGCCGCCGCCGAGCGGGCGCAGAGCGCCGGGCTGCGGGTCGTCATGGATCGCTGTCCGGCGATCGAGCTGCCACGGATGGCGGCTGTGAGGCGTCCCTGACCAGTCGGAACCTCGGCGCCCCGCGCTCCGGGCTTGAAGCGAGCGCGCCCGGCATCGAACACTCGTCCAGTCGCGATTCAAGGATCCCGCGCGAGCGGCCGATACAGCGGGGGATGCGTCTGCCTGGGCTATCAGCGGTTGTACCGATGGTGCTGGCTGGGCTGCTGTCCGCTACCGGCACCGCCGCGGCCGCCACCGGTTCCCACGTCCGCCGCCTTCCCAGCCCGGCTCCCACCGCAGCGTCGCAGGCCGCGGCGCTCGCCCAGGAAACCGGGCTGTCCCCGGGGCAGGTCACCACCCGCGCCACCTGCGCGCCGGCGGCGACCGGGCACGCAACGTGCGATGCCCATGTCGTGGTGCTGCGCTCCACCGGCGCCATCGTGCGCCCGCGGCTGCA
>JBPYFQ010000275.1:0-32814 GCA_051985625.1 Solirubrobacteraceae bacterium
TCGATGGGAGTCGGGTGGCGGTGGAGTGGTGGACCACGATGTTCGACGACGGCGAGGCCGTCACCCTGCCGGGTTGCCTGCTGCTGGAGTTCGCGGCGGACGGGCGCTGCAGCGCGCTGCGCGAGTACTGGAACCTGGAACCGGGCTTACGGGATCCGTTCCCGGGCTGGGGCGCGTAGCGACCTGCACGGGGTCGGCGCCCGAGCCGACATTTAGCGCGAACACAACACCCCGTCCGGGCACGCGGGCATATATGCTCGGCGGCGTGGGCCTGTGGCGCAGTCCACCACCTGCGGCCTGACACGAAATCCACAAAGTTGGGGGAAACCGTGGCAGTCACACACAGCACTCAGTCGGCCGCGGCGGCCGGAGCCACGACCGCCGCCGAGGTGCTCGCGTTCGCCCGGGAGCGCAATGCCGAGATGGTCGATCTCAAGTTCGTCGACCTGCCCGGGACGTGGCAGCACATGACCCTGCCGCTCGCCGCCCTCGAGGAATCGGACTTCGACGCCGGGCTGGGGTTCGACGGGTCTTCGATTCGCGGCTTTCAGGAGATCCACGAGTCCGACATGCTCCTGATCCCCGACGCCGGCACCGCCATCATCGACCCGTTCTACACGCGCGCGACCCTGTCGCTCATCTGCTCGATCGCCGACCCGGTCCTGGGCGAGCCGTACGGGCGCGACCCGCGCTTCGTGGCGCAGAAGGCCGAGACGCACCTGGTGCAGTCCGGGATCGCCGACGTGGCCTATTTCGGCCCGGAGGCCGAGTTCTTCGTGTTCGACCATCTCGCCTACGAGCAGCGCGAGCACCGCGCGTTCTACGAGATCGACTCCAAGGAGGGCTTCTGGAACACGGGGGAGGTGGGCACGCCGGGCCCCAACCTGGCCTACAAGCTCCGCCAGAAGGAGGGGTACTTCCCGGTCCCGC
Organism: Solirubrobacteraceae bacterium; assembly: GCA_051985625.1. Classification (GTDB taxonomy): domain Bacteria; phylum Actinomycetota; class Thermoleophilia; order Solirubrobacterales; family Solirubrobacteraceae; genus Palsa-465. The sequence continues at coordinate 931 of JBPYFQ010000275.1, forward strand.
CCGCGGACTCGCTGGCCAACCTGCGGGGCGAGATGGTCATGACGATGGAGTCGCTGGGGATCAAGTGCGAGTTCCACCACCACGAGGTGTCCTCGGGAGGTCAGGGCGAGATCGACATGCGCTTCCAGCCGCTGCTGCAGATGGCCGACCAGATGATGATCTACAAGTACGTGGTCAAGAACACGGCCGCCGCGGCGGGCAAGACGGCGACGTTCATGCCCAAGCCGATCTTCCAGGAGAACGGCTCCGGGATGCATGTGCACCAGTCTCTGTGGAAGGAGAGCGAGCCGCTGATGTACGGCCAGGGCCGCTACGGCCGCCTGAGCGACCTGGCGCTGCACTACATCGGCGGGCTGCTTGACCATGCGCCGGCCCTGATGGCCTTCTGCGCGCCGACGACGAACTCGTACCGCCGGCTGGTTCCCGGGTTCGAGGCTCCGGTCAACCTGGTCTACTCGGCCCGGAACCGCTCGGCCTGCGTCAGGGTGCCGATGTACCACGAGGCTCCCAAGACCAAGCGGATCGAGTTCCGCTCGCCGGACCCGACCGCCAATCCGTACCTGGCCTTCAGCGCGCTGCTCCTGGCCGGACTGGACGGGATCAAGCGCGAGCTCGACCCCGGCGAGCCCCTGGACGCCGACATCTACGATCTGCCGCACGAGAGGCTCGAGGCGATCGGACGCGTCCCCGGCTCGCTGGAGGCCAGCCTCGACGCGCTGGAGGCCGATCATGCGTTCCTGCTGGAGGACGACGTGTTCACCACCGATCTGATCGAGTCCTACGTGCGCTACAAGCGCGAGGCCGAGGTCGACGCCATCCGGCTGCGGCCACACCCCTGGGAGTTTGCGCTCTACCACGACGCCTGAGTTGAAGACCGCCATCGGGATCGTCTGGCTGGTGTTCTGGCTGTACTGGCTGGCGTCCGCGTACGGGGTCAAGCAGGGCACCCGGAGGCGGGGCCGGATCCCGTTCCCCGGCGTAAGCGTCGTGGTGCTCCTCATCATCTTCGGCTTCCGCCGCGTGGGCGGCGCCGTGCACAGCCCGGTGCTGGAGGTGGTGGGGACCGTGCTGCTCGTGAGCGGCCTCGGGTTGGCGGTCTGGGCCCGCGTCCACCTCGGCCGCAACTGGGGAATGCCGACCACCGAGAAGGCCGAGCCGGAACTCGTCACGTCCGGCCCCTACCGGTTCGTGCGTCACCCCATCTACTCGGGCCTGCTGCTGGCGTTGCTCGGGACCGCGCTGGCGACGAGCCTGATCGATCTGATCATGGTCGTCATCCTGGGCGCCTACTTCTATTACGCCGCCACCGTGGAGGAGCGCAACCTCACCGCCTCGTTCCCCGAGCAGTACCCGGCGTACCGGACCGGCACGAAGATGCTGATCCCGTTCGTGCTGTAGGCGCCCTGCTATTTTGAGGTGCGGCGGTCGACTCCTTGCCGGCCGCGAGGCAGCTTGCTTGGGTCCCGCAGACAGCGGTTCGGGTCAGCCATCGCCTCCCGAATTCGCTCGCGGCCCATCACGCCGCCATCCCGCGGCCCATGCGCCGCCAAGGAGTAGTGCATGTCAACAGAATCGTTTGCTGAGCTCGGCGTCTCGGACGCCGTCGTGAGTTCCCTGTCCTCGGCAGGTATCACCCAGCCGTTCGCCATCCAGCAGGCCGTGATCCGCGACGCGATCGCCGGCCGCGACGTGATCGCCAAGTCGCCCACCGGGTCGGGCAAGACGCTTGCGTTCGGAATCCCGCTGGTGGAGCGCATCGCCGCCACGGACCCGCGCCCGGCTGCGCTGGTGCTGGCGCCGACCCGCGAGCTCGCCACCCAGATAGTCGATGAGATCCGCGGTATCGCCCATACTCGGGCCCTGCGTGTGACCGCGGTGTACGGCGGGGTCGGCCTGGTCAAGCAGGCCAAGGCCGCGGCCGCCTCGCACGTGCTGGTCGCCACCCCCGGGCGGCTGGAGGACCTGCTGGGGCGTGGCGCGTTCGCGCTGGATCGGATCCGGATGCTCGTGCTCGACGAGGCCGACCGGATGCTGGACATGGGCTTTCGCCCGGCGATCGACCGGATCGTCGGCGCCTGCCCGGAGACGCGCCAGACGCTGTTCTTCTCGGCCACGCTGGACGGCGAGGCCGGACGGCTCGCCCACCGCTACGCGCGGGATCCGGCCACCCATCACCATGGCCCGCAGGCCCGCCGCGCCAACGAGGAGATCGAGCACCGGTTCGTGCAGGTCGCCCACGAGCACCGAGTCGAGGCACTCGTCGGTGAGCTGCGCCGCGACCGTGACCTCACGCTCGTGTTCGTCCGGACCAAGCGGGGAGCCGATCGGCTCGTCAAGCGGCTCGCCGCCCACGGCGTCGACGCCGCGGCGATCCACGGCAACAAGTCCCAGCGCCAGCGCGAGCTGGCCCTGTCCCGTTTCGAGTCCGGCGCGGTCGACACGCTCGTCGCCACCGACGTTGCGGCGCGCGGCATCGACGTTCACGGAATCTCGCACGTGATCAACTTCGACCCGCCGCAGGACAGTGAGACCTACGTCCACCGCATCGGCCGCACCGGCCGCGCGGGCCGTCAGGGCATCGGGATCACGCTGCTCACGCCGGAGCAGCACCGCGACGTCATCCAGATGGCCGGCCAGCTGGGGCTCGACCACGGGCTCCAGGGACGGGGGACGCGGAACGCCGGGGTCGGCTCGGCGGCCGGTTCCCCGGCCCGTCCCGGAGCTGGCTCCGCGGCTGGCTCTGCGACCCATTCCGGTCCTCAGCGCGGCCGTGGTCCGCGGCGGCGCCGTCGGGCGACGGCCGGTCGCTCTAACCGGTCGGGCTCGGGGAGCCGTACGCCGTCGCGGTGACCTGGCGGGCTCCCAGGCGGTATGGCCGGTCGGACACCGCCCGGCGCCCCCTACGGCGCGGACCCGGCGCCGCAGCCGTAGACGGCCTGCCCTGGACGGGTGCGCTCGGCGACGAAGCAGCCGTTGGTGAGGATCTGGACGGCGAACGTGCTGCGGTGGCCCTGGCCGACGAGGAGGCAGACGAACTCCGGATCCCTCGTCCGTCCGAACGGCGCGGCGGCCCGCTGCGCCGCGGTGGCCGGCTGGCACGACGCGGACGCCGGCCGCGGCGGTCCGGCGTTGGCGAGCAGCGCCTTCTCGAGCCGGTGCGCCGAGCGGGGTGATGGGGCGGGGGAGGAGGTCGCCGTGCTCGCTGCTGACGTGCTGGACGTGCTGGACGTGCTGGATGTGCTGGACGTGCTGGACGGGCCGCCGGCGGCCGACGCCGCGCGCGTGGTCGACGCGCTCGTCGAGGCCGACGAGCCGCAGGCGCCCGTCACCGACCCGCCCAGGAGAACGATGGCTCCGACAGCAGCGCGTGCCCGCAGCGAGCTCATGGTGCCGCCGAGCGTACCGCGGGCCCCGGAGCCGAGACGCGGATGGCCCTGGCATCGCACGGTCCGACTCCGGTACCGTCTGATGGCCATGTTGACGTTTTTCCGCCTGACGCCGCCGTAGCCCGCCTGACGTGCAGAGCCCGCGGCCCGCACGCGCTCGGCGTTCGTCAACCATGCCCGCCGCCTCGGCGAGTTAGGAGAAACCCATGTTGTCGCAGTACCGCGCGCTGCTGGCGCGCGGCGGAGCGCGTCCTCTGTTGCTGGCCTGCGCGCTCGGCTGGCTTGCCTTCACCAGCTACGCGCTGGCCATCATCCTGGCCGTCCACGCCGCCGGCCACTCGTTCGGCGTCGCGGGCGCGGCGGTGGCGGCGTTCGCGGCCGGTTCCGGACTGGCGGCGCCGTCGTCCCGCCGCTGATCGCGACCGCCCGGATGCTGTGGGCCGACGTCGCGGGGCCCGGGCTGGCCCGGTCGGCTCACGCTCTCAATGCCAGCCTGGCCGACGCCGCCCAGCTGCTCAGTCCGGGCCTGACGGCGGGGCTGGCCGCCGTGTTTGCTCCCAGCCTCGCCCTGGCCGTCCTCGTCGCCGGGGCGTCGGTGGGCGGGGTGCTCGTCGCCGGCTCCGCGCGCCATCGCCGGCCCGCGGCGGGACGAGAGCCGACCCGTCGCTTCTGGGGGGCGCTCAGCGAGAGCCCGGGGCTGCGAACTCTGGTCGCCTGCGATGTGGCCGGCGGCCTCTGGGTGGGTGGCCTGGAGGTGGCCGTCACCGCGTTGGCGTCGCGCCACGGCGGGGCGGGGTTGGCGGCCATCCCGCTTTCGGCCGCCGCGGTCGGCGGCATCTTGGCCTCCCTCTGGGTGGGGTCGCGCCCGGTCTCGCCATCCCCGGCCGGCCGCTACGTCGGAGGCTCCGTGGCCGTCGGGGCGGTGCTGCCGCTGGCCCTCATCCGGCTCTCGCTGGCCACCGTCACGGCGGTGTTGCTGCTCGCCGGAGCGGGATACGGCGTGCTGGGAGCGGCCCTGTTCGAACTGCTTGACCAGGTGGTGTCCGCGGACCGGGCCGTCGAGGCGTTCACCTGGCTGACCTCCGGGCAGGCCGCCGGCACCGCGGCCGGCGCCCGCCGCCGGTCGCTCGGCGCCGACCTCGGGTCGCGGCTGAGCCAGGGGATCGCCGGTCCTGGCGGTTGCCCCCGGGAGTAGGCTGGACCCGACCGCGGCCCAGCTAATTGGGAGGTGCGCCGGATGCAGATCGATGACGTGCGTCGGGTGGCGATCGTCGGGGCCGGGACGATGGGCCAGCAGATCGGCTTTCAATGCGCGGGTCACGGGTTCGAGGTGACGCTGTACGACACCTCGTCGGGCGCGCTGGACTCGGCGTGGGAGCGCATCGATGCCTACGGACAGCAACTGGTCGACGGCGGCGTGATCACCGCCGAGCTTCGCGACACCGCCCGGGCGAAGATGACCGCCACCACCAATCCCACCACCGCCGCCACCGAAGCCGACCTGATCAGCGAGGCGATCCCGGAGGACCCGAAGCTCAAGGGCCGCGTGCTGGCCGAGTTCGACGCGGTGTGCCCGCCACGGACGATCTTCATGACCAACACGTCGACGCTGCTGCCCTCGCAGTTCGCCAAGCAGACCGGGCGGCCCGACCGGGTGATCGCCCTGCACTTTCACCTCCCGGTGTGGACGACCAATTTGGCCGATGTGATGCCGCACGCCGGCACCGCGCCGGAGGTGACCGCGCTGGTGATGGAGTTCGCCCGGCGGATCGGCCAGGTGCCCATCCAGTTGCACCGTGAGCACCACGGCTACGTGTTCAACGCCATGTACACGGCGCTCAACCGCGAGGCGATCACCATGGCCGAGCAGGGCGTGGCCTCGATCGAGGACATCGACCGCTCCTGGATGCACGTGACCAAGGCGCCCATCGGACCGTTCGGCGCGCTCGACGCCGTCGGCATCGACACGGCGTGGAAGATCACCGACTACTGGGCGCGCCGGCTGATCTGGATGCCCCAGCTACGCCGTAACGCCCGGTTCCTCAAGGCCTACGTCGACCGCGGCGACGTCGGGGTCAAGAGCGGGAAGGGGTTCTATACCTACCCCGACCCGGCGTACGCCGAGGGCGATTTCATCGACGGCACCTAGCCGAGACGCCCGGCCAGTTCGCCGCTGGTGATCACCTCGGCCTGGCGCGGGAAGATCCGCTCCACCAGGAACGCGTGCACGTCGTCCTCCCGGTCGGCGCACAGGTCGGACACGACGATCAGCCGGTAGTCGCGATCGTGCCCGTCGCGCACGGCGGAGAGGACGACCCCGCTGGTCGAGATCCCGGCCAGGATCAGCGTGTCGATCCCCCGGGCCCGCAACTGCTCGTCCAGATCGGTGGTCCCGAACGGACCGACGCGGGTCTTGCGGACCACGATGTCGCCCTCCTGCGGGGCGATGTCGGCGTGGATCTGGGTGCCGGGCGCATCGGCGTGAAACTGGGTGGCGGCGACGTCGCCGCCGATTCGCCGGCCCATCGTGCCGGTCGGCGCCTCGCCGTCGGCGAAGGCCACGCGGACGTAGCCGATCGTGCTGCCGCGTTCGCGCAGCAACGCGATCGCGTCCTGGGCGCCGGCGAGCAGCGTGCCGTCGTCCTCGATCATCTCCAAGACCCCATTCTGGTAGTCCATCACCAGCAGCGCGGTCGTGGCCGGGTCGATCGGGGTGGGTGATTGGGTCGTCATGCGGGGGCTCCTTCGGTGGTGGTGGCCAGGGTGGTGCGGCCGCCGCGCAACAGCGAGGCGAGCGCCGCCATCGCCGACAGCGCCGCCGCCGTCGCGAACACGACGACGAGGCCGTCGTGGAACGGGGCGGAGATCAGGTGGGGGAAGAAAGCGCGGCCGGTCAGGGTCTGCCGTCCGGCCTCACTCAAGTAATGAAGCGCGTCGTGGGTGCCCAACAGGTGCTCCAGCGGGTTGGTGCCCAGCAGCGCTCCGAACAGGCTGGAGACCGGTGGAAGGCCGGCGATTCGGTGCGCCACCGCGGCGGGGACACCATGCTGGATGAGGCCAGCGCTCAGGGTCCCGGGCAGGCTGCTGGCCACGCCGGCGATCACCAGCGTGAAGAACACCGCGATCGAGATCGCCGTGCCCGAGTTCTGGAAGGTGGAGCGCATGCCGGAGGCCACGCCGCGCTCCGAGGCGGGCACGCTGCCCATGATCGAGGAGGAGTTCGGTGAGGCGAACATGCCGGTGGCGGCGCCGATGACGGCGAGCAACAGCGCGAACACGGGGTAGGGGAAGTCGACCGGCAGCAGCGTGAGGCCGATGAACGCCGCCCCGCTGACTGCGGCGCCGGCGGTCGCCAGCCCCCGGGAGCCGATCCGGTCGGACATCATTCCGGACACCGGCCCGGCGATGAGGAAGCCGACGGTGAGCGGGAGCATGTAGATGCCCGCCCACAGCGGGGTCTGGCTGAAGCTGTAGCCGTGCAGGGGGAGCCAGATCCCCTGCAGCCAGATCACGAGCATGAACTGGAGGCCGCCCCGCGCCAGCGACACGCACAGGCCCGCGACGTTCCCGGCGGTGAACGCCCGCAGCCGGAACAGGCCGAGGTTGACCATCGGTGCCCGGACGTGGCGCTCGATCACGACGAAGATGACCAGCAGCGCCAGCCCGCCGGCGAGTCCGGCGATCACCCACGGGTTGGTCCAGCCCATCGTGTGCCCGCCGTAGGGCTGAATCCCGTACGTCGAGGCCACCAGGATGGCCGACAGCCCGATGGCGAAGGTGGCATTGCCCCACCAGTCGATCGGGCTACGCCGGCGCGCGACGGTCTCGCGCAGCTTCAGGTATGCCCAGACCGTGCCGTAGATGCCCACCGGGACGTTGACCCAGAACACCGCGCGCCAGTCCAGCGTGGCCAGCACGCCGCCGGCGACCAGGCCGACGAACATCCCGGCCAGCCCGGCGACCTGGTTGGTGCCGAGCGCCAGCCCCCGCTGCCGCGCTGGGAACGCGTCGGTCAGGATCGCGGCCGAGTTGGCGGTCAGCATCGAGCCGCCGATCGCCTGTGGGAACCGCCAGGCGATCAGCCACAGGGCCCCGTGCGCGCCGGTGAACGGATCGAATGAGAGCAGCACCGAGGCCACCGTGAACACGGCGAAGCCGGCGTTGTAGATCCGCACCCGGCCGTACATGTCGCCCAGCCGCCCGACCGTCACGACGAGCACCGCCTGCACCAGGCGGTAGCCCATGATCATCCAGAGCAGGTAACCGATATTGCCCGGCGAGAGCGGATCCAGGTGGATCCCGGTGAAGATCGCCGGGAGCGCGATCAGCACGATCGAGCCGTCCAGTTGGCTCATGAACACGGCCGCGGTCGTGTTGGCCAGCGCAACCCACTTGTACCCCTCGCCCTCCGCGCCCGGGGCCACGCCGCGGCCCCGCCGGGTCACGCTCACAGTTCCCGGGCGAGGTGGTCGAGCACGGGGAGGACGGCGAGCAGTTGGGACCGCTCGTGCGGCGACAGGGCCGTCAGGGCCTCCGTCAGCTGCTCGGTCCGGGCCAGGCGCTTGCTGTGGACGGCCTCGCGTCCAGCCTCGGTCAGCGACAGGATCACCCGGCGCCCGTCGCCCGGGTCAGAGGCGCGCACGATCAGCTGCTTCGCCTCCAGCGCCTGCAGTGTGGCGCCCATCGACTGGGGGCTGATCTGCTCCAGCTTGGCCAGTTGCGCGGCGGTCGCCGGCCCGTGGTGGTCCAGGCGGCTGAGCGCCGAGCTCTCCGGAAGGGTCAGCTCGCCCACGACCCGGGTCTGGCGGATCCGGCGGTACAGCAGGCCGAGCGTGGCGCGCAGCTCGGCGGCGACCTCCTGGGTCGTGGGCTCTTCGGACCGCGCAGCTCGCTGATCAGGCATATTCATCAGTCTAGCCTGATCAGTTGTGCCTGATCAACCTGCCGCCAGTCCGGCCCTCACGGTGGTGGTCAGCTGGGGGGCCCCGGCACGATTCAGCGGCCTACCGGCCGGCCCATTCGCCCAGTCCGGTCTGGCCCGGCGGGATCAACGGCCTGGCGGCCCGGGCCTTGATCTCCTGCACCGCCCAGGAGTTCCCGTCCGGATCCGAGAACCCGAAGAACGTCCCACCGTCGGCATCGACCATGACCACGAGCTCGCTGACCTCTACCCCGCGGTCCAGCAGCTGCTGCCGGGCCGCGGCCGCATCCGATACCACGAGTTGGAGCGCCTTGAGCGAGCCGGGCTCCATCTCATTCTGTGACGGCAGGTCCCCGAACACGATCGAGCAACCGGAGCCCGGCGGGGTGAGCTGGACCACGTGCATGTGTTCGTTCTGGGTGTCATGGTCAAGGTGGAAACCGACCCGGTCGCGGTAGAACGCGATCGAGCGGTCGATGTCGGTGACGGGGATGACGACGACCTCCAGAGTCCAGTCCATAGCGGCGCTCCTTGGTTTGGCGGGGGCACAAGTTCTGCCAGCTAAGACTGGCGCGCGGCCCGGCCGTCATCGGCGCCGACGGCCCGCCCGCTACGCGCCGGGGCCCGGCACGGCCGGCGGCGCGGCCTCCTCCGGGGTCAGGCCCCGATCGGGCCCGTGGGGCAGGACCTGCTGGCCGGGCGCGGGTTCGAGCCGCTCCCCGTCGATGGTGATCGTGAGCTGATCAGGCTCGAACGAGACGAGATCGCCGATCCGGTCGACCTCGGCGTAGGGCTGGCGATAGGACCAGGCGGCGCGCCGAGCGTCGCCGACGTCGTAGTAGCTGCACAGCCCTTTGTAGGGACAGAAGGTCTGGCGCTCGACCGGCTGGAGCATCGCCTCGCGGACATCCTCACCAGGGACGTACCAGCGCGGAGCAAAGCCCGACTCGTAGAGCACCAGCGGCCGGTGGGTCTCGGCGATCACCTGATCGCCGGCCCGGACGATCAACTCCCGTGACGTGCGGCGAATGTCGATCCGGTGGTAGGCATCGGTGGCGTGTCCGAGGACCCGCTCCTCCTCCTCGTAGAACGCGTCCATCGCGTGCCAGGCGAACGCGACTCGGTCGGCGAGGATGGCCGCGTGGGCCGGCAGCGCCGTGTGTTCCCAGGCTCCCCGCGCCGCCTCCCCGTCGCCCGCGCGGACGGAATACCACGCGGTGGCTCCGAGGTCGGGATGGTTGGTCGTCCGGTCCGCCCGCTCCAGCACGTCGGGGGCGAGGTCGGCCTTGGGGAAATACGCGACCGGGTACCGGCCCGGCTCGTGCAGGAGCACGACGTCGTCGCTCTGGGCGATGGCCGTCCCGCCGAGCACCACGCGCATCCGCCGGCGCAGTGGCTCGGCGTAAAGCAACCGCGAGGGAAGCGGTTGGGGGACCAGGAATGTTCCGAGCGCTCCGGGAGCCAACGGTCCCTGCTGCCAGGCGAGTCCCATGTCAATCGTCCTTTCTGCCGTGCAATCGATCTGGTGTGGGGCCGGTGCTGGGCGCCGCCCCTCGTAAGACAGCGGCAGCACCGGCACCGGTCTTACCGCCTGTGCCGAGGTAAGAACCGGCCAGGTCCATGAGGCTTCCGAGGAGATGAGGCGGTTAGCATCCGAGGAGTGCGCGATGAGCCGAAGGCCACGGCTCGCCCTCGGCTCGACGCCGAGTCCGCCCGGTGGGTCGAGCAGCTTCGGCCGGCGCATCCCAGACACGATGAGGCGGTCGTCCGGCTGCGCGACGTACTGCTCCGGGTCGCTTTTCACGAGCTCGGACGCCGGCGGTCGCAGCTCGGCTCGGTCGCGGGGCCCGAGTTCGAGGACGTCGCCCAGCAGGCGGCCGATGACGCGCTGGTGGCCATCCTGGCCAAGCTCGAGAGTTTTCACGGACTGAGCCGATTCACCACGTGGGCATACAAGTTCGTCGTATTCGAGGTGTCGACCCAGGTGGCGCGTCACGCCTGGCGACGACAGCCGCCGGGCGCCGACGAGCTCGCGTTCGAGCACTGGCCGGACAGCCTGGCCCCGCGGCCCAGCGACCGCCTGGAGCAACGCGAGCAGCTCCAGGCGCTGGCGGCCGCGATCGGCGCGCTCACCGAGCGTCAGCGTGAGGTGTTCGTGGCCGTGGCGCTCAACGACGTTCCGATCGACGTGTTGGCGATCACGCTGCGCTCCAACCGCAACGCGATCTACAAGAACCTGTTCGACGCCCGGCGCCGGCTGCGGGCCAGCCTGGCCGAGGCCGGGCACCCAGTGGTCGAGGAGGACGCGGTGGCCTGATGCCGACCGATCCACGACATCTCGACGAGCTTCTGCGCGCCCGGACGGGCGACGCCGGCTGCGGCGCCGGCGAGGACATCCTGGATGCCTATGTGGAGCTCGAGCTGGCCGGAGAGGACCCGGCCCGGGCCTTCCCCGGAACGGCCATCCACCTGCGCAGCTGTCCCGGCTGCCGGGTCGACCACGACGGCCTGCTGGAGGCCGCCCGCCGCTTCGGCGAGGTCACCCCGGACTGAGCGGGGCGCGGTAAGAACCATCCGGGGGTGCGCGCTGATGGGGTGATGCACAGCAACGAAAGGACCGCGCCAATGGACAGCCGAGGTGTCAGGGCGTCGCGCGCCACGAGCGCGGGACGACTGGTGTCGGTGAACGTCGGGCGCCCGCGCGACGTGGAGTGGGAGGGACGCACCGTTCGCACGGCCATCTGGAAGGAGCCCGTCGATGGGCCGCGGATGGTCCGGCGGATCAACGTGGAGGGCGACGACCAGGCGGACCGGGCCGCACACGGGGGCGAGCACCGCGCCGTGTTCGTCTACCAGGTCGGCTCGTACGCATACTGGGAGCAGCAGTTGGGACGGGAGGACTTCACCTACGGCCAGTTCGGTGAGAACTTCACCGTGGAGGGTCTCGACGACGACGAGGTGTGCGTCGGCGACCGGTACCGGATCGGGGAGGCGGTCTTCGAGGTCACCCAACCGCGCGTGACCTGCTTCCGCGTCGGCATCCGCATGGCGGAGCCGAGGATGCCTGCGCTGCTCGTCGCCCATCACCGACCCGGTTTCTACCTCCGCGTGCTCGCTGAGGGGGTCGTCGAGGCCGGCGATGAGATCTCCCTCGTGGAGCTCGGGCCCGAGCGGCTCACCATCGCCGAGATCGACGGGCTGCTGTACCTGCCCAACCGCTCGCGGCGCGGCCTGCGGAGGGCGCTGCGCATCCCGGCCCTGAGCGAGGGATGGAAGGGCTCGTTTCGCGAGTTGCTCGAGCGCGGCGACGGCACGGCCGACGACTCGCCGCCGCCCGCGTGGCCCGGCTTTGAGCCGCTCACGGTCACGTCCATCACCCGGGAGAGCAGCGCGATCGTCTCGTTCGTGCTCACCCCCGGAGATGCGAGCCCGGCTGGGGCAGATGCGTTTTGCCCGGGCCAGTACTTGACCCTCCGGCTGCCCGGGCGCGGGCTCGATGCGCCCGCAGTCATCCGCAGCTACTCAGTGTCCGGGAGGGCCGGCGAGGGTGGATATCGGATCAGCGTCAAGCGGGAACCCTACGGGGCCGGCAGCGCCTTTCTCCACGAGCACGTGCGGCTCGGCGACACGGTCGAGGTCGCGGCGCCGCGGGGAAGCTTCACGCTACGCGCGGGCGACCGGCCGATCGTTCTGGTGAGCGCCGGGGTCGGCGTGACGCCCGTGCTGGCCATGCTGCACGCGCTGGCGGAGGCGCGCAGCCCGCGGCAGGTGTGGTGGGTGCACGGTGCGCGCAGCGGTCATGAGCAGGCGTTCGGTGCCGAGGTGGACGGGCTGCTCCGGCTGCTTCCCGACGCGCGGCGGATCATCAGCCACAGCCGGCCAGAGCCGGGAGAGACGGCCGGCGAAGATTTCGACATGACCGGCCGAGTCACGGTCGACACCATCGCCGCCGCCGCGATTCCCGTGGACGCCGACTACTACCTGTGTGGGCCCCCCGGCTTCATGGACGCCATGTCCGCCGGGCTCACCGCCCGCGGCACGCCGCCCGAGCGCGTTGTCACCGAGACGTTCGGGGCGATCGCGATCGCGCACGTCGTTCCGGGCATGAGCCGTGAGCGTCCCGCCCCGCATCCGCCCGAGGGGCAGCCAGGGGACGGGCCGCCGGTCACGTTCACTCGCAGCAACCTCACGGTTCGCTGGGATCCGAGCTACGGAAACCTCCTCGAGCTCGCCGAGGCGTGCGACGTGCCGGTCGGCTTCGGGTGCCGCACCGGCGTGTGCCACAACTGCGAGAGCGGCCTGGTCGACGGTGAGGTCGCCTACTCGACCGAGCCGCTCGAGCCTCCGGGCGACGATCGTGTGCTCGTGTGCTGCGCACAGCCCGTCCGCCCGGTCATGCTGGAACTCTGACCGCGGTGTTCGATACCTAGCGGCCGGCCTCGAGCCTTTGCTTGAGTCGCTGCATGTTCTGAGGCATCTCGTTGGCCGCCTGCCGGCGGACGAACAGCGGGACGAGCAGCTTTCCGATCCCGTGCCCGGTGAAGTCGACCGCAATCGTCACCCGCGACTGTGACCCATCCGCCCTCGGCTCGACCGTCACCGCCACGATGGCCCTGATCGGACCGCTGATGCCCCGATCGGCCCACCGGTGCGGCGGGTCGTACTCGGTGATCTCGGTCACCACCTCGCGCTCGCTGCCCCCGATTTTCCGGACGGTCGTACACCTGGACCCGACGTGGGTAGGAGTGCCGTCCAGGTGGCCCCGCACCACGCCCTGTTGCCACTCGGGAAACGTGCTTGGATCGATGACGTACGGAAACGCCTCCTCCGGCGGTCGCGCGACGTCGATGCTGCTGATGATCGGCGCCATCATTCCTTCCTGCTGTGCAGCCCCGCGACGCGTTTCCCCGGGCCGTGAAGATCGGCGCGAGCGCGACACTGGAGCGCGCATGAATTTGAGTCACTCGTACGAGGACAAAGCCGCGCGGCAGACCAGAGGCTCCTGACGTCTGCACTTCGCTACGTCGTCGCTCGCGCCACCCGACAACGTAGTCCGTACCGCCGCCCGGCGCAACCGCGCCGGCGGTGGCCCGCCCGCAAATAGCGACCAGATCGTCGCGGCCTGGGAGGCCGCGGCGGCGGAACCGCGGGTTCCGTCCGGGTCAGCTATAGGTTCCAGCCGAAGTAGACCTCCGCGCTCACGATCTGGTCACCATCGAAGGTCAGGATCTCCGTGTTTCGGCCTCGGCGGCCGTCGGGCTGTGTCATCTCGTAGGTGACGATCACGTCGTCGCCGGCCTCGACGAGGCGCACGAACTCGAACTGCTGTCTCTGTCCGGATCCCGGCCAGCACCGATCGAAATAGCCGGCTCGGTCCAGTCCGACGTCCACCGGGCTGGAGAACGTGAACGCCTCGCCGAGCATCTCCTCAACCGCGTTGCGCTCGCCTGCCGCGAACGCGAGGTACATCTGTCGTGCGCGGCTGATCCGATCGGCTGACGGCATGAGGACCTCCCAGGGACGAGTAGGACTACGATGGGCCCGTGAGCGGCCAGAGAGTACCCGGCGGGGTGGTGCATGAATTGCCCGCGGACCTGCGGACGGCCCTGATCGCCAACGCCACCGCTCTCGATGCCTGGAAGGACATCACGTCCCTGGCTCGCAACGAGTTCATCTGCTGGGTCGAAGATGCCAAGCAGCCGACCACCCGGGAGCGCCGCATCCGGCGGACCCAGGAGGAGCTGGAGGAAGGGCAGCGCCGGCCCTGCTGCTGGCCGGGGTGCCGGCACCGCCAGCGCAACGGCAGCTAGCCCGCCACGGCGCCGAGCATCCGGTCCTCGGCGTCGGTGGCGAACAGGTGCAGGCCGAGCCTCTCCGAGAGCTCTTGACACACCTTCACCCCGCGTACGCTGTTACCGAACCGGTCAAGGCCCGGCGAGAACACACCGACGCCCATCTTGCCCGGGATCACCGCGATGATCCCACCGCTCACGCCGCTCTTGGCGGGCACGCCGACCTGATATGCCCACTCGCCGGCGAAGTCATACATGCCGCAGGTGTGCATCACGCTCAGGACGTCACGGTTCACGCTCGGCGAGAGCACCTGCTCTCCGGTACGCGGATTCTCGGCTCCGTTGGCCAGTGTCGTGGCGACCATGGCCAGATCAGCTGCCGTGACCGTGATCGCGCACGACCGCAGGTAGACGGCCAGGAGTGCCTCGACGTCCCCGCTGAGCATCCCGTCGCTGCGCATCAGGTACGCGGTGGCGCGGTTGCGGTCGGCCGTCGCCATCTCCCGGGCGAACAGGTCCTCATCGACGGCTAGCTGGTCGTTGCAGGCCAGGCGGCGGACAAGCTCCAGCACTCGGTCGGACGTCTCTTCCGGGCTGCCGCCCCGGAGCAGAGCGCTGGTGGCCAACGCCCCGGCATTGACCATGGGGTTGAATGGGCGCTGGTTGTGCTCGTCGAACATGATCGAGTTGAACGCATCTCCGCTCGGCTCGACGCCGACGCGTTGCAGGACCGCATCGCGCCCGCGGTCCTTTAGCGCCAGGGCATACGCGAACACCTTCGAGATCGACTGCAACGGAAACGGATGGTCGTCATCCCCGGCGTGGAAGACGTCACCGTCGAGGGCGGCCAGGGAGATTCCGAACTGGTTGCGCTCGTGCCCGGCGGACTCCCGCCCGTAATAGCCGCGGCCTGACTCGTAGTACTGGTGGACGTCCTCGTCGCCCCCCGCGGCGACCCGTCCGTAGATTTCCTGCAGCCGCTGGTTTATCTGCTGCGCGATCTCATTGGTGGGCACGCGTCGGCGCCTCCGTTGTCAGCCTCGCCGATCCCACACGGCGGCCGATCGTAGCGCGCAGCGAGCCTACCCCGCTCAGCTCGACCGTTCAGGGTGTCTATTCCCCGATTGGCGGGGGAGGCGGGTGTCCGCGCTCGCTCTCGGCGATCTCGCGCTCGACCTCGGCCTCGTCCCGCATCGACCGAGCGCTTTCGCGGTCGAGCTCGGCCTCTTTCCGGTCGATCCGAGCCTGCGAGCGGTCAAGCGCCTGCCGCGCGCGGATGAGCGCCTCATGGCTCCGACGCAGCAAGTCGCTTGAGCCGGGCGATCGGTCGTCGTAGAGCCGCTGCTCGCGCTCGTCGAGAACGCGCTCACGCTCGTCGAGAAGCCGGTCGCGTTCGTCGGCGCGTCGCTCGCGTTCGTCGGCGATGCGCTCGCGCTCCTCTGAGATGCGATCCCGTTCCTCGGCGATGCGATCTCGTTCGTCCGCCCGGCCCGCTTGCGCTTCAAGTCCGTGCCGGACCTCCTCGAAGTTCTCATCGTCCAAATCCACGGCCGCACAGATGTTGGCACGACAGGCTTCGCGGTCCACCGCCGAGGGAGGACGGCGACCTGTTCTCCGGCGAGGAGGAGCCGCCGACGCTCCTGCAGTGGGCCTGGCCGCACGAGCGCTCACCCCGCGCGAGCCACCCCGAGAATTCGCGGCGCCACTGGGTAGCAGATCGCGCGGGGAGGGAAGCCGAAGCCCCGGCAGCGCTCGAGCGCGAAACCGGCGTCGGTGATCGCCGCCAGCGTGTCGCGATCGGTGTGGCAGCCGCCCATCATCCGCGACCAGAGGCCGTCGACCAGTCGCTGCCAGCGGGCGAACCCGGCCCGGCGCGAGCGGACATGCTCATAGAAGCGGAGCTCGCCGCCCGGGCCCAGGACGCGGCGAAATTCGGCCAGCGCCGCGGCCTGGTCCGGCACAGAGCACAGAACGCCGCAGACGACGAGCACGTCAGCCGAGCCGGCCTCGAGCTCAAGCGCGGCGGCGGTGCCTGCCGTCACCCGCGTCGGCACCGGAGCGGTCCGCGCCGCCTTCTCGGCCTGGGCGCGCAGGTACGGCTCGGGCTCCACTGCGACCAGCTCGCCCACGCTCGGCGGATAGTGCTCGAAGTTGATGCCGTTACCGGCGCCGACCTCGATCACCCGGCCGCGCGCGCCGGCGAGCAGCTCACGGCGTAGCTCCCGCTCCCCGGCGCCGCGGTCGCGCCCGCAAAAGCGATGAAAGAAGCGAGCGAACAGCGGGTTGTTGATCTCCTGGCTCATCCTGGTCGACACCCTACCCACGCCCGCGCCGACGGCCCGCGCACTTCGACCAACCGGGGCCAGGGTCTTCTCCTTTTGCTCTTCGCGACGATTGATACGATCTTCGCGTCGAATTGGCGCGATCGCCCCGGCTCCACGGCGATGGGGGATTCTCTACCAACTGACGTGATTGCCGATGCACGTGACGATGCTTCAGACCGCCACGGCCCAGGCGGACCCCGTCCGGTTCCTCGGTGGAAACCCGTGGGAAGCATGAGCGGTGCACCAGCCGGACGCGACGACGACGCGGCTCGGCGGCTGACGGAGGGCGTGCCGCGGTCCGCCATCCCCGTCTCGGAGGCGCTGGCCAGCGACGATCTGCGCATCCGGGTTATGGCGACGATCCTCGATCAGCTCACGTGGCTGGTGCCTATGCACATCGCGATGTTCTACACCGTCAACGAGGAGGGGGAGAAGTACGCGTCCGACCCAATCGTCGCGAAAGTCAGCGATGCGTTCCCGCTCACCGCCGACGAGGGCCTGGCCACCTACGCGACACTGCACCGGTCACGCGATCCCTTCGCGCCCTGCCGACTGCCGGACAGAGCCATCAATATCGCCACCCTGCGAGACGTCCCAGAGGCCACTTGGTATGCCGAAGGGCTGGCCAAGAAGTTCGAAATCCTGCCGGCGGCGAACGTGTACTTCCGGGAGGGTGATCGGATCGTGGCGGGGCTCAGCCTGGTACGCCGACTGCGAGCCCCCAGGCTGTCGCCCAGCGAGCTGGCAACCCTGCAGCGATGCCACGGGTGGTTCGAGTTCTGGTATTCGCTCGGCGCGCGCCAACACGCGCCGGTCGCCCCGTACGCGGCCGACCCCAGATTTACGCGGCGCGAGCGCGACGTGCTCGCGCAACTGGTATCCGGCAAGAGCTACGAGACGATCGCCGAGGAACTCGAGATCAGCTACACGACCCTCAAGACGCACGTCAAGCACATCCTGCGCAAGCTGGGCGCGCATAATCGGGCGGAGGCGATGGCTGAGGTGCTGGGTGGGGTCACGCCGCCGAAGGCCGACTGATGCGTGTCCACAGGCGGTTCGGGAGGCGACGTGTGCGGGCCGCTGTGCTGCTGTGTCTGATTGGGCTGGCCGGCTGTGGTTCCTCGCTTCCGTCACGCGTGTCGGCTTCGGACGCCGGTTCCTCGGTCGCGGCTTCGCCATCGGCACTGGTGTCGGCGTCGTTCGGCGTGCGCCGGGTCCTGCTCCGACGCTTGGAGAACCCGCAGGCGTATGCGGCAGGTGGTTCGCTGTACATCGCCCAGCAGGTGACCCCTCCAGGAGACACAGTGCGCAGCGAGCTGATGCGGGTCGATCCCGCTACCGGCCACGTCCGGGCCGTCCGCCGGCTCGGCAGCGCATTCGACCAGGCTGTGCTCGCCGATGGGGTGGTATGGGTCGCGACAACGCGGGGGCCGATGTCGTGGCTGTGGGGGCTTGACCCGGACTCGCTCGCCGTTCGCCGGCGGGAACTTCTGCCTGGCTCGGGCCATAACGACGGGATCGTGGGCACGATGGCGCTCGCGGGCGGCTGGCTATGGGTGGCGAATTCCGACCGGCTCGACCGCGTCTCGCCGGCCACCGGCGCCGTCGCTGGGCAGGTCTCGGTGCGGGGTGCCCAAGGGATCGACGTCGCCGCCGACGCCGCCGGGCGTGTGCTGATCGTCAGTGAGGGACACGAGCGCGCGCGTGTGCAGCGCCGCAACCCGGTCACGGGTGCGCTGATCGCACAATCGCCGGTCTTCGACGGGGTGACGAAGCCCTACGTTGGCGGGATCTTCGGCGGCGGGGTCTGGATCAGCGAGGCCGGCGGGATGATGGCCGCGGTCGAGCGCCTCGGCCTCGGCACGCTGCGGCCGACGGCATTCCCCGGCGCACAGCCCCATCCTGGGGAATCCGGGCCGCCGCGGATTGAGGGCCACGGCGTGGTGGCCCGGCTCATCGCCGGCGTCCTGTGGGTCACCCAGACCGACGGCGGCGCACAGCGCAACTACTGCGGGGATCCGGTCAGCGGTCAGCGGCGTGCCGCTCTTCGGCTGCCCCCTCAGGCGTCGCTGCTGACCATCGACTCTACGAGCATCTACTACATCACGGGTGCGTCCAGCCCGGTTCGAGCCGAGCTCGTGCGGGCACGAATCAATCCGCGCTGCCGGGTGATCGGCTCCACAACGCGGTCATGATGGGCGCATCGTCACCCGGCCTGAGCGAACGGCCCCTGGCCGGTGCTCGGGTTCTGGCGGTCATACGCCCGCGCGATCGCCCACCAGACGGGGGTGGAGGTCGGCCCGCTGCCGTCGACCTGGAGGTTGGTGGCCACCGCGATCGTGAGCTGCCGTGTCGGGTCGGTCCAGTCCTCCGCTTCGAAGCCGCCGAAGTAGCCGCGATGTCCCAGCCAGAGCCGACCGTCGAACGACCGGCGCCGGAGACCGAAGCCGTAGTCGCCGCGGCCGATGTGGCTCATCTGTCTGACCGCGGTCGTGCTCACCAGCCGGCCGCCCAGTAGAGCGTTGGCGAACCGGGCCAGGTCAAGCGAACTCGAGGCCAGGCCGCCATCGGTGAACACCGGCCCCCACACGGCGCTCGACACGCCGAGACCAGGGATCCATCGACTGCTGAGCGAGCCGTTCCGGTAGCGCAGGTAGGGGTGGGCCATAACGGCCTCAGCCGATGGAGTGGGAACGAACGTCGAGGAGGTGATCCCGAGCGGTCTGGCGATCAACTGCTGCAAGTCGCGTTCGATTGAGGTATGAGTGATCCGCTCCAGAATCCCACCGAGCACGATGTAGTTGGTGTCCGAGTACTGGAATCTGCTTCCCGGGCGAAACCTCGGGGTCCCCAGTCCGCTGCCCAGCCCCGTCAACACCTGATCGACTGTCCAGTGGTGGCGAGGCCGGTGGTCCATCATCCATTCAATCCGCTGGTTGTGGAGGTAGTCCGGGAGCCCACTGGTCATGTTGAGCAGCATCCGCACCGAGATCTGACGGGCGTTCGGAAGCGATGGATAGAACTGCCACAACCTCGTGTCCAGCGACAGACGACCCGCCTGAATCTCCTGCATGACCATCGTGGCCACGAAGGTCTTGGCGGCGCTGTTGAGGATGAAGAGGGAGCCGTTGGTCGCCGGGCGCTGGGAGCCCAGAGCGAGCACACCGTTCGCGTCGGCCCACACCACTCGGCCGCACACCACGACCGCCGCGGTCGCCGCAGGGGCGTGAGTGCGAATACGCGCCGCGCGAAGCGCGGTCTCGAGCACGCCGCCGAGCGCGAACTGCTGCGCGCGCACGCCGGACGCAGAACGTCCGGTGCCGGCTGGGCGGGAACCGGCCGCGCAGGCGCTCCGGTGCGTGTCCGTCCCAGCGACCGGCCGTGCCGGTGGCATGGCCCGATGCCCGCCCAGCGGGGGCAGCGTGAGCAGCGCGACGACGATGGCCACGCCGACGGAGCCGGCTAGGATCGCCGCCAACACACGAGGGCGAGGCAGCCGCCAGGCGGAGCCGCCGCGCAGGAGCGCCGCCGGATCGACCGTCAGGCCCACGCCGGCCGGATCGGGGCGCGAAATCCTGATCGTGAGCGCGAGCATCTCGGTTTCCAGTTGGCGTTCGTATTGCCCCCAACCGACTGCCCGGCCCGCAGCGGCGATCGCCGCCGCTGACCGGGCCCGCGCTCGGTCCGCGCGCCGCTGCGAATGGGAACGCCTCGTACCGTAGGCATGGGGCGTGGCCCGCCGGGTTGCCCGTTCACAGCGGTTTGGTTAAGTCGCCCGCCACGCCCAGAGCAGGCCGCGCCCGACCGGGTGGCGATGGGTCTCGACTACCGTATATCCGCAGCCCTCGAGCAGCCGCCGGGCCGTTTCGCTGCTCTCGCCGGGGTGAGGGCAGTTGTAGGCGTGCTCCTCGAGCACGATCGCCGGCACGCCGAGGTCACGAAACCGTGCATCGGCGAGGAGCGGCCATTCACCTCCTTCGATGTCGATCTTGAGCAGCTCGGCATTCTGGAGGTGCGGGAAGACATCGACCGCAGGAACCTCGAGGACGTCAGACGTTGGATCGGCGGCGTAGACGGTCCGCGAATCGGCTTGCTGCCCGGCGAGGAAATGGACGCGCCCGTCGGCGGGCGCTGCGCACGCCCGGGCCACGATCCATCTCGATCCAATCCGCGCGTCAGCGATGTTGCGGTCGAGGATTTCCAGGTTGTCGGGATCCGGCTCGAAGCTGTGGATTCGAGCCGAGGGCCACCGGCTCAGCATCCAGAGACCGAACAGCCCGATGTTGGCGCCCAGATCGACGATCCTCGGCTCCTTGGGCAGCTTCAGGATCTCGTCGACCTCCGGTGGAGCGGCATATGCCTGGTCGACGAAGATCTCCCGCAGGATGTCCCGATCCCGCGTCCCGCACCGGACGGTGACCGGCCGGCGAGTCTCGTCGAGCACCCATGTCCGGACGGAGCCGCCCCTCCTCACCTCACACCATGAATAGGCCAATCGCTGCCGCGGCACGACAGCCAGCGACGTCCGGGCCACGCGGCCCAGCCCTGAGGACCGCGCTCTCGACCGCGTCCGGCGCAGGAGGGCCCCCGGAGCCCGGCGGGCGAACTGCACCGGCGTCATGCCCGTCATGGCGTCCACCACGCCGCGCCTGGTTGGATTCACGCGCTGGATCCTACGCGCGCCGTTTGGCGCGCTTACTCTCCTTGTCCGGCCTGATCGCGCTCACCGGCTGCTATCTCTCGGTCGATCTGGGCCTGCTCCCTGCGCGCGCCCTGGCGCTCCCGCTCTGCCCGCGCTTCGGCCCGTGCGCTGTGTTTCGGATCGGGTTCGACGGCGAGCCCGTCGCGCAGATCCGCGAGCCGCTCACGCTCATCGGCGGCGCGCTCCCGCTCGTCGGCGAGGCGCTCGCGCTCGTCGGCAATCCGCTCCCGCTGGTTCGCCAGGTACTCGCGCTTGTCGGCAGCGGTTTTCCGCGCGGTCAGATACCGCCGGCCCTGTTCGACGAACCGCTGCTCAAGCTGGAGCCGATTAGTGGCGCGCTCGCGCTGTGTCGCCAGCGTTTCGCGCTCCTCAGCCACCCGCTCCCGCCGGCTGGCGATCGCTTCGCGCTCCTCAGCTCTCCGCTCCCGCTCGTAAGCACTATCCATCAACTGATCGAGCCGGCGATGATCTCCACCCTCGTTGACTTGAGTCGACTGCTCGCTCTGATTAGCGCTCATGCTCGACAAGGCCCTCGCTTGCTTCCATCCGCAACTTTCATCGTACCGCGCATTCAGCCGGCGACCGGAGCGGGCTGCGATGTCCACTGCGGTCGGCCTACGACGCCTCCAGCGCTCCGATCAGAGGGGCGGGAACATGAGCAATCACCCCGGTGATACTGCGCCTGCAGTCTTCCCAGCGCGATGAGTCCCTGCCCAGCTGGGCCGGCACTCGAACTCAACTCAAGGGACTGTGAAGCTGTGACCTTTTTCTGGATTCTGCTCGGCATTCTCTAGGACCACGTCATGGTAGGCGAGGTTTACCGGCCGCCGTCTCTGTCTTGGGCTCGTTTGGCTAGATCCTCAGCATGGGAACGGGCCCGCTGGGCAGCCGCGCGGGCACGGTCGGCCACGTTCTGCTCGCTGGCGGCGCTGGCGGGATGCCCGGCCTGGTCACGCCGCCGCGCGTGTTGCTCGGCGAGCCTCGCCGACTGCTCGAACGTCTCGGAAACCCGCCGCAGGACATCAGCGAGATGTTCGGTGTTTTGCCGGGAGCGTTCCTTGGCGGCACGGACGCGGTCATCGGGAATCCTCGTCCTGTCGCCCTCCATCGTTTCGCAATTCTGTCACGCCGCGGACAGCACGACCGGCATCGCCCCGCTGGATCGCAGGCCATCGAGGGAGTACGCTAGGACGGTGCCATCTCCCGCCCGCCAGGAGCAGGCGGTGGCCAGAGCCAAGGCCGCCCGCCAACGTGCGCACGAGGCCCGCCAGCGGGCAGACGTTTACCTGCAGCGCGGCGATGAGTGGCTGGCCCAGGTCGAACAGAGCCTTGCTCGCGCCCAGGACCTGATCGTGACCAACACCGAGTTGCTGATCGCCCGGCTCACCCGCCTTGAGACGACCTATGACAGTCCGTCGGAGGGGATTGAGGCGGCGCGAGCCGCGCAGCGGAGGGCACTGGTGTATGCCCGCATCCAGCGCGACCGCGGCCAGATCACCCGCGCCCAATACCACGAGGTCGCCGCCGAGCGCTTCGCGATCGTGGTCGAGATCCTCGACGACCTGGAATCCCGAGCGCAGCCGGAGTACGTACACGAGGGCCGGCGTTCGGGCGAAACCAGCCGCGACCTCAACGTACCCGCTCTCGTGGCCTAGCAGAGCCGGCCGCGGACAAGCCCCAACCGGCGCAGGGCGCAGGCCGGGAGCCGACTCCCGCCTAGTCGGCATCCCGAGGTCCTGCGGTTCCGTGCGTGCGGCCGTCTCGGTGATCGACCGCCGAAGGCGACCGTGGCGGCCGCGGTCGTCGTCGCGGCGGCTGGATGCCCTCTCAGCCGTCAGGAGTGCCGTCTGCGTGCTGCATCGGCCTGGCGCGCGAGGTCGGTCATGAAATCGAAGAACGCCCGTGATTGACCTCGGAATAGTCCGTCGTCGGTCAAGAACTTCAACGCACCCATCGCGGCGCCCTTGGTCTCGGTCGGACGGATGATCGAGACGGGCGGGAACTTACGACTCAGGAAGAACGTCGGCTCGGGCATGATCAAATTGGTCTGAAACTGCTCTCCGCCAAACGGCGGGGAGTTGAGATCGGGGAACGTGAGCCCGTTCGTCGGATCGGTGAGGGCCGGCGCGTTGCCGGCCTTGTCGCTCCAAGTCTGAAAATGCATCGTCTCGGTCGGCCCGATGCTGAGCAGCACCCGCAGCACCTCCGGATCACTGGCCCTCTGGGCCAGCGACGGGTAGAGGCTCGTGCCGCCCTGCTCGATCGTCGCGAAGTGAAAGCCGGCCGTGTTTGCGATCGCCTGGAGGTGCTTAGCGGGCTTGAGGTCGGCATCGCTTCTCGGGATTGCCGGAAACTCCCCGGCGAACAGGTCGGGTACGGCCTGCGGAAACGTGTCGCCCAAGTCAGGGTTCCCGGTGCTGCTCCGATAGCGAGTCCACCAACTCGTGTCGACCGTCAGCCGCATCAGGTTCGTCAGCCGAGGTATCTGCTGAGCCCCCGTCGCCGTGCTGCTGGGCAGCGTGCGGAACGGCTCGAGGTCAACCGGTTGCCCGCCCCGCGCTTCGAGGTAGGCGTTGAGGAACATGAAGTGAGTGATCTCGTCATCAGTGTTGTCATGGACGTACTGCGCCATGTCCGCGTCCAACACCGACAGTGCTGCCGTGTACTCCGGACTTCCACTACCCCCGGGCACCTCGCGGTCCTGCACGCCGCCGAGCTCGTTGTACTGCTGCCAGAAATCCGCTTCGATGGTCTCAAGCGCCGCTGGAAACCGCAGAAGCGCCTCATCCCCCGCGGAGAGCCGGCGCCGGGCGGAGGCCAGCGGTACATCGGCGAACATCCCGGCCCCAAGCGCCGCGGCGCCTGCCCCGGCCAGAAACGAGCGACGACTGCTCAACGACCATGCTGGGCCCTCAGCCCGTTCGGACACCCGCTCGGTTCGATTTGACCCCGTCGTCTCCCGTCGCAAAGACGAGGTGACTTTGCTGCTCATGGTCTGCTCCATTCGTGTCGAATTACGATTCGGTCAAACGCTCCTCCGAGCAGCGGGTCACGGACCCCTTGCGCGACGCTCACCTCGTCCGCCACGGCGGCGCCGACTCTTAGCTCTCCCGCCTGGCGAGGCAGGCACTGGAGTGTCACCTGGTGAATTCACTCGAACCATCCGATCACATAGCCGCTCGGACACGGCTCCGCAGAGGCGCGCCACGAACCCGAAAATTCAGCCACTAGTACCCCTGACGTCAGACCCGGGACATTTCTTCCTGAGGCTGGTCGTCGATCCAAGGATCACGGCGCGGCGTTAGCCCGACGGCGGTTCGACGCCGTGCTTCTGCGTCTCTCGGCATTCGCGGGAACGGGAATCCATGACAGCGACACCGGGACCTCGTATGCTTTGATGCCTAACGGACTGGAATGGGGGCAATTGAGGGGGTCGGTGCTGACGACTGAACAGCTGATTGGGCGTGATCGCGAACTGGGGGCTCTGCTGACGATGCTTGAGCAGGCCGCCCCCGGCGTGCGCGCCGTGGTCTTGGATGGGGAGCCCGGTGTCGGGAAGACGGCGCTGTGGCGTCACGTCGTGGAGGACGCCCCGCAGCGGGGGTGGCGGACGCTGGTGAGCGCGCCCACCCGCTCGGAGTCCCACCTGGCGTTCACGGCGCTGGCCGACCTGCTGGAGCCGGGAATCGAGGAGGTTCTGTCGGCCCTGCCCGCGCCCCAGCGCGAGGCACTGGAGGTTGCGCTCCTGCGCCGTGGCGACGGCCGGGGCTTGGTGGACGAGCGGATGATCGGCGTGGCGACGCTCACGGCCCTCCGGGCACTGGCCGCCGAGACACCAATCGTCATCGCCATCGATGACGTGCAGTGGGTGGACGCGGCGTCGGCGCCCGCCCTGCGATTCGCGCTGCGGCGGGTGCGCACCGAGACGGTCGTGGTGGTGGCGACGCGCCGGGCGGAGGCGCAGTTGCCCGGGACACTCGACGTGACCGAGGCGCTCGACGGCGAGCGGGTGGACCGTATCCATGTCAGCTCGCTCAGCCTGGGGGGCATTCACGAGTTGCTCCTGCGCCGGCTCGGGATGGAGCTGCGCCGCCCTGTGCTCCACCGCCTGTATGAGCTGACCCGAGGAAACCCGTTGTTTGCGCTGGAGATCGGGCGGGAGCTGATCGTGCGGGGCGTCGACCCGGCGCCTGACGAGCCGCTGCCCGTGCCCGGAAACGTCCGCAACCTCGTGATCCAGCGTTTTGCCCGGCTCTCGCCGCACACGCGAAGCACGTTGCTGGCGGCGGCGGCGCTGGCCCGGCCGGTGCGCGCGCAGCTGGCCTGCTTGGACGAGGACTCCGACCGTGCGCTCGATGAGGCGCTGTTGGCAGGCGTGATCCAGCTTTCGGGGGAGCGCATCCGCTTCACCCACCCGTTGTTCGCCTCGGTGCACTACGAGAGCGCACCGCTGGCCGAACGCCGCCAGACACACGCGCGGCTGGCCACGGTGGTCGATGACCTTGAGGAGCGAGCCCGCCATCTCGCGCTGGGGACGACCGCCTTCGACGCCGAGGTCGCCTTCGAGCTTGACCGGGCCGCCCGCCTCGGCGCCCGGCGGGGCGCGGCGCAGTCCGCCGCTGAGCTCAGCGACTTGGCGGCCCGGATCACACCGGGCGGGCCGCAGCGGACCCGTCGGATACTGACGGCCGCCGAGCATCACCATCGCGCCGGCAATTCCGGCCTGGCGACCGACCGGGCGCATGAGGTCCTGAGGTCCGAGGCCGACCCGGATGTTCGCGTTCGCGCCTTCGGACTGCTGGGGACCGTCGCCGGGGATACCGAGGGCACCGACGCGGCCGTGGCGCTCTATCGGCGAGGGCTCCGCGAGCCGGGGGCTCCGCCGGACCTGCGCGCCGATCTGCACCAGAAGCTGACCTGGCTCGCGCTCTTACGTGCTCAGGCTCGCGAGGCGTCGCGCCACGCCCGTGCGATGCTGCGACTGGTGGAGGGGGTCGATCCGGCTGCGGAGGCGACGGCCGCCGCCACGCTGTCGCTCGTCACCGCGGCGCGCGGACTGCCTCTGCATCCCGGATTGCTCGACCGGGCGCTGGGCGGACGTGACGGGGCCGATGTTCGGCCATGGGTGTGGTCGGAGACCGCGCCGGCGGCGCTCGAGGGGGTCGTCCTCCTGTGGGCCGGCGAGGCCGAGCGAGCGGCGCCGCCGTTGTGGGCGATGCACCGCGCGGCCGCCGAAAGCGGGAATCCATGGCTCGACATGCATGCGCTCGCGTACCTCAGCTCGGTTGAAACGCTCTTGGGACGGCCCCGGCGCGGATGGGAGCTGGCCCAGCGCTACCTCGAGCTGGCGGTCTCATCCGAGCAGGACGCGCAGCGGGCTGGCGCGCTGTGGCCGGTGGCGGCGGCCAGCACCTGGCTGGGCCGCATGGACGAGGCCCGGGCCGCCGCCCGCGAGGGACTGGCCCTCGCCGAGCGGACCGGACACCGTCTGTACATCATTGGCAACCTGACCGCGCTCGGGGCGGCGGCGCTGTCTGAACAGGAGCCGGCGGCGGCTGTGGCCGCGCTGCGGCGGGCCTGGGGACTGGCCGACGCCGGGGGAGTCGAGTCGCTCGGGCGGTTCCCCATCCTGGCCGATCTGGTCGAGGCCCTCCTGGCCGCGGGTGAGCCGGCCGCGGCCGCGACGGCCGCGGCTGAGCATCGGCGCATCGCCCGCAGGCTGGGCCGCCCCTGGGTGCTGGCGCTCGCCGCGCGCTGCGACGGCCTGATCGCGGACACGGAAGGCGACGACGCGGCCGCCGAGGCCGCCTTTGACCGTGCGCTGGCCGAGCACCAGCGCCAGGATCGCCCGCTGGATCACGCCCGCACCCTGTTGGCGTTCGGCACCGTCCTGCGCCGTCGGCGCAGCAAGAGCGCGGCGTCCGAGGTGCTGGGGCAGGCCCTGGCCAGGTTCGAGGAGGCCGGCGCCCAGCTCTGGGCCGAGCGGGCTCGGTGCGAGTTGGGGCGGATCGGCGGCCGTCGGCCGGCTCCCGAGGGCACGCTCAGTGCGACGGAGTCTGCGATTGCGCGGCTCGTCGCCGACGGTCAGACGAACCGGGAGGTGGCGGAGACCCTCCACCTCAGCGCCAAGACCGTCGAGTGGAACCTGTCGAAGGTGTACCGCAAGCTCGGCGTGCGCTCGCGCACGGGGCTGGCGAGAGCCCTCGGCGGCGACAGGCCGGAGGCGACACCGGTGGCATCACCGGAAGCTACCGTTATCAAATCCGGGGGTTTCACTGGTTGATTGCGGGGCGAGGCGCTCATAGCCTCGCCCCGCTGTGAATTCCTATCTCGTTGAGCGTTACCTTCCGGGACTTGCGGAAGCCGAGGTCCGCACGGGCCTGGAGCGGGCACGGGTCGCGTGTGAAGAGCTGTCCTTGGCGGGAACCGCGATCCGTTACCGCGGCTCGCTCTTCCTGCCACTCGAGGAGGCGTGCTTCTGTCGCTTTGACAGCGAGAACGTCGACGCTGTGGCGGAGGTCAACGAGCGGGCCCGGGTGCCGTACGCCCGAATCACCCTTGGAGTGGCGATCTCGCCCGCCGATCTGACGACTCGCGACGACGATGTCCGGCCGAAGCTGCCGGGGTAGGTCAGGCTCATCAATCAACAGGTGGAGGTTCAGTAAGGATGTCCAAGCGATATGCATCGCCGCTGGCGATGGTGTCTGCGCTGGTGGTCGCCGGCGCCCTGGCGTTTGCCGGGGGTGCCAGCGGGGCCGCGTCACTGCCCACCCTGACTGTCACCCTCACGGGCACCAAGTCCGTGTCGGTCTCGGGAAGCACGGTCTCCGGCGCGGTCAGCGTCGTCGGGTCCGGTCACGGCCAGTTCGCCCTCGTCCGTCTCAACCCCGGTGCGTCAATCCAGCAGGCAGCGGGCGCCGTGCAGAGCCACCACGGCGACATCAACGCGCTCACTCCTTACGGCGCGCTGATCGTCGACGCCGGTGCGCCGGGTACGGTCCAGACGATCCTCACCCCCGGTAGCTACGTGGCGCTCAACGTCACCGGCAACGCGCCCGCGTTCGCGCCGTTCACGGTGACGCGGTCCTCGTCGCCCGCCGCACTGCCGGCGGCCAAGGCCACCGAGACCTCGATCGAGTTCCGGTTCAAGGGGCCGAAGGTGCTGCACAACGGGACGATGGTGCGCGCCGTCAACGGGGGCTGGCTGGTCCACATGATCGACCTGATCGGCGTTCGCAACCGAGCGACCGCCCACAAGGTCATGGCCCTGCTGCGTGCCGGCAAGGACCGGCGGGCCCAGAGGCTCGTCAGCGGCCCGTTCGTCAGCCTGCTCGGTCCGGCATCGCCGGGCGCACTCCAGCAGCAGGTCCTGCACACCAAGCCGGGGCTGTACATCCAGGCGTGCTTCATGAACACCCAGGATGGCCGTGAGCACAGCCAGCTGGGGATGCTCCGCCTGGTGCGGGTCGTGAAGTAGATCTCGAAGCCGGCCGCGCGGCCCCCTATGGCGGGGCCGCGCGACCGCCCGTCGCTTCATCCGACGCTCGTGCCCGGGGCAATCCCGGGGTGCGTGACACCGGCACCCTTGGCTGATGTTGGCTCGTAGACGGCGATGTAGCGCCAGGTCTCGACGTTCCCGCCCGCGGGGAACTTGCCGGTGTCGCAGTTGCAGGTCTTGTTGAGCCGCATCTGGTTATCCAGAATCCAGCCGCCGACCGTTGTGTTGAAATTGGCGTAGGAGCTGGTGTTCTGCGGGACCCCGTCGAGGTACGTCGTGACGGTGAGCGTTCCGGACGCGTTGTCGTTGAAGTCCAGCGTCCATGTGTGGAACGCGGCCGACGGGTCGAACTTCAGCGGGAACCACGGCTGGCTGGTGCTGCCGCCGGTGTCCTTCGGGACCGACACGAAGCCGCAGCTCTTCCCGACCCACGCGTTGCTCTGGCCGGCTGGGCTTCCGAACCCCCAGCACTCCGGGAAGTCGATCTCCCACGCCCAGCCGGTTCCGATCGACCATGTCGCCGGATCGTCCATCGTCCCCTGATTGCTGGGGAGCTTCCATGAGTACTGCAGGACGAAATGCCGGTTGGGTCCGAACTGCCACTGGAACGGGTTGGTCGCGCCGGTCACCCGGGAGTCCTGGGCGGACGTCCAGCCTCTGACCCCCGCGCACGTGTACGGCGTCCCCCACGAGTTGGGGACGACCGATTTCGAGTCGCACCGCTCCTCCAGCCCGCTGCTTGACACGTTGACCTGGCCGGGCTCCTGCGCCGCGATCCGGTTGGTGCAACCAGACCCGCACTGCGTGATGACCGAGCCGAGCGTGTTGTCCTGACGGGTCCCGCCGAGCGAGCACTTGGTGGCCGCGCTGGTCAGACACGAGCCGAACGCGTCACCGTACTCCACCGACCAGCCACCTGTGGGGGTCGCGACGCCCATCGGCGCAGCGGGAACCGACGGGCCAGACGCTGTCGTGAGGCTGCTAGCGGTGGCCTGCGAAACGTCGCGGCCCGCTAACGCGCCAACGCCGGCAAAGGTCAATACGAGAACAGCGGGAATGACAATGAGGACGGCAAGAATGGCAAGCCTGAGGCTGCCCAAATGACGAGGCTTCACAAGCGCTCCTAGATACAAGTAACACGATTTGCACGACAAACCGAGGAGCGGGTAGTGACCCCTCAGTGACGGTTATGGAGACCGGTCCACTGACTCGACCGACAAGCAGACGCTCAGCCGTCGGTCACGGTGTGGCGAGCGGTGGTCCTCGTGAACTGAGGCATGGCGGTGAGAACTTCGGTCGCATCCTTGCTGAGACTCCGATGTAGGAAGGGCGACGTCCCGAAAGAGACGCCAGGGCAGACTGGGGTTACACGGGCTTCCGCGAGTGCCGTGGCGAAGTTCCGCTCGCCTGCGGGTCGCGGTTACGGTCTCGTGCCACGCCCGGCCTACCCACGATTCGAACTCTTCGAACGCCGTCTAGTAGACAACCAACATGCGGCAGCTTACCATGCCACATTCCGGTGCGAGAAACCTGCCACACGGGGCCCAATCTCCTACCGCCGCGGGTTCGCGGAGACGCCTATGTACCGGTTACTAGAGAAATAAGTCGACCTTCTATACGAGACCTGCGCGGCGGCCACGCCGGCGCCGAGTGTTGTCGTGTGAGACGCTGCGGGCCTGGTGGCGTCGGAAGGGTCGCGGTCGAGGATCCGGGCGCTGAAGTCATCTCATGCACAATCGAGCGGGCGGGGCTTGAGGCGCGACGCGGCGGCTGGGTCAATCGGGTCGATCGCTACCTAGGTCGGCCCCCAAGACGCGTCGAGCGTCTGCGGCCCACTCTGGGTGAGCCGCCAGGGCTGCTTCGAGCGACTCCCGCGCGCGGACAGCGCAATCACGCTCCTTCTGGGCAAGGCCTGGGTCGCCGACGCGGTCGAACAGCACCGCTGTCGATTCGTGCGCACGCGCGGCCCGCGCGTGCGCACGCACGGCGATCAGCCATGCCGAGCGGGCAACCTTTGGCGCGTCCATGTGCACCAACGAAATATCACACCGGAGAAGGGCGTACCGGACGAGTCACCCCGCCGGCCGGCGGCCGGAGTTCTGCTTTGAATCGTCTGGGATCGGAAGCCGGTAGTCGGCGTCCCGCCTGCGCCAGACCTCATCCAAGATGACGGTCGCGGCGCCGCTGGCGTCGATCGAACGCGATGTTGGGTGGGGTGGACCACTCAATGAAGACGAGCGACTTCGTACCGCCTCTGGCCATCCTGGGGACAGCCGAGGCGAAGTAGGTCAGATGCCCGGGCGGTTGGTGATCGCCTGCGAGAGTCGCTGTTCGATTGCCTGGAGGCTGGCAAGGTTGTGGCCGCTCACGAACAGGTCGACATGCGGCAGCGCAGCATGCATGCCACGCGCGAGCGGCTTGTAGCGCTGACTCGGCGGCGAGAGGGTTGAGCCAGACAACCCGATGGGCTAGACGTCCGAGGCGGGCCATCTGCCCGGACGATCGGATGTCCCGCGCTGATGCTTGGTCAGGCCGGAGGTTCGGCGCGAGACGGCGGGGGTTCGACCAGCCCGTAGTCGCCGTCGTGGCGCAAGTACAGCACCTTCCCGCGTCCGTCGGCCGCATCGATGAAATAGAGGAAGCGGTGGTTGAGCACGTCCATCTCGTCCCGCGCCTTGGCGAGCGGAATCGGCTGCGCGTAGCGACTCGGCTCGGGGACGACGATGTCGTTCTCATCCCCGAGCGGGCTGTCGGGCGGGTGCAGCAAGCCGATCCGTCCGTCATCGCGCCGGTACACGACGACATCCTCTCGCGTCCGTGCGTGACGAAAGAGCAGGAACTCAAGGTCCAAATCGAGGAGGTCCGCAACCGCGTCGAGCGTCGACTCCGGCAGCGGATACGGGGTGCGCTGAGGGATGATGTCGCGCAGGTCCGGCCGCTTGAGGCTCGGCCGGGGCCGGTGCTTGTGCTCGGGGGCGAGGTGAGCGAGCGCGCTCTGGATCGCTCGCCGGTCATTGCGCAGCGCCACGGGGGCGTCCGCTACGCGGCGCATCTGGCGCTCCAAGCGGCCGGCAGCCTGCTTCGCCGCCTGGAGCGCGTCGCTCCCAGCGGCGTGCGCAGCTAACCGCCTGCCGCCCAGCACCAGCGATGCGTCGGCCACCCAACGCAGGCGCGCGGTCCTCGTGTCCGGGTGCCGGAGCGTGAGGCGTAGTTCCTCGATCGGCTCGTCGGTGTAGCGCGCCAGCCTCGCGAACCGTTCGC
>JBPYFQ010000276.1:0-10226 GCA_051985625.1 Solirubrobacteraceae bacterium
CTGCTGACGGTGGCCGACATCACGGCGGCCATGAGCGTCGAGGCGCTGCTCGGCACCGACGCCGTGTTCGCGGCCGATCTGCAGGAGCTCCGGGGACAGCCGGGGCAGATCGCCTCGGCAGCCAACATCCGGGCGCTGCTCGACGGCAGCCCGATCGTGGCCAGTCACCGCGGCCCGGAGGACACCCGGGTGCAGGACGCCTACTCGCTGCGCTGCGCCCCTGCCGTGGCCGGGGCGGCGCGGGACACGCTCGCCCACGCCACCCTCGTGGCCGAGCGCGAGCTGCGCGCGGCGATCGACAACCCGGTCATCGTGGGCGATGGGGACGAGGTCCGCGTGGCCTCCAACGGCAACTTCCACGGCGCCCCGGTGGGCTACGCGCTGGACTTTCTGGCCATCGCCGCCGCCGACGTGGCGAGCATGGCCGAACGGCGGACCGACCGCTTCCTCGACCCGGCTCGCAGCCACGGCCTGCCGCCATTCCTGGCCGACGACCCGGGCGTCGACTCCGGGCTGATGATCGCCCAGTACACCCAGGCGGCGATCGTGTCCGACCTCAAGCGGCTGGCCGTGCCGGCCTCGGTCGACTCGATCCCCAGCTCGGCGATGCAGGAGGACCACGTCTCGATGGGCTGGTCGGCGGCGCGCAAGCTGCGCCGATCGGTCGACGGGCTGACCCGGGTGCTGGCGGTGGAGTTGCTCACCGCCGCCCGCGGGCTCGACCTGCGCGCGCCGCTCCAGCCGGCCGCCGCCACCGGGGCCGTGCTCGCCGAGGTGCGCCGGGTGGTGCCCGGGCCGGGACCGGACCGCTACCTGACCCCGGACATTGAGGCGACGGTCGAGTTGGTGCGCTCCGGCCGGATCGTCGCCGCCGCCGAACGGGTCACTGGAGGGCTGGCCTGATGGATCCTGCCGTGCTCGGCCGCGCCTCGGCAGTGGGCCGGGTTGGTGTTGGGATCGGCTTGCTCGCTCGCCCGCGTCTGCTCACCCGCGCGTGGATCGGCGCGGATGCCGACCGCGTCGGCGCGCAGGTGCTCACCCGGGCGCTCGGCGTGCGGGACCTGGTCATCGGCGCCGGGACGCTGGCCGCATCCGGCGCGGACCGGCGCCCCTGGCTCGTCGCGGCGCTCGTGGCCGACGCCACGGACCTGACCGTCACGCTCGCCGCCGGCCGCGCGCTCCCGGTGCGCGGCCGGGTGCTGGTGTCGCTGGCCGCCGGGGGCGGGGTGGCGATGGGTGCCATCGCGCTTAGGACCCGCCCCGCCGCCTGACCGATCGTGCTACACCGGGGTCATTCGCTCGCTGCGCGCCGCTGCCGGGGTCGCTGGTGTGGCGGCGATCTGTGTCGCCGCCGCGGTCGCGGCGTGGCTGGCCACCGGCGGTAACCGGAGTCCGGCGCGGGACCCCGGGGCCGCGGCCTCGGTCCTGGCGAGTCGCTCCGCCACGCTGGGCCGCTCGGCCCCGGTGCGCCGCTCCGCCGGCTCGGGCCGCTCCGCCGGCTCGGGCCGCTCGGCCGGCTCGGGCCGCTCGGCCGCGCCCCCGGCCGCCGCGGTCACTCCCCGCGGGCTCGCGTCCGGCCTGGACCGGGCCGAGCAGATCATCGACAGCCCGGCCAGCCCGCCGACCCGGCTGGCCCAGGCCGCCCTGTTCGAGCAGCTGGCCGTGGGCATCCTGGACCGCGAGCGGGCAGCGGAGCGCCGGGCCACCCTGACGCTCGCCGACCCACCGGCGCGAGCCAGCATGCGAACCGACCTGGCGGCCGCGGCCGCGCTGGCCACGCTGGCCGAGCATCGCCGGCGCCTGCCGCCGTGGCGGATCATCGCGCCGCCGCCCGCGACCACGCTGCGGCGCGTGTTCCGCTCCGCCCAGGCGCGCTACGGCGTGCCCTGGACGTACCTGGCCGCGATCGAGCTGGTGGAGAGCCAGTTCGGGCGCATCCAGGGACCTAGCTCAGCCGGAGCCCAGGGGCCGATGCAGTTCATGCCGGCCACCTGGGCGCAGTACGGCCACGGCAGCATCGACGATCCCCGCGCCGCCATCTTCGCCGCCGCCCGCTTCCTGGCCGCCAACGGCGCTCCGTCCGACATGGCCGACGCCCTGTTTCACTACAACAACAGCCACGCCTACGTCACCGCCGTGCGCGACTACGCCCGCCACATGCAGCGCGACCCGCCGGCCTACCAGGCCTACTACGCCTGGCAGGTCATCTTCAGCTACGACCACCGCACGGTGCTCCTCCCGGTCGGCTTCCCCGCGGCGCGGCCCGTACGTCTCCCCCGTGGCCTTCCCCCTCTGCCGCCGGTAGGCTGACCGCGTGTACCGGTTCCTGGCTGCCGTCGCCGTCGCCGTCGCCGTCGCCGTCGCCGAGCATGAGGGCATCCCGCGTGGAGCTTCCTGACTCGGCCCGCCGCGTCCTGGAGGGTCCGGCCCTCGCCCATCTGGTGACGCTCGAGCCCGACGGGCGGCCGCAGATCTCGCTGGTCTGGGTGGGCCTGGACGGCGACGAGATCGTGTGCGCCCACCTCCCCCTGCACCGCAAGGTCCGCAACCTGATGCGCGACCCGCGGGTGGCCCTGTCGGTCGAGGCCGACACCCACAACAGCCGGGGGCTGCGTGAGTACCTCGTCATCCACGGCCGGGCCCGGATCACCGAGGGCGGCGCTGCCGAACTCCTCCAGAGCCTCGCGCGCGTGTATCTCGGTCCGGACGTCAAGTTCCCGCCGATGGACGATCCGCCGCCCGGCTACATCACCCACATCGCCGTCGAGCGCATCGGCGGCGTCGGGCCCTGGGCCGGCTGAAGGCTCTGCACCCCCAGCACCGCCCCACTGGGGCCGGGAACCGATGGACCGGGACCACCCCCGGCTGCGATGGTTCGCACCATGGCGGATGGGCAGCTGATCCTGGCCGCCGGCGCGCTGTTGGCGGCCGGCCTGGTGGCGTCGCTGATCGCGGCGCGGCTGCGCGTCCCCAGCCTGCTGCTGTTCCTGGGCGTGGGGATGGTGGTCGGCTCCGGCGGGCTGGGCTGGATCTCGTTCAGCGACTACCGGCTGGCGCGCACGATCGGCGTCATCGCCCTGGCGCTCATCCTGTTCGAGGGCGGGCTGACCAGCGGCATCATCCATCTGCGGCCGGTGCTGGGTCCCGCCGTCTCGTTGGCGACGCTGGGGACCGTGATCACCGCGCTCGTGGCCGGGCTGGGAGCGGCGGCGCTGTTCGGCCTGTCGGCGAAGGAGGGGCTGCTCCTCGGCTCCATCCTGTCCTCGACCGACGGCGCGGCCATCTTCTCGCTGCTGCGCGGCTCCACGCTCTCCCGCCGGCTGGCCCAGACCCTGGAGGGCGAGTCGGGGCTCAACGATCCCGTCGCCGTGCTGCTCGTGCTGGCGTTCATCGACTCGCTGACCGAGCCGGGCTTCGGCGTCGGGAATGTCGCCGTCCTGTTCGTGCGGGAACTGGGGATCGGCCTGGCTGTCGGCGTACTGGTCGGATGGCTGGCCGTCTACGCCCTGCGCCGGGCCCGACTGGCCACGGCCGGCCTGTACCCGGTGGCCTCGTTGACGATCGCGGCGCTGGCCTACGGGGCGGCCGACACGCTGCACGGCTCCGGCTTCCTCGCCGTCTACCTGACCGGCCTGTTCGTCGGCTCGGCGACGATCCCCGCCGAGCGGACCATCGTCAGCTTCCACCAGGGGCTCGGCTGGGTGGGGCAGGTGGCGATGTTCCTCAGCCTGGGGCTGCTGGTGTCCCCGTCGGAGCTGCCGTCGGTGGCGGTCAAGGGGACGGTGCTGGCGCTGGTGCTGGTGGTGGTCGCGCGGCCGGTGGCGGTGGCGATCGCCACCCTCCCGTTCCCGTTCGGATGGCGTGACCGCGCCATCCTCGGCTGGGCGGGCCTGCGCGGCGCGGTGCCGGTCGTGCTGGCCACGTTCCCGGTCATCGACCACGTCCCGATCAGCCGTCAGTTCTTCGACATCGTGTTCTTCGCCGTGCTGGTGTCGACGCTGGTGCAGGGGTCGACGTTCGAGGCGCTGGCCCGCCGTCTGGGCCTGACCACGACCGAGCCGGCTCTCCCCCGCCCGCTGTCGGAGTCCGGGACGATCCGGGCCCTCGGCGCGGAGGTGCTGGAGTACACGGTCGGCGTCGACGACGCGATCGCCGACGCGCGGGTCCGTGACCTCGGCCTGCCCCGCGACGCGGTGGTCAGCGTCATCGTCCGCGAACAGCGGGCCATTCCACCCCGGGGCTCGACCCGCCTGCGCCCGGGCGACGAACTGCACCTCCTCATCAGCGAGGAGTCGGCGCCCCGGGTGCGGAGCCTGGTCGGCCGCTGGCAGACCGGGCCGATCGGCCCGGCTCTGCGCCCGGCCCGCCCGCTGGCCGGTCGCCGGCCGATCTTCTCGGTGCGGTCCTGGGACGACGACCGCGACGGAGACATGGCGCGGCCGCGGACGATCGGCGGGCATGCCGTGCTGGAGCAGTTGCGCATCCGCCGCGACCAGCCCGGCGGCCTGTGGATCCTCGCCGACGGCCGCTACGCCGTCACCGGCCCGCTGGCCGCGATCGGCTCCCGCCGCGACCTGACCACCTGGGCCCGACAACGGATGCGCAGCGCGACGGCCGACGAACGGGCCTGGCTGCAGAACGTCATCGGCGCGCTCGCCGCCGACTCCGCCGCCGGGGCGCCGCCTCCGCGCCGGTAGCGACGGCGGCCGCCGAGGTGGGCCGACCTCTGACCGCCATCGTTTCGACCACCCCCCGCCGGGGCACCACCATCGTGTGAGCGCGAACGCCGAGCCGCCCGAGGCTCGCGGCCAAGCAACGCCAGGCCTCGCTGACCTGTCCGAGCAGATCGCGTCCGCGCGTGCGCAGTCGGCCACCGCCGGGCCGGAAGGCGACCAGGCGGGGTCCCATGCGCGAGGTGCCGGCGAGGTGAACGGCTCAGCCCCCGCGGTCTCCTCGCGCCGCCCGTGGCTGGACCACATCGGGATCGTGACGAGTCGGTTGGGAACGGGGCTCTCGCGGCCGCCGGTGCGCCTCGCCGCCACCGGCGTCCTGCTCCTCCTGGTCGCGATCGTGCTCGTCCCGAGCTCCGTCTGGACCCTGCCGCTGGTCATCGTCGGCGCACTGATGGTGCTGGTCGCCTGGATCGGCTCTCGTCTGCGCGGTCACGCCCTGGTCGAATGGGGCGAGACCGGCGCCCGAGTCGACTTCCACGCCGCCGTCGCCTCCCCCCGCCACCGGCAGGCGTCGCCGCCCGCGCAGCCGCGGCCATTCATCGCCGCCGTCCCGGAGAGCGACGACGCCGGCGTGATAGAGGGCGAGGCGCACACGGTCGAGATCGACCTCGGCGAGCTGAACGCGCTGATCGCCGCCGCCGAGTCCGAGGCCCCGGGCGCGGCCAACTCGGCGCGCAGCCGCTTCCGCCGCCGCTGAGCCGCGCGCAGCCATCGGCCCCGCCCCCGCGCGGCCGCCGCCCCCGCCCGGTAACTACCCGGGGCGGGCGGGTCAGTGACGGAGCCCGCCCAGGTCGTCGATGATCGCGTCGGCCTGCTGAAGGTCCTCATCGGAGTGGGTGGTGCGCAGCGCCAGCACCCGGGCGCCCGCCCCCCGCCCGGCCGAGATGCCGGCCGGCGCGTCCTCCAGCACCAGGCACCGCGCGGGATCGACCTCCAGGCGGTCGGCGCCGAGGCGGTAACAGGTGGGGTCCGGCTTGCCCCGGTCGACGTCGTCGGCGGACACCAGCACCGGGGGGATCGGCAGCCCGGCCGCCCGCAGGCGCACGACCGCCAGCGCCCGCGAGCACGAGGTGACGATCGCCAGGCGGCGGCCGCCGCTGAGCAGCTCACCGGCGCCCGGCAGGGCGAAGATGCCGTCGGCGTCGCCCACCTCGGCGCGCTCCAGCGCTTCGGCCTCCGCCGCCGTGTCGGCGTCTGGAACCAACAGGCGGACGCTCTCTCGGGACGGCCGGCCCTGGGCGAAGTGGTGGACATGGTCCGGGTCGAGGCCGTGGCGCGAGGCGAACTCATGCCAGGCCCGGCGGACCGGGGCGGTGGAGTCGACGAGCGTCCCGTCCAGGTCGACGAGGAGCGCGTCGGCGGCGTCGAGCAGGGCCTGCGGGTTCATCCAGCGGGCGCGACGCCGAGGTCGCGCGGGTTCGAGGTGGACGGGCGGGCGGCAAAGGCCAGCCCGAGCACGAACAGCCCGGCCACCGCAAACAGGCCGCAGGCCACCCGCAGCGAGGTCAGCTGCGCCACGCCGCCGACGATCGGCGGCCCGGCCAGAAAGCCGGTGTACCCGAGCATGCTGACCGTCGCCAGCGCAGGCGCGGTGGCGACCCCGGGTTGCCCCGCCGCCGAGCGAAACAGGGTGGGCGCGGCCGCCGAGAGCCCCAGCCCCAGCGCCGCGAACCCGGCCACGGCCACCGGCGCGCTGCCGACGGCGAGCGCGGCGGCAAAGCCGGCCGAGGCCAGCAGGCTGAAGCGCCGCAGCAGTCGCACCGGGCCCCAGCGGGTCCAGACGGCGTCGGCGAGCAGGCGCCCGGTTCCCATGGCCAGGCTGAACGCGGCGTAGGCGATGGCGCCGAGCGCGGCGCTGCCGGCCAGGTCGTCGCGCACCAGCTTCGCGCTCCAGTCGGCGGCTCCGCCCTCGGCCAGGAACGCGCAGAAGCAGGCGGCGCCGAGCAGCGCCAGGCGAGCCGGCAGCCGCAGCACGTGCAGATGCCCGGCATCGTCGCCGGGGGCCACGGCATCCCGGGGAAGCAGCCACAGGGTGGCGACGAGGCCGGTGGCGCCAAAGGCCAGGCCGACGGCGGCGAGATGCAGCGCCGGAGCAACGCCGGCCGCGGCGGCTAGGGCGCCCAGCCCGGCCCCGGCAAAGCCCCCGAACGAGAACGCGGCGTGCAGCGAGGACAGGATCGGCCGGCCGAGCCGGCGCTCGACGGTGACCCCGTGCGCGTTCATCGACACGTCCAGCGTGGAGTTGGCCAGGCCGACGACGAGCAGCGTCACTCCCAGGACCGGAACCGAGCCGGCCAGCCCGGGTAGCGCGACCGCCAGCCCCAGACCGGCGATTGCGAACCGGCAGAACGTCCGGCTGGAGCGGCCGGGCAGCCACCGGCCGACGGCCGGCATCGCCACCAGGGCGCCGACAGCGGGGGCGAGTAGCGCCAGTCCGAGCGTGGCGCTACTCGCCCCCACGTGAGCGGCCAGCGCCGGAATCCGCGACGCCCACGACGCGAACAGCGCGCCGTCGACGAAGAACACCACGGCGATCGCCCGGCGGGGCGTCATGCCGACAGGCCCTCCATCGGCCGCCCGCGCGTCATGCCTGCAGGACCTCGATCCCCAGCGCGCGATACGGCGCCAGCGCCTCGTCGTCGGCGGCGTCGGTGACCAGCACCGTCAGTTCGGTGAGCGGCGCCACGACGAACGGGAGCGCCGTGCCGAGCTTGTCGTGATCGGCCAGCCCGACCACCTCGGCCGATCCCGCGATCATGGCCCGCTTGCCCTCACGCTCCTCCGGATCCTCGACGCTGACGCCGATCTCCGGATGCAGTCCGCACACGCCGAGGAACAGGACGTCGGCCCGGACGGCGCCGAGTGCGGCCACGGCGGCGGCGCCGACGGTCACGCCCGCGCGGCCCCGCAGGCTGCCGCCGACCACCACCACCTCGATCCGGGGCCGGTCGGCCACGGCCAGGGCGATCGGCAGGCTGTTGGTGACGACCGTCGCGCGGAGGGTCTCGGGGAGCGCCCGGGCCACCTCCAGCGTCGTGGTGCCCCCGTCGAGCATGACCACCTGACCGTCCTCGATGATCTGCGCCGCCCGGCGAGCGATCGACGCCTTGGCCTCCGGGGCCCGGGCGGCGCGGACGGGCAGCGGGTCGGTGTCGCCGGCCCGGGGCAGCGCCCCCCCGTGGACGCGCCGCAGCATCCCGGCCTCGTCAAGCTCGCGCAGGTCCCGCCGCACCGTGTCGGGCGAGACGTCGAACTCGCCCGCGAGGTCGGACGCGAGCACCCGGCCCTGAACCCTCAGGTGCTCCAGGATCCGGTGGTGGCGTTCCTCGGTCAGCATTCCTGCCGGATTCTACACGCTCATGCATGAACGTGCAGGATCGTGCAGGCGACCGGCGAGAGCTACGGCCGGCTGCTGCCCGGCGGGAGGTGCCGGTCGGTGGCCTCGCGCAGCGCGTCGCGGATCCAGTGGGTGAGCTTGGCCGGCTGGATCGTGACACTGCCCAGCACGGCCCGGGCGCGGACGTCGATGACCGGAGCGCCCGGAAGGGCGTCGGCGCTCACCTGCGAGTCGTGCGAGCCCATGATGACGCTGCCGGACAGACGCACCTCGACGCCCTCCGGGACGATGATCGTCACCGACCCTAGGACGGTCCGGGCCTCGATCGTCGTGACCGGCGAGGTCAGCACCGCGTCCTGAAGCTCGATCAGGCACTCGCCGAGCACCGAGCGCGCCGCCAGGCGCGGCGGTACCCGCCACCGCCCGGTCCGCTTCTGGCTGGACAGGATCGCCGTCATCTCCTGGGACGCCTCCGCGGGCAGGGCGGCCGGCGCACTCTGAAGATCGCCCACCACCCGCGCCAGCTCACCGCGGGTCCGCGCGCCGAGGGCCGCGTCGGCCCGCTCGGAGTACTCCTCCAGCGTCAGCCTGCCGTCGCCCGCGGCCCCGGCCAGAAGCTGGAGCGCCTCGTCCCGGTCCTGGTCGGACGCGCGCAGCGCTGCCTGAGCGTCAGGCTCCTGTTCGGACGCGCGCAGCGCTGCCTGAGCATCAGGCTCCTGTTCGGACGCGCGCAGCTCCTCTCGGGCGTCAGGGTCCTCTTCGCTCACCACAGCTCATCCTACGCTGCGACCGGATAGGCTCGCGCGGTGCGGTTCAGAGCTGATCGCCCGATGGGGCTGGCGCCGGCCACCGCGCACGACTACCGCGAGCTGGCCCGCCGTCGGCTCCCGCGCCAACTGTTCGACTACGTCGACGGCGGGGCCTACGACGAGGTGACGCTGCGCGCCAACGTGGCCGATCTGGGCCGGTTCCTGCTCCGCCAGCGGGTCATGCGTGACGTGTCCGTGCGGCAGCAGGCGGTCACTGTCCTCGGCCAGAGGCTGTCGACGCCGGTCATCCTCGGACCCGTCGGTCTGGCCGGGATGCTGGCCCGGCGCGCCGAGGTGCAGGCGGCCCGCGCGGCCGAGTCCGCCGGCGTCGCGTTCGTGGAGTCGACGGTCTCTCTGTGCAGCATCGAGGAGGTGGCCCGCGCCACGTCCAACCCGCCCTGGTTCCAGCTCTACGTCATGCGCGACCGGGACTACGCGGAGGAGCTCATGGGCCGGGCCCGCGCGGTCGGCGCGCCGGTGCTCGTTCTCACCATCGACCTAGCGGTCACCGGCGCACGCCACCGGGACACGCGCAACGCGCTCGAGGGCGATCCCACCGCATGGGCCAAGGCGCTGCGGGGGCTTGATGTCCTCGCCCACCCCCAGTGGCTGCGCGATGTGCCGATCAACGGCCGGCCGCTGACCTTCGGCAACCTGGAGAGGGTGGTGCCGGACGCCAGCTCGCCGATGGCATTCCGATCCTGGGTCAACCGCCAGTTCGATCCGAGCGTCACCTGGGATGACGTCGCCTGGATCCGGCGCAACTGGGACGGCAAGCTGCTCGTCAAGGGCGTGCTCGACGCCGAGGACGCGCGGGCGGCCGTCGACGCCGGCGTCGACGGCGTGATCGTTTCCAACCACGGGGGGCGCCAGCTCGATGCTGTCTCCTCGACTGCGCGGGCGCTGCCGGCGGTGGCCGACGCCGTCGGCGATCAGGTGGAGGTGCTCGCCGACGGCGGAATCCGCACCGGTCTCGACGTGGTCAAGATGATGGCCCTCGGCGCCCGCGCGGTGCTCATCGGCCGCGCCTGGGCGTGGGCGGTGGCAGCCCGCGGCGAGACCGGCGTGCGCCACATCCTGGACGTGATGCGAGCCGACATCGATGTGGCGCTCGCCCTCACCGGCCACACGTCGGTGACCGACCTGGACCGCGACGCCCTCCACGTGAGCGCGCTGCTACCCGGCGTTCCAGCTCGGCGAGCGGGCGTGCCGGGCGAGCACGCGTAGCGGCCCGCCGCCGTAC
Source organism: Solirubrobacteraceae bacterium (assembly GCA_051985625.1). Classification (GTDB taxonomy): domain Bacteria; phylum Actinomycetota; class Thermoleophilia; order Solirubrobacterales; family Solirubrobacteraceae; genus Palsa-465. The sequence goes on from JBPYFQ010000276.1 coordinate 10,123, forward strand.
GGGACGGCGACGACGTTGCTGTCGCTGGGGTCAGGACCGCCGGTGGTGGCCAGGACGGTCCGTCCGTTGCGCGACAGGGCGTAGGCGACGAGGCCCTGCGAGGG